>CAYZVO010000003.1:0-25075 GCA_964481655.1 uncultured Enterobacterales bacterium | reverse complement strand
GGGCATGGTGCCCCCCAAACCGGGGGGCACCGGGCCGCGGGGGCTCGGGGGGTGGGGCCGCCGGGCCCCCCCCCCCCCGCTTCGCGGGCGTCTGCCCCATCGCAAGCGATGTCCTTCCGAGCGGTGGATGGAGACAGGTGTTGAGAGGGAGTGGCGCTTGGTGGAGGGGTGGATTGCGCTGCCGCTACGTTCGCGCACCGCCGAGGTTGGCGGGCGACGAGCGCGCCTCGGGCAAGGAGCGGCAGCGGCCTGAATTGGCCACAAGCGCCACCACTCCACTCTCAACGCCCATCACCACCCGTCTCAGGCCTGCAGGCGGCAGCCCGTACGGTCCACCGCCTGCGGCGGCGGCTTTCGCCCCATCGCTTCGCGATGTCCGCGTCCTCCGCGTGCTCCCTGTGCCCCCACCGACAACCGCGCCCAGACGCACCAAGGCCGCCCCTTTGCAGGAGCGGCCTGGAGGCTTCGGAGCCGTACGCGCTAGCGCTTGGAGAACTGGTAGCGCTTGCGGGCGCCGGGCTGGCCGTACTTCTTACGCTCGACCATGCGGGCGTCGCGGGTCAGGAACCCGGCCTTCTTGAGCGCCGGACGCAGCTCGGGGTTGGCCTCGACCAGGGCGCGGGACAGGCCGTGGCGGATGGCGCCGGCCTGGCCGGACTTGCCGCCGCCGCGGACGGTCACGTAGGCGTCGAAGCTCTCGTTGGTCTCGGTGATGACCAGGGGGGCCCGGAGCACCATCTTGGCGGTCTCACGCTCGAAGTAGTCTTCGACGTCCTTGCCGTTGACGGTGATGCGGCCGGAGCCACCGGGGCGCAGGAAGACGCGGGCGGTGGCGTTCTTGCGACGGCCGGTGCCGTAGAACTGGACAAATTCGTTGGCCATGGTGGACTCCTACACGTGGTCCGGGAACGCCACGGGCTGCTGGGCCTCGTGGGGATGCTCGGGGCCGTCGTAGACCTTGAGCTTCTTGATGATCTGGCGGGACAGGCGGTTCTTCGGGAGCATGCCCTTGACGGCCTGCATGATCATGCGCTCGGAGTCGTTCTCACGCACGTGGGCGGCGGACAGGGAGCGCAGGCCCCCGGCGTAGCCGCTGTAGCGGTGGTACTGCTTCTGCTCCATCTTGCGGCCGGTCAGCTCGACCTTGCCGGCGTTGAGCACGATGACGAAGTCGCCGGTATCGACGTGGGGGGTGAACTGGGGCTTGTGCTTGCCCCGCAGCACCGTGGCGATGCGGGTGGCGAGCCGGCCGAGGGTCTGACCTTCGGCATCGACCACGAACCACTGGCGGGAGACTTCACCCGGCTTGGCGCTATAGGTCTTCATGGTATTCATCCTCGAGGCGCAAAGGGCGCAGCCAGCCCAGGGGGGCTGGCGCGAGCCCCGGCCATCTACCGGACGGTGGCCCCGGTGTCAAGCGCTCAGTGCGCGCTTCTCGCACGATGGAGCAATGCGCCCACACGTTCGACGCCATCGGCGTCCGGTTCGTGGCGGTGAACGGCCAGCAGCAGGTCCCAGGCCAGCTCCGCGTCACCATCCCGCGGCGGGTCGGCCAGGGCCCCCAGCGCCGTCAGCTCGACCCAGCCCAGCACCGCCGGCAGGCTGTCGGGGTCCACGGCCAGGGTGCGACACAAGAGCCCTTCGAGCTCGTCCCAGTCCGTGAAGCCGGCCTGAAAGCGGGCGCGCTCGAGCATGGGCAGCGCCTCGGCGAGGTAGACGTCGGCCCCCCGGGCCAGCTGTGGGTGACGCTCGTGGCAGGCCGAGGCCAGCTCGTGCACGGGCTCATAGGCCGACAGGGTGCCCGGTCTGTAGTCCGCGGGGTTCACGGTGTACCACAGCACCAGCCCGATGAAGACCACGATCATCACGATCAGGGCGAGCATGGCGCCCCCCATGCCGATGGGCCTGGGACGCAGCTTGTTGCGCCGCTGTACCGCCTCTGGCCAAGGATCTGCCATCGGGCCTCCAGGGTATGCCTAACGCCGCGCAGGGCGTCGGCTACGCCAGTACGGACGGACGTCGCACCGGCCTCTTCGGTTCCCCTGCTCTCAGACCGCTCGAAAAATGCAGCCGGGGTCTTGACTGCACCGCAGGTTCGACTAGTATGCGCGCCGATCGGAGCCGCGGTTTTCCGTCGCCGCCGGTCGTCCTTCGAGCCACCACCCTCATGCCACGAGGCGTGCCCATGCGTACCCGTCAGCGCAACCTCGGTACCCGCCACCTCTGCCACTCCTGTGGAACCAAGTTCTACGACCTCGGCAAGTCGCATCCCACCTGCCCCCGCTGCGCCGCCCCCGCCCATGACGAAGACGGCGATCCCGCGGCCTCGGCTCTGGCACGCGCGAAGGCAGAAGGCCCGCGCAAGTTCGAAGAGGAGGACGAGGCGCCCCTGGGCAAGCCCGAGAGCACCGAGGAGGCCGAAGAGTCCGAGGGGCTCAACGAGCTCGGCGGCGACCTCACCGAAGAGACCTCGGCCGAAGGCACCGACTACGACTACGACGACTAGCCGTCCCAGGCGGCGTCGGCCCCAGCGTAGTCCACCTCGACCAGCACCAGGCCCCGCGCAGGGGCCGTCTTGGCCGCGCGCTCGCGATCCCGAGACGCGACGATGGCCGGTAGCGCATCCGGCGCCAGCCGCCCGCGCCCGACCTCGAGCAGGGTTCCGACCATGATGCGCACCATGTGCCGCAGGAACCCGTCCCCCCGGACCTCCACCCACAGCTCGTCGCCCACCCGGGTCACCGCCACCTCCCGCAGGGTGCGGACAGAGGTGGGCACGTCGGAGCCCACGGCGCGGAAGCAGGAGAAGTCGTGGGTGCCCACCAGGTGCCGCGCCGCCGCCGCCATGGCCTCGACCTCGAGGGGCCGTCGTTCATAGGCCACGTAGCGCTGACGGGTGGGTGAGCGGCGATCCCCGTCGAGGATGCGGTAGCGATAGCGCTTGCCCACCGCGAACTTGCGGGCGTCGAAGCCTGGCTGGACCCGGCGAGCGTCGAGGCAGGCCACCTGCTCGGGCAGCTTGCTGTTCAGGCCCCGGCGCAGGTTGTCCGCCGTGCGCTCCACCGGCACGGTGAAGCTGGCCACCTGGCCGAGGGCGTGGACACCCGCGTCGGTGCGGCCCGACGCCATCACGGCGACCCGCGGCATGTCGCAGATGCTGGCCAGGGCCTGCTCCACCAGGCCCTGGACGCTGGTGCCGCGGGGCTGACGCTGCCAGCCGACGTAGCCCGTGCCGTCGTACTCGAGCAGCAGGCGGTAGCTGGGCACGCGGGGCCGCCGCTACATGTCGAGCTTGAGCCCGACGGTGATCATGGCGCCATCGAGCAGGGAGACGCCGTCGCCGGTGCCGAAGGCGCCCAGGGTGGTCGTGCGCCAGTCCACCACCAGGTAGGTGTCGTCGATGCCGATGCTGGTGGCGAGCCAGGACGCCCGCCGGGGATCGAAGCGGTCGAGCAACAGGTTGGCGCCCACGCCCCAGTGCCAGCCCCACTCGCCGCCTGACAGCTCGCTGGTGCCGCCCACGTCGGGGTTGACGTACCAGTTCTCCCGCCACAGCCAGTAGTCGGCGCCGACGCGCGCGGTGGGCACCAGCAGCTGCTCGTGCAGGATGTCCAGCCGCCCGGTGAGGGCCGCGGTGAACGGCCAGGCGGTGATCATCGTGTGCTCGGAGCTGTGGTAGTCGTTGTCGGCCTGGGAGACCTTCGTGGAGAGCTCCTGGTAGAAGCCGGCACCCACGTCCAGCTCGATGAAGCGGGTGACCCGCACGCCGCCCTCGATCCAGAGCACGCCGTGGCCGCTGTCGCCGTAGACCGAGGTGATCGCCTCGTTGCTCGGGAACATGGGTCCGTAGCGCAGCTCGATGTCGCCGTGGGCGCGGGGGTGCTCTTCCTCGTCCACCGCGGCCTCGGCCCGGGGCACGGCCAAGGCGAGCAGCAGCACCGCGACGCCGGCTCCGCGGCGGCGCCCCAGGGCCAGCAGCCCGGCCAGGCCGAGGGCGGACAGGCCCCAGGCGGTGCGGGTGCCGCAGTACCCGCCGGTCTCGCCGGCCAGGTCGGCGGCTCCGATGGTGGGCTGGGGGGTGACGCTGATGACGTCGCTCATGGCGCTCTCCTGGCCTCCGTCGTCGATAGCACGGACAGCCACGTAGTATGTAACTTCGTTCGTGAGGGGGGAGATGGTCTTGGAGATGGTCCCGCCCGGGCTCTGGTCCGCCAGCACGATGGGGAAGGTCTCTCCAGTCTTCTTGTCGGTACCGTCCCAGTCGGGGCCGCCGGTCGTACCTTCGGGGTAGTCGGCCTCGTCGAACTCACTGATGGTCAGGTAGATGTGGTACGCCGAGATGTCCGCGTCTTCGACACCCGGGAACTTCACCGTGATCTGGCTGTCCCCGAAGCCCACGCCGTTGTCCGTGTCGTAGTACAGATCGACCTTGCTCGGCGGGTTGTCCACGGTGACCGCGGCGCGGTCGTGGCCGGTCACGCCGCCGGTGGTGACCATCACGAACAGGGCGTTGTCGCCCTCTTCGAAGCCCGAGCCCACCGTGAAGGTGGCGGTGGTCTCCACGTCGGCCTCGCAGTCGCCGTCGGCCAGCAGCTCGGCCGCGGAGCCGTCGGTGGGGCTGTAGTAGAGCTCCCAGGAGCCGTCCATGTCCGCGGTGAAGGGCACGCTGACGGTGTCGCCGGAGATGGCCAGGGAGGGGCTCACCGTGCCGATCTCCACCCAGGGGCGATCGGTGAGGATCTGCAGGTCGCCGTCATCGCCGCCACCCACCAGGTAGCCGCCGATGTTCACCAGCTCACGGATGTGGGCCGCGTCGAAGCGCTGCAGCTCGGTGGTGCCCACAGCGTTGTCGTAGAACTCGTAGACCACGACCTCGCCCCCCTTCGAGCCCGAGTCGTCGTAGACGGCCATGAAGTCCTGATCGTCGTCGATGCCCACCGCGTGAACGGCCACCAGATCCGAGTTGTACTGGTCGAGCATGATCTGGAAGGAGTTGCTGCCGCCGTTGGGCAGGTACTTGATGACGCCGCCGTCGGCGTTGGCCAGGAAGGCCGCGCTGTCGTTGACCGCGTCCATGTCGCCCATGTCGGCGCTGATGTTCTCGGATGAGACCGAGGGGGTGCCCGTGCCGAGATCGACCTTGCTCACCTTCTGGCTGCCGTGGGCCACGAACAGGTAGGAGCTGCCCAGCCAGGAGTCGGCGAAGCCGGACTGCCCGAACTGGTTGGGGTAGCTGGAGGTGTCTTCCTTGGCCGTGGCCACATCCACCGCGTGGATCCGGTCGTTGCCGTCGCCGTACTCGGCCACCGCGTAGACGGTCGTCCCGTCGGTCTCCACCGCCAGCACGGCGGTCGCGTCGGTCAGGGTGACGGGGGCGGACCAGTCGTCGTCGCTGCTGGTGGTGGTGTCGTCGCCGGTGTCGGAGCTCGAGCTGGACTCGGAATAGGCGTACAGGCCGTCGTCGTCGATGAAGCCCGCCTCGATGGTGCCGTCGGAGCAGCCCACGAAGACCTGGTAGTAGCTGTCGTCCACCAGCTCGATGGCCACGGCGCTGCCGGTCCCGTCGGCGCAGACCGCCGTGGCGTTGGCCACCTCCCAGCGGTGGGTGTCGAGCAGGCGCAGCTGATCCGAGTCCCCCGCGATGAAGGCGACCCAGCGGCCGTCGGAGCTCGTGGAGAGGTCCTCGATGCCCGTGTCCGTGGCGACGCTGAAGGCCACGCGGGTGGGCTCACCGGCCAAGACAGGGCCGGCGTGGACGAGCGCGGCGACAGCGAGGGCGCCGGTGGCGAAGGCGGCGATGGTGCGCATGACGTGTCCTCCGAGGGGTGGACTATCAAGTCCACCGCCAGTCGTCTGCAAGATCCAGGCCAGCCGACCCTACGAGCAGAGCACCACTTTCCGGCGCTGCACGGGGTCCTGGCCTGACAGCGTGACACGGTGGCGGGGCACCGCGCCCACCGCTGGACAGGATGTCAGAGCAGGTCGTCCTCGAGCAGGGCAGCGAGCAGCGAGACCGCGTTGCCCGCCGCGCCGAAGCGCAGCTCGTCGGCGACCGCCCACAGGTGCACGCAGCCACCGGCAGGATCGTCCCGCAGGCGCCCCACCTGCAGCGCCAGGGAGCCGTCGGCCCCACGGGGATGCGGGAGCTCGCCGCTGGTCCCGTCCATCAGCTCGATGCCCGGGGCCTCGGCCAGGATGTGGCCGAGGCGCTCGGCGTCCACGCCCCCGTCGGTCTCGAGCTGCAGCGACAGGCACAGCCCGTTGAACCAGGGGCCCATCACGGTGCTCAGGGCGAAGCGCTCGGGGGCCAGCCGCAGCACGGCCGCGGTCTGGACGGCGCTGCGCAGCTCGTGGTCGGTCCAGCCGCTCTCTCCCACGCCGCCCACGGTGGGGAGCAGATCGAAGGCCAGCCCGCCGGGGAAGACCTTGCGCTGGGGGGTGCGGCTGTTGAACAGGGAGACCACCTGGTTCGACAGCTCCTCGATGCCTCCCCGCCCCGCCGCGGCGGCGCTGTGCATCACGGTGCCACGGCAGCGCAGGTCGCCCGCAGCGGCCCTGACGGGGGCCAGCAGCGTGGACAGGGCCACCACCACGGGCGAGGGTGAGGCCACGGCCTGCTGCTCGGTGAAGCCCTGGAGGTCCATGCGGTTGGCCCTGGGCACCACCACGGGCACGCCCTGCTGGGGCCCGAGCACCCCGGTGAGGTCCACCACGGGTACGCCCTCGTCCATGGCAGCCTCGAGGGGCTCCCGGGCGACCTCGGGGGGGACCGCGAAGATCACCAGATCACAGGTGTTGACGTGCTCGGGCAGCAGGTTGTCCACCCGCACGTTCGAGCCACCGATCTCCATGGAGTGGGTCTCGCAGGCCGGAGAGGCCATGGGCACCACGGCCCCCACGGGGAGCTCGACCTGGTTCAACAGGGCCACGATCTCGCGACCCACAGCGCCGGTTGCACCGGCGACGCCGATGCGCAGCTTGCGTTCGGACATGCTCACACTCTCGCTGATCCCGTGAGGATTCAGCCGTTGGCCCGGCGGTGATCCGCCAGGATCCGGAGGATGCGGTCCTTGCCGCGAAGCTTCTGCTTCTTGATGCGCGCCATCTCGAGGCGCTCGGCATCCGACAGGTAGCGGCGACCCTTCATCTCATCGAGCTGGTCCTCGAAGGCCCTGTGGGCCGTGACCAGCGTGTTCAGCTCTTCATCTGCGGGAGCCAGCTGCTCGATGAGCTTGCGATCGTCGTCGTTCATCCGTCCTCCGGGGGGGTGTCGTAGGGATGGTCGTCCAAGGATAGCACGGGGGTTCGGGCCCTCGCGCAGAGCCTATCTGGAGCGGGGTTCACGGGCCGCCACCACGTCCTTGGGCGGCACGGCGTCGGGGGCGCGCAGGTAGCGCAGCGCCACGGCGTGGGCCGGAACGGCGTGGCCACGCTCGGCCATCAGCAGGCCCAGCCGGGCCAAGGCCGGAGCCGGGTTGGCGTCCGGCTGGGGCGGCAGCGTGCAGCCCGCGGCCAACAGGATGGCCCGGCCCACGGCGGCGCCCTCGCCCACGGCGGGGCACGGGCTGGCGGGCAGCAGCTGCTCGAGGGGCACGTCGCGCTCGGGCTCCAGGGCCACGGGCACGGCCTCGCGGGTGTCGAACAGGCCGCCGTAGAAGCGCCCCTTGCGAGCGTCGAGCAGGGCGAGCACCGCGGGCAGTCCAGGCAGCATGGCCGCCCGGGTCTGCAGGGAGGACAGCGGGACCACCGGGCAGCCCCAGGCGCTGGCCAACCCCACGGCCGTGGCCACACCGACCCGCAGCCCCGTGAAGCCCCCCGGGCCCGCGGCGACCGCCACGAGATCGGGCTGGCGTCCACACAGCAGCTCCTGCACGGCCGGCACGAGCCGCGCCTCGGCGCCGCGCACGACCCGCGCACACCAGGAGCCCTCGAGCTGAGATCCCCGCAGCAAGGCCAAGCCCGCCACGGGGCCGGCGGTGTCGACGGCGAGGATCAGGGGAGCCGACATCAGCCACCCACCCCGAAGATGCGAGTGAGCACGTCGTTGTAGGTCACGAAGATCATCAGCGCGATCAGCAGCATCACGCCCACGATCTGGGCCCGCTCCCGGAACAGGGGCGAGACCGGGCGACCGCGGATGGCCTCGAGGCTGTAGAACAGCAGGTGACCACCGTCGAGGACCGGCACGGGCAGCAGGTTGAAGATGCCCACGGAGATGGAGATCATGCCCAGCAGCCGGGAAAAGGACATCCATCCCGACTTGGCGGCCTTGGTGGTCTGGCGAACGATCTCCACCGGACCGCCCAGGCTGTCCTTCATGGAGGCTTCGCCGGTGACCAGCATGGCGAGCTGCTCGAGGGTGTAGCGGATCAGCAGCACCGAGTCGCGACCGGCTCGCGCGACGGCCTGGTGGAAGGGGTAGAACACCCGCACCTTGGGGCTGTCGGCCCAGCCGCCCAGGCTGGCGACGCCGATGAGGGGGCGCCAGTAGAAGCGGCCGCGGGCGTCGGTGACCCGCTGCACCGAGGGCAGCATGGACAGCTCCATGGCCGCGTCGCCCTGCAGCACGGTGATGGCGACCTCGGTGGCCACGCGCTCTTCACCGTCCTCGACCATGGTCACCGCGACGCCGCGCAGCACCTCGTACCAGCTCTCGACCCGCTTGCCGTCGATGGCCAGCAGGAAGGCGCCTTCGGCGACACCGGCTGCCTGGGCCGCCGAGTCGTCGGAGAAGCCACCCACGAACAGGGTGGCGGTCTGCAGCCCCCAGCGGTCCACCGGCACATCGTCGAGCAGCGGCCGCACGGCGGGGGGGATCCAGGCCGCGTCGGCGACCAGGGTGGCCTCGTGGCTGGCGTCGTCCCGCAGCCAGGTGAGCTGGACCTGATCACCAGCCGCCGAGAGCAGGCGGGCTGCCTGGGGCCAGGTCTCGACCTCCTGGCCCGCCACGGTGATCAGCAGGTCGCCGGTCTGCAGGCCGGCCCGCCCGGCGGGAGAGTCGCTGTGGAGCACGCCGACGTTGGCCGAGGGCACGTCCAGGCGGAGGCCGTAGTCGTAGGCGCTGCCGGTGGTGACACCCTCGGACGGAGCGCTCAGGCTGAACGACAGGCGCTGCTCGCCGCGCTCCACCACCAGCTCCACGGGCCCGCCGGCCTCGGCGGCCAGCTCCCACTGCCCGGCCATCTCTTCCCAGGTGGTCACGGGCTGGCCGAAGACCTCGACGACCCGGTCGCCGGGGACGCTCCCCGCCTCGGCCGCCGGGGTGTCGCCCCCCCCGGTGCCGACCACCGAGGCCAGCTGGGGCTCGCCCGCCATGAACAGCACCACGAAGACGAAGAAGGGCACCACCAGGTTGGCGGCGGGGCCCGCGGCGTAGATCAGCAGCCGCTTCCAGACCGCCACGTCCTGCAGGGCCCACTCCCCGAACTGGGGCTCCCGGTAGGGTTCACCGTCGGAGACGGACTCCAGGGCGGCGAGCTCGGCCTCGTGCTCCTCGACCTCGAAGGGATCCGCACCCCACATGCGGACGTAGCCGCCGAAGGGGATCGCGGAGACCCGGTAGTCGGTGCCCTTGTAGCGGATCCCGAACAGCCGGTGCCCGAAGCCGAAGCTGTAGGTGATCACCCGCACGCCGAAGATCTTGGCCACCAGGAAGTGGCCGGTCTCGTGCACGAAGATCAGCAGCCCGAGGGCGATGAAGCCGAAGAAGATGGTGAGCGGGGTGAACATGAACGGAAGAGCTAAAGCCCGAGCACCGCGAGGACAGGGGTGAGCTGGGGAACCTGTATGACCCAGGACACCACCAGGTAGAGCACGGGTCCCGCGAACAGGACCGAGTCCACCCGATCGAGGATGCCGCCGTGGCCGGGCAGGATGCCGCCCGAGTCCTTGACGCCGAAGGCGCGCTTGAGCATGGACTCGGCCAGGTCACCCAACACGCCGAAGATGTCGAGCAGTCCGCCCAGGGCCGCCAGCACCAGCCAGGAGGTGTCGAGGCCGAACAGCCAACCGAACAGCACCGCGCCGGCCATGCTGGTGAAGAAGCCCCCGATGGCGCCTTCCCAGGTCTTCTTGGGGCTCAGGCGGGGGGCCAGCTTGCGCTTGCCCAGGGCGCGCCCGGCGAAGTAGGCGCCGGTGTCCCCCAGCCAGCTGGCGGCCAGCAGCAGGAAGATCCAGCCCACGCCCTGGTCGAGCCGCCGGATGAGAGAGATGAAGGCGAACAGCCCGCCCACGTAGAGCACGCCCAGCATCAGGCGGCCGACGCGATCCGCGGCGCCGTCCAGCTCGGGGGTGGTGCCCATGACCAGCAGGAAGGCCGCGAGGACGAGCCCCATCAACACAGGCCCTGCGAACGCCATCCCCAGGTAGACCATGGTGGCGAACAGCAGCACACCACCGCAGGCCAACGCGGCGCGCAGCACGGGCTCCTTGGGGAAGGCCATGCGGCCGTACTCGAACAGGCCGACGCCCAGCGCTGCCCACACGAACAGGTCCACCGTGATGACCCCACCCCAGATCAGGGAGGGGACCAGGACGGCGACGCCGACGAGGCCGGCTGCGACGCGGGCGAACATGCTAGCCCGCCCCTGGGCCGGCCTGCTTGCCGATCCCGCCGTAGCGGCGCTCGCGGCGGCGGTAGGAGTCGATGGCCTCGAGCAGCTGGGGCTTGCGGAAGTCCGGCCAGAACACGTCGGTCACGTAGATCTCCGCGTAGGCCACCTGCCACAGCAGGAAGTTGGACAGCCGCAGCTCACCGGAGGTGCGGATGACCAGATCGGGGTCGGGCTGGCCCGCGGTGAGCAGCCGGTTCGAGACCAGGGCCTCGTCGATGGCGCTGACGGGCAGGGAGCCCCGGCGCACGTCTTCGGCGATGGAGCGCACGCCCTCGACGATCTCCGCCCGGGAGCCGTAGGACACCGCGAGGTTCAGGTCCATCACGGTGCGGCCGGTGTCGGTCACCCGGCAGATCTCCCGGGCGATGGCCTGCACGGGCTTGGGGAGGCGATCGGTCTGACCGATCAGGCGCAGGCGGATGCCCGTGTCCAGCATCTCCTGCCGCTCGGAGAGCAGGTACTGCTTGAGCAGCGACATGAGCGCCCGCACCTCGTCCCGGGGGCGCTTCCAGTTCTCGGTGGAGAAGCTGTAGAGGGTGATGACCTCGACCCCCAGGGCCCGGGCCGCGCGCACGATCTCGCGAACGCTCTGGGCACCCTCGCGGTGGCCCTCGACGCGGGGCAGCCCACGGGACTTGGCCCAGCGGCCGTTGCCATCCATGATGATGGCGATGTGGCGCGGAAGGGGGCGCTCCATGGGGGTCATACCTCCATGATCTCCTTCTGCTTGCCCTCGGCGATCTGCTCGACCTTGGACACGTGCTTGTCGGTGGACTTCTGCACGAGGTCCAGGGCACGCCGGAGATCGTCTTCGGTGATCTCCTTGTCGCCCTCGAGCTCCTTGAACAGGTCGTTGTACTCCTTACGGACCCGGCGGACGCGGATGCGGGCGTCTTCGGTCATGCGACCGACCTGCTTCACCATCTCCTTGCGGCGCTCACCGGTGAGAGCCGGGATCGGGACGCGGATGATGGTGCCGTCGTTGTTGGGGTTGAGCCCCAGGCCCGCGGCGGTGATGGCCTTCTCGATGTCGCCCAGGGTGGACTTGTCCCAGGGGTTGACCACCAGCAGGCGCGGATCCGGCGCGGTGACCGTGGCCAGCTGGTTGAGCGGCATGGTGGCGCCGTAGCTGGGCACCAGGACCGTCACGGTGTCGAGCAGCTGCGGCGAGGCGCGGCCGGTGCGCACGGTGGCGAGGTCACGCTTGAACGACTCGACGGACTTGTCCATGTCGTCTTTCAGGCTGTCGAGGTACTCTTCCATGATGGCTCCTGGGTCAGGTGGAGGGGTTGGGGTCTGCGGGGCCGACGCGGGTGCCGATGGGCTCGCCGGCGAGCACGCGGGCCAGATTGCCCGGGCGGCTCATGTCGAAGACCACGATGGGGATCCGGTTGTCCATACAGATGCTGGCGGCCGTGATGTCCATGACCCGCAGCTGATCGCGCACCATGCGCTCGTAGCTGACCTGCTCGAAGCGCACCGCGTCGGCATGCTTCACGGGGTCCTTGTCGTAGACGCCGTCGACCTTGGTGCCCTTGAACAGCCCGGAGGCACCGATCTCGGCGGCCCGGAGGGCCGCGGCGGTGTCGGTGGAGAAGAACGGGCAGCCGGTGCCGGCGGCGAAGATCACCACGGCACCAGCCTCGAGATGGGCCACGGCGGCCTTCTTCTCGAAGGGCTCCGCCACCCGCTGGATGTCCAGCGCGGTCATCACCTGACAGGCACAACCAGCGCGCTTGACCGCATCCTGGACCGCCAGGGCGTTGATGACCGTGGCCAGCATGCCCATGTGGTCGCCCTGGACACGATCGATCGCCCCCGCGGTGATGCCCCGGAAGATGTTGCCGCCACCGACGACCACACCGATCTGGACACCACCGAGGGCCGCCTCGGCCAGCTCGGCCGCGACGCGCTCCAGGACGTCAGCGTCGATCCCCAGGCCTTTGCCGCCCGCGAGCATCTCGCCCGAGAGCTTCAACAGAATTCGCTGACCTGGGGCTCCTGCGCTGTCGTCCATGGAGGGCTCCTGGAGGGTGGGGGTCGGCTGGCGCCGACACCCCGGAGGTTGCGGGCGCTAGCCCTTCTTCATCTGGCTCATGACCTCGGCCACGAAGTCGTCGGAGCGCTTCTCGAGGCCTTCGCCCAGGTTCCAGCGCACGAAGCGGCGGACCTTGATGTTCTCGCCGATGGTCTGGACGGCGTCGGTGAGGATGTCGCGGATGGTCTTGTCTTCATCGCGGAAGTAGGCCTGGTCGAGGAGGCAGACCTCCTTGTGCCACTTGCCGATGCGGCCATCGACGATCTTGTCGGCGATGTGCGCGGGCTTGCCCTCTTCGATCACGCGGGCCTTCTGGACCTCGCGCTCACGGGCCAGGTCCTCGGCCGGGATGTCTTCGACGGAGACGTACAGCGGGCCGTAGGCCGCGATCTGCATCGCGATGTTGTGGACCAACTCCTTGTAGTTGTCGGTCTTGGCCACGAAGTCGGTCTCGCAGTTGACCTCGATGAGCACGCCGATCTTGCCGCCGGCGTGGATGTAGGCGTGGACGAGGCCTTCAGCCGCGATGCGGCTGGACTTCTTGGCGGCCGAGGCGATGCCCTTGGTGCGCAGCCAGTCGATGGCCGCTTCCATGTCGCCGTCGTTCTCGACGAGCGCCTTCTTGCAGTCCAGGATGCCGGCGCCGGTGCGCCCGCGGAGAGCCTTGATGTCCTTCATGGAAGCCATGGATTCCTCCGATGGTCGCCAGCCCGGAGCGTCGCCCCGGTGGGATGGGGTAACCCATCCGGGACCGCCTGCGGGCCGGCTTGCGCCCAGGGGGCGCGGGTAGGGTGGGGTGGGAACAGGAAGAGGGGGAGCTACTCTTCGCCGCCTTCTTCGGCGGCGCCGCGACGCACGACCTCGACACCGCTGTCACCAGCGGCGGCGGGGGTGACGACCTGGGACTCACCACGGCTCATGTTGGCGCCCGCGACGCAGGCGTCGGCGATGGCGGTCACGAAGAGGTGGATGGCCTTGATGGCGTCGTCGTTGCCCGGGATGACATAGTCGATGCCGTCGGGGTTGCAGTTGGTGTCGCAGAGGGCGACGACCGGGATCTTGAGCTTCACGGCTTCGCGGGTGGCGATGTACTCGCGCTTGGGATCGACGATGAACATGGCGCCGGGGGTACCGCGCATCTCCTTGATGCCGCCCAGGGACTTGTTCATCTTGGCGATCTCGCGGTGCAGCTGCAGGGCGTCCTTCTTGGACAGCAGCTCGAAGCGGCCCTCGTCACGCGCGCGCTCGAGCTGGTTGAGGCGCTCGATGGACTTGCGGACGGTCTGGAAGTTGGTCAGGGTGCCGCCGAGCCAGCGGTTGTTCGCGTAGAACATGCCGCAGCGCTTGGCCTCTTCGGCCACGATCTCCTGAGCGGAGCGCTTGGTGCCGACGAACAGCACGTTCTGGCCACGGGCCACGGTGGCGGAGATGAAGCGGGAGGCTTCGACCAGCGCCTTGGCGGTCTTCTGCAGGTCGATGATGTGGACGCCGTTGCGCTGGCCGTAGATGTACGGGCGCATCTTGGGGTTCCAGCGACGGGTCTGGTGGCCGAAGTGGACACCGGCCTCGAGAAGCTCTCGGAGGGAGACGGTCATGGGGTACTCCGCGCGGCGCGCACGAAGGCGTGTCGTGAACAGGCGCCGCGATGTGAGTGGTTGAACTTCCACCGGGCTTCCGCTCCGACACCGGCCCTCGAGGGGCGGGCGCACCGTGGAGTGGACAGCGTGATCCGGTGTGCTTGATGTCCCGGGGCGAACCCTGGGCCGCGCTGGTTATCAAGACAGGCAGTAGGGGGCAATCAGAATCGTAGACAACGGGACAAACTCGGGAGATCCCCCGTTGTTTCGCGAGGCCTGTTCGTTCCCGTTGCCGTATCCGCAACGGGCCCGGGAACGGGAACGATGGGTGCCGATTCGCCGCGCTATTCAGCCCGCATACAGCACTTCTTGAACTTCTTGCCGCTGCCGCAGGGGCAAGGTTCGTTCCGCTTCACGCCGTTGCGCTCTCCGTACACCTTGGCCTCGAGCCCCTTGGCCGGGCGCTCGGCCTCGGCCTTGGCCTTGGCCTCCTGGGCCGCGAGCATGGCCTGGGCCTGGGCCTTCTTGCGCTGATCGGCGAGGCGACGCATGGCCTCGTCGGCGTCCACGGCGGGGGCGTCGAGGCCGCGCACGGCGCCGCCACCCGCGCCGTCGGCGGCCTTCTGCTGCAGGGGGGCGCCCGCGCCGGCGCTCTTGCGGGCCAGCTGGCGGGCCTGGCGCTTGGTGCCGGACTCGGCGGCGGCCTGCAGCTCGGGGTTGGGCTGCAGCCGGATGATGCGGGAGACGACGGACTCGTCGCGCATGGCCCCCATCATCTGGAACATGCCGAAGCCTTCCTTCTTGTACTCGAGCAGCGGGTTGCGCTGGCCGTAGCCACGCAGGCCGATGCCGTCGCGCAGGCGGTCCATGGCCAGCAGGTGGTCCTTCCACAGCTGGTCGGTGAACTGCAGCAGGAGCATCCGCTCGACCTGGCGGAGGGTGTCCTCGCCCAGCTCGGCCTCCTTGGCGTCGTACAGCTCGATGGCGTCATCGAACATGCGCCCGCGGAGCTCGGCGGAGGCGTGGTCGCGCAGCGCGTCGTCGTCGTCTTCCCAGGAGAGGCCGAAGATGCGGTTCAGCCGCTCCTTGACGCCGGGCATGTCCCAGTCTTCGGGGTGCACGCCTTCCTGGCAGCACTCGTCCATGATGTCGTCCACCAGGTTGTTGATGGAGTCGACCACCATGCCGCGGATGTCGTCGCCGCCCAGGGCGCGCCGGCGCATCTGGTAGACGGCCTTGCGCTGGTCGTTGAGCACGTCGTCGTACTCGAGCAGGGTCTTGCGGATGTTGAAGTTGTAGCCCTCGACCTTCTTCTGGGCGTTCTCGATGGACTTGTTGATCCAGCGGTGCTCGATTCGCTCGTCGTCCTTCAGGCCCATGCGCTCCATCCAGATGGTGATCTTCTCACCACCGAAGATGCGCAGCAGGTCGTCCTCGAGGGACAGGTAGAAGCGGCTGGAGCCGGGGTCGCCCTGGCGACCGGAGCGGCCGCGCAGCTGGTTGTCGATGCGGCGCGACTCGTGGCGCTCGGTGCCCAGGATGTGCAGCCCGCCGGCGGCGAGGACCTCTTCCCGTTCCTTGGCGCAGCTGATCTTGTACTTCTCCACCGCGCGGGCGTAGCCCTCGGGATCCTCCGCCGGGTTGGCGTCGTGCAGGGCCAGCTTGGTGGGGTCGCCGCCGAGCTTGATGTCGGTGCCGCGGCCCGCCATGTTGGTGGAGATGGTGACCGCGCCCTTGCGGCCGGCCTGGGCGATGATGTCCGCCTCGCGGTAGTGGTTCTTGGCGTTCAACACCTCGTGGTGGAAGCCGCGCTTGGTGAGCATCTGGTGCAGGATCTCGGACTTCTCGACCGAGACGGTGCCGACCAGGACCGGCTGACCCCGCTCGCGGGAGTCCTCGATCTCCATCATGACCTGACGGAACTTCTCCATCTGGGTCTTGTAGATGACGTCGTCGTGGTCGGTCCGGCGCAGGGGCTCGTTGGTGGGGATGACCACCACCTCGAGGTTGTAGATCTTCATCAGCTCTTCGGCCTCGGTCTCGGCGGTGCCGGTCATGCCGGCGAGCTTCGAGTAGAGGCGGAAGTAGTTCTGGAAGGTGATGGTGGCGTAGGTCTGGGACTCGGGCTCGATCTCCAGCCGCTCCTTGGCCTCCACGGCCTGGTGCAGGCCATCGGACCAGCGGCGGCCGGTCATGAGGCGCCCGGTGTGCTCGTCGACGATGACGACCTTGTTGTTCCGGACCACGTAGTCCTTGTCGCGCTTGAAGAGCATGTGGGCCTTCAGCGCCTGGTCGACCTTGTGGAGGATCTCCATGTTGTGGGGATCGTAGAGGTTGTCCAGGCCGAGCTTGCGCTCGACGCGGTCCACGCCTTCGTCGGTGAGGGTGACGCTCTTGCCCTTCTCGTCGATGATGTAGTCGATCTCGTTCTGCAGCCCCGGGACCACCGAGTCGATCAGGTAGTACTTGTCGAGGGGATCGCGGGTGGGACCGGAGATGATGAGCGGGGTCCGGGCCTCGTCGATCAGGATGGAGTCGACCTCGTCGACGATGCCGAAGTTGTGGCCGCGCTGGACGTAGTCGCCCAGGTCGAACTTCATGTTGTCGCGCAGGTAGTCGAAGCCGAACTCGTTGTTCGTGCCGTAGGTGACGTCCGCGGCGTAGGCCTGACGCTTGCTCTCCTGGTCCCGGTCGGAGGAGAGGATCTTGCCCACGCTCATGCCGAGGAAGCGGTAGATCTTCCCCATCCAGTCGGCGTCGCGATCGGCCAGGTAGTCGTTGACCGTGATGACGTGGCAGCCCAGGCCTGTCAGGGCGTTGAGGGTCACCGGCATGGTGGCGGCCAGGGTCTTGCCCTCGCCGGTCTTCATCTCTCCGATGCGGCCCTGATGCAGCACGATGGCGCCCACCAGCTGCACGTCGTAGTGTCGCTCGCCCAGCTGCCGCTTGGCGACCTCGCGCACCATCGCGAAGACCTCGGGCATGATGTCGTCGAGGTTCGCGCCGTTGTCCACCTGCTGCCGGAACTCGGCATAGCAGGCGGCGAGGCGATCGTCGGACAGCTCCTGGTACTTGGACTCGAGCTGGTTGATGCGATCGATGATCGGGCGCATGCGCTTGATCTCACGATCCGTGCGCGTCCCGACGAGCTTTGTGAACATGCCGGTGATTTTGTCGAGCATGTCGCACACTCCTGGCAGGGGATTCGAGGCCCCCCAAGATAAGGCGTTTGGCCCGAGGGTCCACCCCTGATAAGGGGGCGCCGCAACTCGACCGGCTGTGAGGAATCGACTCACCCTCCCCCGTGTCCCACGAGTCTGGAGCTGACAATGCGCATTACGTCCTGTGGCATGACCGATGTGGGGATGAAGCGCACCAACAACGAAGACGCCTACTTGATCAACGACGAGCTGAACCTCTTCGTGGTCTGCGACGGCATGGGCGGCCACGTCGGCGGCGAGCTGGCCAGCAGCATCGCGGTCAACACAGTCGAAGAGGTCCTGTCGAACATCGAGGCCGACCCGGCCGCCGAGCTCCCCGACGACCCCATCGAGGCCACCCGCGAGAAGATCCGCTACGCCATCCGCCTGGCGGGCAAGCGCATCTACGAGAAGGCCGTGGCAGAGCCCGAGTTCAAGGGCATGGGCACCACCGCCCTGGTCCTGCTTATCGACTCCGGCAACGCCTTCGTCGCCCACGTGGGCGACTCCCGGGCCTATGTCGTGCGCGAGGACCTCATCGAGCAGCTGACGGAAGACCACTCCCTGGTCAACGAGAAGATCCGCGCCGGCGTGCTCACCCCGGAAGAGGCCAAGACCCACAAGCTCCGCAACATCATCACCCGCTCCCTGGGCTACCAGGAGGACGTGGATGTCGACATCCAGGTCCGCGCGGTGCGGCGCAACGACACCTTCCTGCTCTGCTCCGACGGCCTGTCCAACCTGGTCGAGACCGGTGAGATGGGCGAGGCCGTGCGCTCCGCCTCCCCCCAGGGCGCCTCCCGCGCTCTCATCGAGATGGCCTGCTCCCGTGGTGGCGACGACAACATCACCACCGTGGTCTGCCGGGTCGAGGAAGTGCGTTGACCAGGCGCCGCCCCCCAACGCTGCGTGAGCAGGGGGGCTACACCATCCTCGTGGTGCCGGACGAGGGCCAGCGTGACGTGCGCCAGCTGCACGTCAAGGCCAGCACGCTGCGCGCCGCCAAGCTGCTGGCGGCCTCCACCGGCGTCGTCGTCCTGCTGCTGGTGGTGGCCGTGGGGCTGCTGTGGTCCCGCTTCTGGGGCTACGACGACCTGGTCCACGAGAACCTCGTGCTGCGCCAGCGCCTCGAGTCCATCGACCAGCAGCTGAACCGGGTGGACGACGCCCTGCGGCGCATCCGCCTGTACGACACCCAGATCCGCCACCTCTCCAAGGACGCCGACCTGCCGGGCTTCGGCCCCCTCGACGCGGCCGAGCACGAGCGCTGGATGGCCTTGTGGGGCGCGGACGCGCCGGAGATCCCGGTGGACCGCCCCGAGATCCCGAGCATCGAGGGCGTCGTCTCGGTCCCGAGCACCGACACCGTGGGCAGCGCCGACATCCGCCCCGCGGAGCTGTGGGCCCAGAGCGTGGAGACCCACGCCGTGCAGGTGGTGAGCCTGGTGGACGAGCTGGAGCCGCACATGTCGGCCATGGTCCAGGACCTCGAGGACTGGCGCTCCTACCGCGCCTCCTTGCCGTCCATCTGGCCCGTGCACGCCACCGTGGGCTCCGGCTTCGGCTATCGGCGCAACCCGGTCACCCGACGCTGGCTGTTCCACAAGGGCATCGACCTGGGCTGCCCCCGGGGCACCCCCATCTTCGCCGTCGCGCCCGGCGTGATCACCTTCTCCGCCTACAACGCGGGCTACGGACGCATGATCGACATCGATCACGGCTACGGCATCAAGACCCGCTACGCCCACAACACCTCGAACTACGTCAAGGTGGGCGACGTGGTGGACGTCGGCGAGATCATCGGGACCGTCGGCTCCACAGGCCGCTCCACCGGCCCGCACCTGCACTTCGAGCTCCACATCGACGAACAAGCCGTCGACCCGATGGAGTACATGCCTTGATGAGCTGTCAGCGGTCAGCTGTCAGCTGCCGGCCCCGTCGCGGCGGCCCGAGCCGTCGCCGCCCCCCGGGGTGATGGAGACTGGAGATACGATGGAAGTCCTGGACGCTGCGCTGCGCGCGATGAAGGAAGGCCGCCCTGCGGCGCTGGTCACGGTGGTGGGCACCAAGGGCTCGGTGCCCCGTGAGACCGGCGCCAAGATGCTGGTCTACGCCGACGGGACCGCCGAGGGCACCATCGGCGGTGGCGCCGTGGAGTACGAGGCGCAGAACCTGGCCATGGTGGCCATCGAGGACGGCCAGCCCCGCCGCTTCGCCCCGAACCTGGGCAAGGATCTGGGCATGGCCTGCGGCGGCAGCATGGACATCTTCATCGAGCCCCTCGTGCGCCCGCCCCAGCTGGTGATGTTCGGCGCGGGGCACGTGGCCAAGGAGGTCGCCCCGGTGGCCCGTCAGCTGGGCTTCGAGGTCACCGTGGTGGACGCCCGCGCCGAGCAGGCCACCGCGGAGCGCTTCCCCGGCTGCAGGCTCCAGGTGGAGCACCCCAAGGACGCCGCCGCGACGATGCGCTGCACCCCGGACACCTGGGTGCTCATCGTCACCCACGGCCACGCCCAGGACCTGGACGTCCTGCGGGCTCTGGTGGACCAGCCCATCGCTTGGTTGGGGGCCATCGCCAGCAAGCGCAAGGTCGCGACCTTCTTCGCCAAGCTGCGCGAAGAGGGCGTCTCCGACGACGCCCTGGCCCGGATCAGCTCCCCGGTGGGCCTGGACATCGGGGCCCAGACCCCGGCCGAGATCGCCATCAGCGTCGCGGCGGAGTGGGTGCAGGCACGCCACGGCCTGCAGCGCCCGGCGCTGCGCCTGTCCGCGGGGCGGTAGCCGCTAGCGCGCCAGCGCGTCCGGGAGCGGCTTGAGCGAGGTGATCACCTCGAGCAGCACATCGAGCTTGAGCGGCTTCTGGACGAAGCCGTCGAAGTTTTCGGCCTGGATGCGCTTCTCGATGAGGGGATCGCGGAACGCGGTGCAGGCGATGACCGGGATGGCACGGGTGGCCTCGTCGGAGCGCAGCTTGTGCAGCACCTCGAAGCCGTCCATGTCGGGCATCATGATGTCCATGAGGATGATGTGCGGCAGGAAGCGGGCGACGGTCAGGCCGGCGGCGAAGCCGGAGGTGGCCACCTCGACCTGGAACCCACCCTTGATGGCCAGGTACTCGCGCACCATCTCGCAGAAGTCTTCCTCGTCGTCCACGACCAGCACTTTCCACTTGGCCGGCTGCACGTCGGACTGCAGCTCCAGAGGAAGCGGGTAGTTGTGCTCGAGGGCGAAGCGCACCAGCTCGTCCTGGGCGATGCGCCGATGGCCGCCAGGCGTGCGGTGGGCCTTGAGGAGGTCCTGGTTGACCCAGTTCACGACCGCCGGAGGGCTCACACCGAGGAGCTTCGCCACCTGGAAGGTCGTGAAGTACTGCGGTCCCTGGATTCCAGTCTTCCGTCTAGCCATTCCCCAGTCTCCGAGACGACCGGCTGTCGTTGCGAGCCCGAGCTGCGAGGGGGCGTGGAAGCGACCCCACACGGTCGAGCGATGATGGACCTCACCTGTGGTTTACCACTATAGCTCTCAATACTATCAGCCCAGAGCACGGTGAGGAAAAAAAAAGAGCCCGCCGGGGGGGCGGGCCCTGGAGGAAAGGCGCTGCCTCACTCCATGATGCGGAACCGGAAGAAGGTCTCGCCGATGATCACTTCCTCGCCGCCGAAGAGGCGCCGCTCGGTGATCAGCTCGCCGTTGACCAGGGTGCCGTTCGAGGACTTGTTGTCTTCGATGTAGAAGTTGCTGCCCCGACGGTAGACCTTGCAGTGGTAGCGAGAGACCTTGCTGTCGTTCTTGATCTGGATGTCGTTGTCGCGGCCGCGGCCGATGGTGATGACCTCGCCGGTGAACGGGTAGATCTGCTCTTCCGGGGTGCCCTCCTGGTACAGCAGCAGGGCGCGCCGGTTGTCGACGCCGTCGTCGCCAGCGGCGATCTCGATCTCGGCGCCCTCGACCTCGACGGCGCCTTCGCCGACCAGGGCCAGCTCGACCTCGCCCGGCTCGTCGCCGAAGCCCAGGTCGATCTCGGCGGAGGGCTCGTCACCCAGGCCGTCGTCGGCCGCCTCGAGCTCGACCACGTCGCCGTCGTCGGTGCCGAAGGCCACCGAGACGTCTTCGACGGAGCTGGACACGGAGACGTGGATGCCTTCCTGCTCATCGACGATGGGCTGGTCGTCCATGACGACCGGCTCCATGGGATCGTCGTCGAGCTCGATCTCGGCCTCGGCCTCGAACTCGATCTCGGGCTCGGGCTCCGGCTCGGGCTCGGGCTCGGGCTCGGGCTCTTCGGCCTTGATGCCGGTGTCCTGCTCGGCGCCGGTGGCCAGCTCGATCCAGCGGTTCAGGGCCTCGTCGAGGGTGCCGTGCTCGGCCGCGATGGCCTCGAGGCGCTCGGCGGCGGCGTCGAGCTCGGCCTTGAGCTCGCCGGTGGCCTGCTCGAACTCGTCGTCCGTGAACTCGCCGATCTCCTTGCGGAGGGTCAGCTCTTCCATGGTCTCTTCGGAACCGGCCTTCTTCTCGTCGATGTCGGCCTTCTGCGCATCGAGCTCGGCCATGGCCTCCTGGAACTGGGGCACCAGGGGCAGGATCTGCTCAGCCACTTCCGTGGACTTGATCTCGTGGTCGAGGATGACCTTCTCGACGACCTCGGGCTTGAACTTGTGGGCGTGAGACCGGGCACGGTCGATGTAGCCACGGTGGGTGGCGTACTGGTCGAGGTGCTCGTTGAACTCCTTCAGGATCGCTTCGGTTTCCATGGACGCGCGTCGCTCCAGCTCGAGAAGGGAAGATGGGGGGGCGAGGGCTCTGGTCCCGCCTGGGAATAGCCGTTTCACCTGGACAGAGGACCAGGTGCTCGCGTGGCATTTAAGGGAGTGTACAGGGCCCTGTCAAGCCCGGCTCGACGCAGGGACCGACCACCGAGGGGCCCGACGAGGCGGGGGCCCCCGCGTGGAGCCAGAGCCCGATGCCGAGCGCGTCCCCGCCGGCTCCCGACGCGCCGACGGTCGGGGTGAGGGCCAGCTTGGCGCGGCTGCGGCGGCGCTTGGACTCCCGGACGCTCTCGGAGACCGCCCAGAAGTGCAGCAGGCCGTCCAGGGCGGCCAGGGGAAGCAGGGGCCCGTACTGGTCGTTGGAGATCATCACCGCGCCGGCCCCGATGAAGGACAGCTCGAGGATGGAGTAGGCGAACGCGGCCTTGCGATCCCCCAGCGCGGCGGGCCCGGCGCCGGCCCACAGCACACTCAGGCCGCCCACCAGCAGCGGCGGTGGCACCCTGACGGCCTCGTCCACCAGCACCTGACCCCAGCGCTGGACCCCCTCGAGGAAGGCCTCGGGGCTGTAGGGTTGACCCTCGACGCTCACCTCGAGGACCACGGGCATGGGCAGCTCCTCGACACCCTCGGAGGTGGAGAGCAGCAGCATCGGGTCCTCGAGCCCCACGAAGGCGCCCTGGTAGCGCTCACCACCGACCACCTCGAGCTCGAGGGCGATGCCCGAGCGCAGCACGGGGATGCCGTCGCTGGCCACCACGGGGGCGGGCGCGGGGTCCGACTCCAGGGCAGCGACGGGCGCAGCGCCGAGGCAGGCGAACGCCAGGGCGATCAGGGAGGAGCTCAATCGATGTACCCCTCGTAGCGCGGGTCGAGGTTGTCGAAGCGCAGGTACTGGCCCTGGAACGCCAGCTCCACGGAGCCGGTGGGCCCGTGGCGGTTCTTGCCGATGACGATCTCGGCGATGCCCTTCTTCTCGCTCTCTTCCTTCTTGTAGTACTCGTCGCGATAGATGAAGAGCACGAGATCGGCGTCCTGCTCGATGGCGCCCGACTCACGCAGGTCGGCCATCATGGGACGCTTGTCGGGGCGCAGCTCGACGCCACGGTTGAGCTGTGCCAGGGAGATGACCGCGATGTCCAGCTCCTTGGCCAGGGCCTTGAGCCCGCGGCTGATGTTCGAGACGGCCTGCTCGCGGCTCTCCCGGGGGCCACCGCCGCCCTGCATGAGCTGCAGATAATCGATGACGATCAAGCCCAGGTCCTTGTACTCGGCCTTGAGGCGTCGGGCCTTGGAGCGGAGCTGGGTGACGGTGAGGCCGGGTGTGTCATCGATGTGGATGGGGGCCTGGTGCAGGGACTCCACCGCGTCGGCCAGGGCCGGCCACTCCACGTCCCGGCGCAGGCGCCCCGAGCGCACCCGGGACGCGTCGATGGATTTCTCGGCGCACAGCATACGGGTGGCGAGCTGTCCGCGGGGCATCTCCAGGGAGAAGACGCCCACCGAGACCCTGCCCTCCATCGCGGCGTGCCGCGCGAAGTTCAGGGCCAGGGCGGTCTTGCCCATGGCCGGGCGGGCGGCGAGGATGATGAGATCCGAGCGCTGGAAGCCGCTGAGGCGCTCGTCGAGGTCCACGAAGCCGGTGGTGATGCCGGTGACCGAGCCGCTGTGTTCCGCCAGGCGCTGGATGCGCTTCCACTCCTGGCCCACGAGCATGGGCAGGGCGTGCCAGTCCTTGCTGCCCCGCTGCTGGGACACCCCGAAGACGGAGGTCTCCGCCCCGTCGAGCAGCTGCTCGAGGTCCGACTCGCTGCGCACGGACTCGGTGATCTGCTGAGCCACCTCGAGCAGGCGGCGGCGCACGGCCTTCTCGCGGATGAGCTGGGCGTAGACCTCGACGTTCTGGGTCGAGGGCACCTGCTCGGGCAGCGAGCTGACGTAGGCCGCGCCGCCGAAGCCTTGTTCGTCGCCGCTGGCCACGATGCTGTCGATGACCGTGAGGGGATCCGGCGTCTTGCCCTGCTCCGACATGTCCAGCAGCAAGCGGAAGAGCTTGCGGTGGGCGTCCCGGTAGAACATGTCCGGATCGACGATCTCGGTGACGGGATCGAGGAGCTTGGGGTCGAGCAGGATCGAGCCGAGCACGGCGCGCTCGGCTTCGATGGAGTGGGGCAGCGCGGGCGTGGGATCCATGGACGTCGGGGTCTCGAGTGAACGAAAAAAACGCCCGGCCACCGCAGCAGCCGGGCGTGGAAACGATGACGGTCGGGCTACTCGCGGATCACGTATACCTTGAGCTTGGCTTCCACGTCTCGATGGATGCGCACGGGCACGTTGTAGACGCCGATCGTGCGGATGGGTTCCTCGAGGACGATGTCGCGCTTGTCGATCTCGATGCCTTCGGCGGCGAGCGCCTCGGCGATGTCACGGTTGGTGACGGAGCCGAAGAGCTTGTCTTCTTCGCCGGCCAGGCGCTTGAGGGACACAGCGGTGCCGTTGATGCGATCGGCCTCGACGCGAGCCTCTTCGAGCATGGCCTTGCGCTTGGTCTCGGTGAGACGACGCAGGTGCTCCATGTGGCGCACGTTGCCCTCGGCGGCCTGGATGGCGATGCCGCGGGGGATGAGGAAGTTGAACGCGTAGCCGTCGGACACCTTGACGATGTCGCCGATGCGGCCCAGTCCGTCGAAATCCTGCTGGAGGATGACCTTCATGGTTCCCTCCTACTCAGCCGCCACGAAGGGCAGCAGGGCGATGTGACGCGCACGCTTGATGGCGGTCGCGATCTCGCGCTGGTGACGGGCGCAGTTGCCGGAGATCCGGCGGGGGACGATCTTGCCACGCTCGGTGATGAAGTACCGCAGCAGCTTGGGATCCTTGT
>CAYZVO010000002.1:124868-130862 GCA_964481655.1 uncultured Enterobacterales bacterium | reverse complement strand
AACGCTGGTTGTCCGCTTTCATGCTACCCCATGGCGTTCTGTCGCCTGCTCTCGGTTTCGGTCAGGGCCTTTTTCGACATTGGGGGTCCCTCGGCCGGCGGCCAGCGTTCGCCATCGTCGAGCATTGTGTCATAGGTGGGACCACAACGTGAAGGTCGCCGCCAGACCTACCGATACACATCCTTCCGGTCCCGCACACGCACCACCAGGACCACCAAGCGCTGGTCGAAGACCTGGTAGAGCACCCTGAAACTGCCAACACGGATTCGACGGTGGTCCTGCAGCTTGCCCTTCAGCAGCTTGCTGCCCGGGGGACGTGGCTCTTCGGCGAGCCCGTCGATGGCTCGCACGACGCGCTCACGCTGTTTGCGACGCAAGCCCACGAGATCCCGCTGGGCGCGCGGTGTGACCTCGATGGCGTAGCCCACAGACTCAACCAGCCAACGACGCCCGGACGCGGTCCCAGGGAATGGGCTCGGAACCCTGGGAGGACATTTCGTCGAGAGCCTCGAGGGCGAGGGCTTCGTCCTCGAGATCCTCGGGGGCGATGTCGGCCCCTTCCCCCAGCTCGAGTAGGCGGGCGCTGATGTACGCTGCACGGGAGGACACCACGATCATGCGCAGCACCCCATTGCGGACCGCGGTGTTGGCGAGCTTGGGGTGCTCGTGCATGGTGACCATGCAGACGATCCCCCACGTCCACGCCATTCGGGTCCCAGCCTGGGCCACGATGTTGTCCCGCTGGAAGTCGCTGACCTGATCGAGATCGCTGGGTAGCGCCACACACAGCGCGTTGGCCCGGCGCAGGTGCGCGAGCCCATCCACGACCGCGCTCCGCCAGCGCAAGCCGCCCAGGTCCTCGGCGATCGCGAAGAGCGTCTCGTCGTCGCCTTCCTGGTCCGGGAGCAGCATCCTAAGCGCCTCGAGGCGCATGAAGAGCGTGCGGGACTTCTCCTTCATCACCTCGACGAACCGCTTCTGGGTGCGCGCGCGCAGCGCGGGCAACACCAGGTCGCGCTTCATCATCTCGATGAGCGCACCAGCGACATCGCTCCCCTTGGGCCGAGTCATGACCCAAGGCAGCAGCGGCAGCTCCCCAGAGCAGCTCGGCAGACCCAGGCGAACGAAGTCACCGTGCTGGGTCGCGCTATGCAGGAATGTCGTCGCCATGCGGGTCTCCTGCGCTAGTCTACCTCATCGGCGTGGGGGCTGCCTTCTTGACACCATTCCCGCCGGCTGGGTTCCTGACCACAGTCGAGGACCACGGCAGTGGTGCCAGTTACTCCGGCGAGCACCCGCCGTCCAAGGGCACGTCCAGGCTACCTCCCCACAATCCGCCCCCGCACCCGCTCCACCAGGTGGTAGATCGCGGGGCAGGCCACCAGCACCAGCAGGGCTGACGATCCCACGCCGCCGATGCTGACCAGGGCCATGGACTGGCGCAGCTCGGCGCCGGGGCCCAGGGCCATGGCCAGGGGGATCATGCCGGCCACGGTGGAGAGCGAGGTCATCAGGATGGGCCGCAGCCGACGCAGGGCGCCCTCTTCGAGGGCCCGATCCAGGGGCTGGCCTTCCGCCCGCTGGTGGCCGGTCTCCTCGAGCATCAGGATGGCGTTGTTGACCACGATGCCCACCAGCATCACCACCGCCATCAGGCCGAAGATGTCCAGCTCCACCCCCGTGGCCGCCAGGGCCAGCAGCACGCCGATGAGCGCCAGGGGCAGGGTCGAGAGGATGGTGAAGGGGTGCACCAGGGACTCGAGCAGGCCCGCGAGCAGCATGGTGATCAGCACCACCGCCAGCAGCAGGGCGGCGGCGATCTCACCGGCCGCCTCGGCCCGCTGCTCCTCTTCACCGCCCACCCGGATGGTGTAGCCGTCGGGCAGGCTCATCAGGGACACGCCCTGCTTCAGCTTGGCCGCCGTGTCGCCGATGGCGCCGTGGCTGAGGTTGGCGAACACGGTGACCCGGCGCGCCCGCTCCTGGCGGGAGATGATCAGGGGGGACTCCGTCTCCTGGACGACCGCCAGCTCCCTCAAGGGCACCTGGGCCCCCGAGGCGGTCTGCACGGTGGTGGCCGCCACGGCGCTCAGGTCGTCCCGCCAGCGCGCCCCCAGGCGCACCCGCACGGCCTGCTCGTCGTCATCGCCGCGCAGCCTGGCCTCGGTGTCGCCTTCGATGGCGGCCCGCAGCAGCAGGCCCAGCTGGGCCGGGGTGACCCCGGCGTCCGCCAGGCGTGCCCGGTGGGGGGTGACCTGGATCTGGGGTCCCAGCTCGTCGCCGCTGCGATCGATGTCCACCAGGTTGGGCATGGAGTCCAGCAGATCCACGACCATGTCCACCAGACCCGAGATGACCTCCGGATCGGGCCCGATCACCTCGATCATGACGTCGTCACGGATGGCCGACTCCCCCGCGCCCAGCTCCTTGAGCATGATCTCGGCGCCCGGCACGGAGACAGCCAGCTCGGCCCGCAGATCGTCCATCACCCGCGCGGTGGAGACCCGGGCGTCGCTGTCGATGAGCACGACCTGGCTCTCGGCCCGGTTGCGGCCCTTGATGGCGCCGAACAGGGACTTGTACTGCCCGACCTCGCTGTAGACCGTGTCCACGGCCCGGTGCGCGAGCAGCACCCGCTCCGCGCGGGTCACCGCGTCGGCGGTCTCCTCGACGCTGGCGTCCCGGGGCAGGGAGATCTGGGCCACGAAGAAGCCCTGATCGGGGTTCGAGATCCATCCCATGGGGACCACGGGGCCCAGCAGCAGCACCGCCGCCACCAGCAGGCCTGCCAGGCCGCCGATGGTGGTGAGGCGGTGCCCGATGACCCAGCGGATGATGCCCCGGTAGGCGGTCTCGGTGCGGGCGTAGCCCCGGTCCCACAGCCGCGCGAGGGGGCCGACCCGCTTCATGGCCACCGGCTTGCCGGCCGTGTTGCGGTACAGCAGGCTGGCAAGCATGGGGGTCAGGGTGAAGCTCACCAGCAGCGCCAGCACCATGGAGAAGCTGACGGTGAAGGCGAACTGCACGAAGAACTTGCCGGCGATGCCCTGCATGAAGGCGATGGGGGTGAACACGGCGATGTTGGTGATGGTGGAGCCCACCACCCCCAGGAAGACCCGGGCCGTGCCCCGGTCGGCGGCCGCGGCGGCGTCGCTGTCCTGCTCCACCTCCCGGGCGATGCTCTCGAGCACGACGATGGAGGCGTCCACCAGGGTGCCCACCGTGATCGCCAGCCCCATCAGGGTCATGTAGTTGACCGAGAAGCCCGCCAGGTAGACGAAGGTCAGGGTCCCCACCAGGGAGCAGGGGATGGAGATGGCCACCACCGCGGTGCCGCGCCAGTCGTGCAGGAACAGGTAGAGCAGGCCCGCGGTGAGCAGCACGCAGAGGGCGAGGGTCGTGATCAGGCTGCGGATGCTGGCCCGGATGGCCTCGCTCATGTCGTAGAAGACGTGCAGCTCGGTGCCAGGGGGGGCGCGCCCGCGGATGTCCTCGAGCTGGTCCAGCACGGCGGCGCCCAGTGCCACGGTGTTGGCGTCGGGGCGCTTGCCCACGGAGACGCCCACGGCCTGCTTGCCCTGGATGCGGGCGTAGGTGGTGCCCGGGCTGGTGGCCTGGGTGACCGTGGCCACAGCGGACAGGGGCAGGCGCTCCCCGGTGGGGGCGCTGATCATGGCCTGCTCGAGCTGCTGGAGGGAGCCGTAGCTGGCCGCCAGGCGCACCGGGATGGCCGACTCGCCGCTGTCGAGGGTGCCCGCGGGGATGTCCACGCCGCCGGCCCGCACGGCCTCGATGACGTGGCCGAGGGTCAGGTGGTGGGCCAGCAGCCGGCCCTGGTCGACCTCGACCTGGACCTCGCGCTCCCGCTCGCCGGTCAGATCCACGGCGGCGACGCCGGGGATGCGGGCGATGGGCTCCCGCACGTTGTCCTGGACCCAGTCGGTCAGCTCGCTCAGGTCGCCGGGTCCGGTCACCGCCAGCTGCACGATGGGCACCGCCGAGGCCGAGATGGCCTTGATGGTGGGGCGGCGCACCCCGCTGGGCAGCTCGTCCCAGTGCTCGTCCAGGGCCGCGCGGATCTCCTCGATGGTGGCGTTGACGTCGGTGCCCATGTCGAGCTCGAGCAGCAGCCAGCCAGCATCGGGCAGGGCCGTGGCCCGGAGCTTCTCGAGGTGGTTGACCTCGCCCAGGGCGTCCTCGAGGGGGATGAGGATGCCGTTTTCGACGTCCTCAGGGGCCGATCCCGGGTAGACGATGGTGACCATCACGTAGGGCAGATCGACGTTGGGCAGCAGCTCCACGGGCATCTTGGGGGCCGAGACCAGCCCGAAGAGCACGAAGAAGCCCACCACCATGGTCACCAGCACGGGCCGGCGGACCGAGAGGCGGGACAGCCACATGCCGGGCCTACTCGACCACGACGACGGCCTGGCCGGGGCGGGTCAGCTGATCCTGCCCAAGCGTGACGACGCGGTCTCCGGCCTGCAGCTCGCCGCTCACCGCCACCCAGCGATCGTCCTGGGCGCCGGTCCGGACGGCCACGGGCTGGGCGGTGCGGTCGTCGCCGACGACCCACACCACGGGGTCTCGCTCGCCCTCGACCAGGGCCCGCCGGGGCACCGCGAGCACCGGCTCGGCGCTGCCCGTCAGCACGGTGGCCTCGACGGGGAAGCCCGGCAGCACCGCGCGGTCGGCGTTGGGCAGCTCCACCCGCACCCGGAACTGGTTGATCACCGGGTAGGCCCCCAGGGAGCGCTCCACCACGCTGCCCATCAGCAGCCGCCCGGGCAGGGCCGTGGCCCGCAGCTGGACGGCCTGGCCGGCCTCGATCTGCGCCACGTCCACCGCCTCGGCCATCAGCTCGACGACCATGGGGTCGATGCGGGCCACCTGCATCAAGGGCCGATCGTTGGGGACCATCTGGCCGGGCCGGTAGTCGATGCGGGTGACCGTGCCGGCGATGGGGGCCGTGATGAACACCGCGGCCTTGGCGGAGTCCAGCTGAGCCTCGGCGGCGTCGGCGCGGGCCTGCAGTTCGTCCATCTGCTGATCGGTGATGGCGCCCTGCTCATGGAGCGGGCGGATGCGCTCGAGCTCGGCCTGCAGGGCCTCGTGCTGGACCTCGAGGGGCTCGTAGGGGTAGCCGAGGGGCGAGAGGGACACGGTGCGCATGGTGGCCAGCCGCTGACCGCGAGCCACGGAGTCGCCCACCGCAACGTGCAGGCGCTCGAGGATGTTCGGGGAGGTCACCACGACCTCGGCCTGCTCGACGCCCTGGGCGGTGCCATACAGCGCGATGGCCCGGGTCACCGGACGCAGCTCCGCGGTGGTCAGCTCCACCGGGACGCCGTGCTCGAGCTGCAGCTCTTGCTGGGACAGCGTGGGGGCGTCGTGGCTCTGGGCGCGCAGGATGCGCAGCGACCCGAAGATCACCAGGCAGCCGACAAAAAACAGCAGCGCGCGGAACCAGCCCTTCATGCGAGAGAGCCTATCCCGATTCCACCCCGAAGCTCTCCAACAGACGCCTGGCCGCCAGGGTCGGGGTCACCCGCCCGTCGAGCACGTCGCGCTCGAGGGCCGGCAGCACCGCGCCCACCTGCTCGTGACCCCGCAGGGCCGCGATGAGCTGCTCTTCGACCATGGACCACATCCAGCGCAGACGCTGGCGCTGGCGCTTGCTGGCCAGCTCGCCGTGGGCGTCGAGGACGGAGCGGTGCTCCCGGACCCGCTCCCACAGCTCGTCCAGGCCCGTGCCCTCGAGGGCCGAGACGCAGAGCACCGGGGGCTTCCAGTGGGGGCTGACCTGCTGCATGAAGTGGGCGGCGGTCTCGAGCTCCTGCCGGGCGCGCCTGGCCTTGATGACGTTGTCACCGTCGGCCTTGTTGACCGCCACCAGATCCGCCAGCTCGAGGATGCCGCGCTTGATGCCCTGCAGCTCGTCGCCGGCGCCGGCCCGCGAAACCGCCCAGCAGAAATACCCCCAGTACGGGGCCC
>CAYZVO010000002.1:89059-124858 GCA_964481655.1 uncultured Enterobacterales bacterium | reverse complement strand
CAGCGGCCTGCGGGTGGTTGCGGGGCTTTTTGCCCTGCAGGTGGGCGCCGGGGCCGGCGATCTTCACCACCAGGAAGAAATCGACCATGTCCGAGACCAGCACCTCGGACTGACCCACGCCCACGGTCTCCACCAGCACGATGTCGTAGCCGGCGGCCTCGCAGACGATCATCGTCTCCCGGGTCTTGCGGCCCACCCCGCCCAGCGAGCCCGAGGAGGGCGAGGGCCGCACGAAGGCGTTGTGGTGCGTCGCCAGCCGCTGCATCCGGGTCTTGTCGCCCAGGATGGAGCCGCCGCTGACCCGGCTCGAGGGGTCCACCGCCAGCACCGCCACCCGCTGGCCGCCGTCGCAGAGGTGGCAGCCCATAGCCTCGATGAAGGTGGACTTGCCCGCCCCGGGCACCCCGGAGATGCCCACGCGGTGGGCCTTGCCCGCATGGGGCAGCAGCCGGATGAGCAGCTCCTGTGCCTGGACCTGATGCCGGGGGCTGTTGCTCTCGACCAGCGTGATGGCCCGGCCGAGGATGGCGCGGTCCCCCGCGAGCACGCCGTCGACGTAGTCGTCGATGGACAGGCGGCGGCGGCGGCGAGGGGTGGGGGGCATGAGCTTCTACTAGCACGGTGCTGGCCGACAGCCTATGACCCACACGCGCGGCGCATGGTCGCTGCCCACCCCCGCAGCACCACCGCGAAGAGCCGGGTGATCGTGGCCTGGGACTGCCCGGCGATGGAGGCGTCGTCGCTCCTGGGACCCCAGAGCGGCTCCCCCACAGCCCGGAGGCAGAGGGGCCCCGTTCAGCCAGTTTCGAGCCCGGAGCTTAGGGCTCTGTTACGCCAGCCCCATGCCCTTGCGTTCCCCCACCGTCCTCGAGTCCTTCCGCCTGCGAGGCGGCGCTGGCTGGCTGCATGGGCAGCTGGTGCGCCCCCGGCGGGTGTACGGCACGCTCCCCTGCGTCATCCTGATCCCCGGCGGCATCCGCGCCGGGCGCACCATGGTGCTGCGGTCCGCGGCACGGGAGCTCGCGGAGCGGGGGATGGTGGTGGTCGGGTTCAACGCCCGCGGCCGCAGCAGCGGGAAGCTCCGCGACCGGCGCTCCGAAGGCCGGCAGGACTTCAACGGGCCGGGCGACCAGGACGATCTGGCCGAGGTGATCCGGCACGTCGCGGCGCTCCCGACGGTGGACGCCGATCGGCTCGGCATCTACGCCTGCTCCTTCGGGCTGGTGGCCGCCACCGGCGCCATCGCCCGCCACCCGGAGCTGCCCGTCCGCTGGCTGGTGGACGAGGAAGGTCCCAGCGACGCCTGCGCGGCCATGCTCTGCGCCTGGCGCCTCATCGCAGGGGACGGCCCGCTGCCCACCGTCGAGGGCGCGCCGCCATCGCCCGTCGCGAGCCCCGACACCGGCCGCCCGGATCCGGCCAAGGCCCTCGAGCTGTTCGGTCACGCCTGCGGCCCCCACGGCGACGCAGAGACGGACCAGGCCTGGTGGTCTCCCCGCGAAGCCATCCGGAGCCTGCCGGCCTTCCGCGGGCGCTACCTTCGCCTGCAGGCCGCCTGGGACCACGTGCAGCCCCCCCACGGCGATGCCCAGGAGCCGATCTTCGACCAGCCGCCCCACTGGTGGCCGGGCAAGCACGCCTGCGACCTGGTCAACGCCGCCATCGAGGGTGGGGTCCCCTGGGTCCGGGTGAACCTGGGCGACCAGGGCAACGGCGTGAACGAGCGCTACGGCCCCGAGGTGAGGCCGACCCTGCTGCCGGGTCGCATGACGGACCACCCCAGAGCCTGGGCGGACGCGGTGCGGGAGCTCGTGGGTTTGCACTGACCCCGGGTTGACCCCCCATTCTCTTGGCCTGTCGCGCAGTGTCGCAATAGGTACGGCGCGCACCTAGGTACCCCTATTTCAGAAGAGAGGATCACCATGTTGTCCTGGTTGATTCTGGTCGCTGGCGTCGCGAACGCGCAGGACTGCCAGCCCACCTCCTCCGAGCAGCTCTCCAGCATCATGCAGCAGGCGCTCATCGACTTCGCCACCCTGGACGAGGACTCCTTCTTCGAGTCCACCCAGCAGGCCGAAGACGCCCTGCCCTGCCTCGACGAGCTCTTCCTGGCCCCCAACGCCGCCGCCTACCACCGGCTGCAGGGGCTGCGGGCCTTCTTCAACGGCGACGACGACGCGACCACCCTCGCCTTCCGCGCCGCCCTGAGCATCGAGCCCGACTACCAGCTCTCCAGCAAGCTGGCCCCGGAGGGCGGCAAGCTGTCCCGCCTGTGGGACGCCGCCAAGAACGGCCCCAACCCCTTCATCGGTTCCTTCACCGCCCCCGCCGGCAAGTACGCCTACGTCGACGGCGAAGAGACCCGGACCTACGCCGAAGACCTGCCCAACATCGTGCAGTACGGCCCCGGCGACGGCAGCATCCTGTGGACCGGCTACGTCGGGGCCAACGAAAAGCCCCCCGCCGAGATCCCGGCCGCGGGCGCCATCTCGCTGCTCGGCGCCGCTGACGACGCCGACCTCGACGATCTCGACGATCTCGACGCCGACCTCGACGCCCTGGTGGACGACGACCCCTACGCCGGCCTCGACGACGACGACAGCTTCGATGACAGCCGCGGCGGCTCCGACTCGGGCTACTCCCGCGAGTCGAGCTTCGACGACAGCCGTGGCCGCGAGTCCACCCGCGACTCGGGCTTCGAGGACTCCCGGGGCCGCGACCGCTCCGACCTGAAGGACGCCCCCAAGCCCGAACAGAAGAAGGGCAAGGGCGGCCTCATCGCCGCCACCGCCATCTCGGCCGTGGCCGCCGGCGGCATGTACGGCAGCGCCACCTACTTCCGCAACGAGTACAACCGCTACCCCACCCGCCAGTCCTACCTGATGACCAACGGCTCCTACTTCGGCGCCATCGGCGCGGGCGTGCTGACCCTGACCTTCGGCAGCCTGGCCATCTTCACGGAAGAGGGCCCGGTCTACCAGCCGATGATCCGGTTCTAGACCGGTTCACTCGTCAGCTGCGAAGCCCCCTCTCCGGAGGGGGCTTCCCGCGTCTGGGGGTGGGCCGAGGGTCGGAGCTCGAGGGAGGCGGGCGGCGCCCACCCCCCCACCCCCCCCCCACCCCCCCACCCCGCCCCCCGACCCCCCCACCCCCCCAACCCCCCCGCCGCCCTCGACTCGCCCCCAACTTCCCCCTGAAGCCGCTACGCCGCCGGCGTCGCGGGCGGCTTCACACACGAACCACGCCGCTAACGGACGCGGCAGGTGCCCATACGCTCCGAGCAGGCGATGGTGTGGGTGCCGTTGACCTTGATCGTGCCCACGACCACCGCGGGCTCGCCCGGGAAGGTGGCCTCGATGTCGTAGCTGCCCGCAGGGACCCGGCCAGGCATGTTGTAGCGGGCGCCGCCGGAGACCAGCACCACGGTCGCCGAGCCGGTCACGGTGACGTTGTTGCTGCCGCCACCGCCGGTGGAGGGAGCGGGCTTGGGCTTGGGGGCGGGGCTGCTGGAGCTCGAGCCAGCGTTGCTGGAGCCGCTGGAGCCAGAGCTGGAGCCGCTGGAGCTGGAACCGCTGGAGCTGGAGCCAGAGGACGGCGCGGGCTCGGGATCGGGCTCCGGGGCGGGCGCAGGAGCGGGCGCGGGCGCAGGATCGGCCTCCATCGCCAGGGCCGCCTCGAGGGCGTCACGGGCGGCGGCCGCGTCCTCGGCGTCCTCACCGGCGTCGGCGACGGCGTCTTCGCCGTCTTCCGGGATCGCCGGCACGTCGGGAGCCTCCGCGATGAGGTCCAGGAACTCGGCGGAGGGCGCATCGAGCCCATCACCGCCGAAGTCGAACATGCTGCTGTCCGAACCCATCATCAGCCAGGCGCCGCCGCCCGCGAGGCCGGTCGCGAGGACCACACCACCGCCGATGACCAGCAGCCCGAGACAACCGAAGATGCAACCAGCTTTGCCTTTCTTCTTGGCCATGAAACTCTCCTTGTCGCAGGCAGCGAATATCCGTTCCGGCAGCCATCTGCCGCCAGTTCCGAGGACCTGACCCCGTGTTGACCCCTCGGGTCAACCCGCCGGCGTGAACACGAAGGGGTAGCTGACGATCACGATCCCGCCACCGGCGGGCTCGGGGAACTGGAAGCGCATGAAGCGCCCGGCGATGCAGGACTCCACCGCGTCGTTGTACATCGTGGTGGACTTGACCGTGGCCGACGAGACGGTGCCGTCCTTGGCCACCACGAACTTGATCACCACTCGGCCGCCGAGATCCGGATCCTTGGTCAGCTCCCGCTGGTAGCAGTAGCGGATCTGGTTGAGGTGCCGCTGGATGACCGCCTGGATGACGGTCTTGTCCAGGGAGCCCAGGATGAGGAAGTCGCCGCTCATGGCGGTGCCTCCGGCCGATCCTCGGCTCCCGAGCCCACCGAAGCCCGAGCGCGCGTCATGCCAGGACTGGCGCGCAGCCATCAGCCCCTCCGGGACCGCGTCGGTGAGCCCACAGCGCACGGGGGGATCGTAGTAGTAGCGTTCGTCGTCGTAGACCTCGGGCAGGGCCGCGTCCGCCGACAGGCAGTGGCTCACCACGTCCTGCAGGGTCCAGTCGCTCCCTGGGATGAGCACGATGGCGGGCTTCCCGCCCTCGAGGACCTTCTGGGACTCGCGGAAGGCGTCCTCCAACGCCGTCCCCGCCTCCATGCTCTGGGTGTAGTCATGGACCACGAGGCCCTCGGGGGTGTCCTCGATGAAGACCAGGCTGCGCCAGCCATCCACGTCGCCGGGGACGTCCAGGAAGAGATCTCCGACGCTGTCGTCACCGGCAGGCCAGGCGGCGTGCGGCACCACATCGAGCTGCAGCATCCCGGTGCCCGCGCTCGCGAGCCACGGCGAGCGGATCGCCACCAGCTCCTGGCCGTGGTCCACCGCCACCAGCAGGCTGGCGGCGTGGGGTTCGCCCGCGGCCTGGACCCAGGTGGTGTCCGTGATGAGCGCCGCAGGCAGCTCAGGGGGCGCCACCACCAGCAAGGCGTCGGCGTCTTCGGGGGTCTGAGGCAGGCGCCAGTCGGACATGGGGCCCGCGAAGGCGCTCCCCGTCGTCCAGTCGGAGCCCTGGCGCACGACCGAACGCCAGTAGCCCGCCTGAGGCTGCGGCTCGGGGTTGTCCGTGCCCAGCGCCACGGCCCGGGGGATGTCCGGCATCAGGGCGAGCTGGCGGCCCAGGTGCCGCTCGGTGGTCATCTCCCCCAGCTGCCAGGCCTGGAAGTTCGCGTAGGCCGGAGCGGCGAGGGTCACGAGCAAGGCCAGCACGGTGACGCCGCCGCTGACGATGAAGCGAGATCCCGACGCGTGGCGCACGCCTCCGAGCCCCGTGATGACCGCGCCGCTGGAGAGCAGCAGCAGGCCCGCGGCGCCCGGCAGCCACCAGCTGCGCAGGCCGAGGATGCCCAGGGCCATCAGGCTCATGCGGGTCTCGGCGCTGGCGTGGGCCATGGCCTCGTGCAGCACCGTGTAGCCGTGGAGGCTGCCTGCCGCGACGGCGCAGAGCACCGAGCCGAGCACGAGGGCCCCCACCGAGAGGCGGCCGGCGGCCAGCCGCCCAGCGTCGGCCTCGTGGTCGCTGCCGCGAAGGGCGGAGAGGCCCAGAGCCAGCCCGCCGATGACCAGCAGGCCCGGGAGCAGCAGCAGCTCGCCCCCCGCCCCGTGGACCTTCCAGGGCTGCACCATCGCGACCGCCGCCGCGGCGATGGCGGCGATGAAGCCCGCGCCGACACCGGCCACTGCAGGCAGCGGCCGCCAGCGGGCCTCCGGGCCCGCGCCCGCCATGAGGCACAGGCCCACCACGGGCGCCGACAGTGCCAGCACGATGGCGGCCATCCCGTAGCCGGACAGCTCGGTGTAGGCCGCCACACCCAGCCCCGCGTGAAGCAGGGTGCTCTTGACCTCCATCGAGGCGTGCATCACCGCCTCCGAGGCCATGATCTGGCCCTGGATGCGGCCCACGGCCCCGAACAGGATCAGGCCGAGAGGCGCGAGCCAGAACAGCGCGCTGGGCACCCAGCGACGCAGGCCGAGCATGACCGCGCCCAGCACCACCGGCACGAACGCGGAGATGAAGACGAGCAGCAGCAACCACATGAAGGGGCCGCCCTTGTGCATGAGGTCCACCAGCAGGTGCATGACGGTCTCCGATGCCACTGGAAGCTGTGCGGAACGTGGCGTCCTCCGCCTTCACTCGGTAACCTGCGGCGTCCCCGATGAGCGCGGAGCCAACCATGAAGATCGCCATCAGCGGCAAAGGCGGCGTGGGCAAGACCACCGTCGCCGCCCTGCTCGCGCGGGCCCTGCAGCGGCGCGGCCGGCGGGTGCTGGCCGTGGACGCCGACCCCGACGCGAACCTGGCCCTGGCCCTGGGCGCCGGCGAGCGCGCGCCGCAGCCCCTGGCCGAGCGCAAGGCCCTGGTGGAGGCCCGCACCGGGGTCAAGCCCGGCAGCCAGGGCGGCTACTTCCGCCTCAACCCCCTGGTGGATGACCTCCCCGATGAGCTGTCGGTGGAGCTGGACGGCATCCACCTGCTGGTGATGGGCGGGGTGGCCACCGGCGGCGGGGGCTGCATCTGCCCGGAGAGCGCCCTGGTGCGCGCCCTGGTGACCCACCTGCTGCTGGCCCGGGACGAGGCCCTGGTGCTCGACATGGAGGCCGGCCTCGAGCACCTGGGGCGCGGCACCGCCCGCGCCGTGGACCAGCTGCTGGTGGTCGTCGAGCCCGGCCGACGCGCCGTGGCCACCGCCAGGCAGGTCCAGGCCCTCGCCGGGGACCTGGGCCTCGAGCGCGTGCTGGTGGTGGCCAACAAGATCCACGAGCCCAGCGACCTCGAGTTCCTGAAGGCCCAGCTGCCCGACCTGCCCGTGCTCGGCAGCCTCCCCGCCGATCCCCGGGTCGTGCGCGCCGACCGCATGGGCCGACCGGCGTGGAGCGAAGCCCCCGAGCTGCTCGCGACGGTCGAGGGCTGGCTCGATACGCTCTCGCCCCTTCCCAACGACACCGAAGCCGTGTAGAACGCTGCCATACCGTCGCTCACCCCGGAGTCACGATGTCCTTCGAGCCCCGCTTCCTGGCCACCGCCATCGGTTCCATGCCCCACCCCACCGCCGCCGAGGCGCTGGATGTGGTGCTGTCCAACATCCCCGAGGCCCCCATCTGGCCCCAGCTGTCCGCCCGCGGCCTGCTCGAGCAGATGGAGATCCAGTACGCCGAGGGCATGCCCCGGATGGTCATCGACCGGGACAAGGGCCGCATGTACTTCGACACCTCCGGTGAGTACTGGGACGATCTGGCGGTGTTCTACGAGACCTACATGATGGCCATGGACCCCGACGACGGCGACGGCGACTGCTCGGGGATGGCCATCTCCCCCGAGCACAGCGCCGGGCTGTACGCCCTCGAAGAGCGCCTGAAGGCCGCCGGTGGCACCCGCCCCTTCGTCAAGGTGCAGTCCACCGGCCCCTGCAGCTTCGCCCTGACCATCACCGACGAGAACAAGCGGCTGCTCTACTACAACGAGGAGTTCCGCGACGTGGTGGTCAAGGCCATCGCCATGAAGGCCCGCTGGCAGGTCCAGCGCTTCAGCGCCTACGCCGATCGCATCATCCACTTCATCGACGAGCCGATCCTGTCGGCCTACGGCTCCTCCACCTACGTGGCGGTGCAGCGCGACGACATCGTGGCCATGCTGGCTGAGGTCATCGCCGCCATCCACGCCGAAGACGGCATCGCCGGCATCCACTGCTGCGGCAACACCGAGTGGAGCATCCTGGTGGACGCCGGGGTGGACCTCATCAACTTCGACGCCTACGGCTTCGGCGAGACCATCGCCATGTACCCCGAGCACATCCGCCGCCACCTCGAGGGCGGGGGCGCCCTGGCCTGGGGCATCGTGCCCACCTCGAGCCTGGTGCGCGGTGAGACCGCGGCGTCGCTGGCCACCCGCCTCGAGGCGCTGGTGGACCACCTGGTGGAGCGCAGCGGCGTGGACCGCGCCCTCATCCTGCGCCAGGCCCTGATCACCCCCAGCTGCGGCACCGGCTCCATGGACGTGCCCGACGCCGAGCGCGTCTTCCAGCTGGTGGGCGAGGTCAGCGCCCTGCTGCGCGAGCGCCACGGCTTCGTGAACGCATGACCACCACCATCGCCGTGGGCGGCAAGGGCGGGGTGGGCAAGACCACCGTCTCCGCCTTGCTGGTCCAGGGCTTGATCCGCGCTGGAGCCCGGCCGGTGCTGGCGGTGGACGCCGACCCCAACACCTGCCTGGACGAGCTGCTCGGGGTGAGCGCCGACGCCACCGTCGGCTCGGTGCGCGAGGAGGCGCGGGTCCTGGCGGGCCAGGGCCGCCTCCCTCCGGGGGTGTCCAAGCAGACCCTGCTCGAGCTGCGCATCGCCGAGAGCCTGGTGGAGGCCGACGACTTCGACCTGGTGGCCATGGGCCGCAGCGAGGGCCCTGGCTGCTACTGCTACGCCAACAACGTGCTGCGACAGGTGATCACCCAGCTCTCCGACGCCTACCCCTGGGTGGTGATCGACAACGAAGCCGGCCTGGAGAACCTCAGCCGCCGCATCGTGCGGGGAGTGGACTGGCTCGTGCTCGTGAGCGACCCCTCCGCCCGCGGCCTGAAGACCGTGGCCCGCCTGCACGCCCTGGCCACCGAGATGGAGGTCGCCTTCGAGCGCTGCGCCCTGGTCGTCAACCGCGCCCGCGGTGGCACCCCCAGCGCCGCGGCCCGAGCCCTCGCCGCAGGGCTCGGCGTGGACCTGCTGGTGGCCCTGCCCGACGACGACGCCATCGCCGAGCTGGCCGAGCGCGGCGCGGCCATCGGCGCACTCCCCGCGGACAACCCGGTCAACGCCGCGCTGGAGCCGCTGATCGCGGCAGCCTGCGGCTCGTAGTCCAGCCCCCTGTCGCCCGCGGCTCCGCTCGTGTATGGTCCGGTGGACCCGTCACCCTCTCCTCAACGTGGAGGCACCATGAATCGCGTCGTCCTGCTCACCCTCGCCCTCGCCCTCATCGCCCCCTCGGCCGCCATGGCCAAGGGCAAGAAGAAGGGCAATAACAACAACAACAACAACAGCGGCAACAACAACAACAGCCGCGATCTGGTCCTGAAGAAGGGCACCATGGAGCTGGGTGGCTCCGCCACGCTGGACTTCGCCTCCTACGACGGCTCGAGCGACTGGGGCCTCTATGTCAACCCCTCCGCCGGCTACTTCGTGAAGAAGGGCTTCGAGATCTTCGGCACGGTCAACCTGAACTACGTCAAGGTCGAGGACGTCGACGGCGCCACCGGCTACGGCGTGGGCGCTGGAGCCCGATACTTCATCGACATGAAGCCCAACTGGGCCTACATCGGCGGCCAGGCCGGCTTCGCCCCCGAGTCGGATCTCAACGCCGCCTCCGGCTACAACGTCGACGCCCTGGGCGGGATCCTGCTGCCCCTGTCCAAGAACGTGGCCCTGGACCTCGGCGCGACCCTGGGCATCCTGAAGTACGACGGCATGGACAAGTCCTACATCAACTTCAGCGGTGGCTACCTGGGCATCCACGGATTCTTCCGTCCCTAGGCCAGAAACCGTAGCTCCGGCGCGAGTCACGACAGCCAACATGGGCCTCCCCACGGCATGGTGAGGGTGATACACCCTCACCTTCCTCGTTCGGGAGCACCCATGGCCGGCACGAAGCCCACCACCCCCGCCGATCGCGTCAGCGACCCCGCGTCCCTCGAGATCCTGGAGCGCGCCGAGCAGAGCGGCGCCTCCACCGCGTTCAGCCGGGTCTTCGAGCAGCCCAAGCCCTGCCGCTTCGGCACCCAGGGCATCTGCTGCCGCCTGTGCCACATGGGCCCCTGCCGCATCACCTCGAAGGCCCCCCGAGGGGTCTGCGGGGCCGACGCCGACACCATCGTGGCCCGGAACTACCTGCGCGAGGTCGCCGGCGGCACCGCGGCCCACAGCGACCACGGCCGCCACCTGGTCCTGCTGCTGCGCTCCGTGGCCCGGGGCGAAGGCGGCGACTACGCCATCCGCGACGAGGACGCCCTGCGCCGCAGCGCCCGCACCTGGGGCGTCGAAGAAACGGGCCGCGAGGCCCTGGACGTGGCCCTGGACCTCTCCGAGCGCTTCCTGCAGGAGTTCGCACGGCAGGAAGAGAGCCTCGAGACCCTCGGGCTGGCCCCCGCCCCCCGCGCGGGCCTGTGGGAGCGCACCCACGTCGCGCCCACCGGCATCGACCGCATGGTGGTCGAGGCCATGCACCGCACCACCATGGGCGTGGATCACGACCACAGAAGCCTGCTGATGCACGCCTTCCGCACCGCCCTGGCCGACGGCTGGGGGGGCTCGATGATCGCCACCGCGGTCTCCGACATCCTCTTCGGCACCCCCAGCCCCGTGCGCAGCCGCACCAACCTGGGTGTGCTGGCCCACGACGCCGTCAACGTCGTGGTCCACGGCCACGAGCCCGCCCTGTCCGAGATGCTGGCCGCCGCCTCCCTGGACCCGGCCATCCGTCGCGCCGCGGCCGAGGCCGGCGCCCCCGGGGGCATCAACCTGGCCGGCATCTGCTGCACCGCCAACGAGGTGCTGATGCGCCACGGCATCTCGGTGGCCGGCAACTTCCTGCAGCAGGAGCTCGCCGTGCTCACCGGCGCGGTCGACATGATGATCATCGACGTGCAGTGCTGCATGCCCAGCCTGCCCGAGGTCGCCGCGGCGTACCACACCCGGGTGGTCAGCACCGCCGAGATCGCCCGCACCGTGGGCGCCGAGCAGGCCACCTTCGACGTCAAGCAGGCCTGGGAGGCTGCCAAGGATCTGCTGCTGGGCGCCATCGAGAACTACGGTGAGCGCGATCCGGAGAAGGTCTACATCCCCGACCACACCCAGCCCATGGTCGCCGGCTTCTCGGTGCCCGCCATCGAGTACATGCTCGGGGGCACCTACCGCGGCAGCTTCCGGCCCCTGAACGACGCCATCATGCAGAACCGCATCCTGGGCGTGGTGGGCATCGTGGGCTGCTCGAACCCCCGCGACAAGGTCGATTCGTTCAACAACGAGCTGACCCAGCGCCTGCTGGCCGAGAACGTGCTCATCCTCCAGACCGGCTGCGCCGCCATCGCGTCGGCCAAGGCCGGGATGCTCAACCCGGAGACGGCCCTCGAGCTCGCGGGCCCCGGGCTGCGCGAGGTCTGCGAGACCGTGGGCATGCCTCCGGTGCTGCACATGGGCTCCTGCGTGGACAACTCCCGCTTGCTCGAGGCCGCCACCCGCGTGGTGCGCGAGGGCGGGCTTGGCGACGACCTGTCCCAGGTCCCCGTGGTCGGCGTTGCGCCCGAGTGGATGTCCGAGAAGGCCGTGGCCATCGGCTGCTACTTCGTGGCGTCCGGCATCGACGTGGTGCTCGGCAGGCCGTTCAACATCGGCGGGTCCGACGCCGTCACCCGCTTCCTCGAGGAAGAGACCACCGAGCTCTTCGGCGCCAGCTTCCACACCCACACCGACCCGGACGAAGCCGCCGAGAAGATCCTCGCCCTGCTCCGAGCCCGCCGGGAGAAGCTCGGCATCCACGAGCAGGGTGAGCGCAAGCTCATGGACATGGCCGACCGCCTGGGCCTCGACGGCCCCTCCGGCGCGGCGACCCACCGCGGCTGCAAGCCCCACGCGCACTGACCAGGAGTACCGATGTCCAAGCTGATCGCCACCGCCGCCATCGACGGGGCCGTGGAGTGGGTGGCCCGGGCCGAAGGCCTGCTGGACCAGGCCGTCGCCCAGCACGGAGAAGACGCCACCATCGGCTTCCCCGACACCGCCTACTTTTTGCCGGTCATCTACAGCTTCACCGGGCAGCAGGTCGGCACCCTGGCCGACGCCCGCGCCGCCCTGCGCCGGGCCAAGCAGCTGCTGCCCACCCGCCCCAGCGACCGCACCTGGCTGCCCTACCTGGGCAACGCCCTGGATGCCGGGGCCGCGGCCCTGTTCGCCTGCGAGATCATCGAGGCCTGCCGCACCCTCGTCGGTCCACCACCGGCCCGGGACATCTGGCTGGGCGCAGCGTCGGACATCATCATGCGCGAGCGCGGCATCGAGTTCGTGGACGGCACGGCCCCGGGCTTCGCGGCCATCACCGGCGCCGCCCCCTCCCTCGAGATCGCGGTGACCATCGCCCGCGAGCTGCAGGAAAAGAACCTCTACGTGTTCATGGGTGGCTCCACCGGCGGCGTGCAGTTCGCCGAGCAGCTCCAGCAGGCCGGCGTCCAGCTGGGCTGGGAGACCCGGCTGATCCCCTTCGGCCCCGACGTCAGCGCCCTGATCTACGCCCTGGGCTTCGCCAACCGCGCCGCCCTGTCCTTCGGCGGCGTGCAGCCCGGCGACTTCGCCGCCAACCTCCGCTACAACAAGGACCGCGTCTTCGCGTTCGTGCTCGCCCTGGGCGAGGTGGACGCCGAGAAGTACGCCGTGGCCGCCGGCGCCATCAACTACGGCTTCCCGGTCATCGCCGACACGGGCATCCCCGAGATCCTGCCCACCGGCGTGTGCACCTACGAGCACGTGGTCGCAGACGTGCCCCACGAGTCCATGGTCGAGAAGGCCCTCGAGGTGCGCGGCTGCAAGGTGCGCATCACCAAGGTCCCCGTGCCCGTAGCCTACGGTCCGGCCTTCGAGGGCGAGCGCATCCGCAAGGCCGACGCCCAGGTCGAGTTCGGCGGCCAGCGATCCACCGCCTTCGAGTTCGTCACCTCCGCGCAGCTCGACGCCATCACCGACGGCGAGATCGAGCTCATCGGCCCCGACATCGACGAGGTCGAGCCCGGCACCGCCCTGCCCCTGGCCATCTGGGTCGAGGCGGCGGGGCGCAAGCTGCAGGCGGACTTCGAGCCCATCCTCGAGCGCCAGATCCACCACCTGGTCAACGGGGCCGAAGGCATCTGGCACATGGGCCAGCGCGACATCGTCTGGACCCGCGTGAGCAAGCGGGGCTTCGAGCAGGGCCTGCGCCTGCGCCACTACGGCGAGATCCTCCACGCCAAGCTGCTGTCGGACTACCCGGCCATCGTGGACAAGGTGAAGGTCACCCTGATCACCGACCCCGACGAGGTGGAGCGCCGCCTCGGCGTGGCCCGTCGGGTCTGGGACGAGCGCAACGAGCGCATGCGCTCCCTGACCGACGAGAGCGTCGACACCTTCTACTCCTGCCTGCTCTGTCAGAGCTTCGCCCCCGACCACGTCTGCGTGATCACCCCCGAGCGCCTCGGGCTGTGCGGGGCCTACAACTGGCTCGACGGCAAGGCCGCCCACGAGATCGACCCCACCGGCCCCAACCAGCCGGTCAAGAAGGGCCGCACCCTCGACGCCGCCAAGGGCATCTGGGAGGGCGTGAACGCCTACGTGGCCCAGACCAGCCACGGCACCATCCCGGCCATCACCATGTACTCGATCATGGATCGCCCGATGACCAGCTGCGGCTGCTTCGAGGTGATCGTCGCCTACGTGCCCGAGTGCAACGGCGTGATGGTGGTCAACCGCGAGTTCCCCGGCGACACCCCGGTGGGCATGACGTTCTCGAGCCTCGCCGGCTCGGTGGGCGGCGGTCGGCAGACCCCGGGCTTCATGGGCTGCGGCAAGGGCTACATCGTCTCGTCCAAGTTCCTGGGCGCCGAAGGCGGCCACCCCCGCCTGGTCTGGATGCCGGCGGAGCTCAAGCGCCTGCTCGGCCCCCGCCTGCAGCGCGAGGCCGCGGCCGCCGGTCACCCCGACCTGCTGGACCTCATCGCCGACGAGACCGTCGCCACCGATCCCGACGCCATCCGCGCCCACATGGAGAAGGTCGGCCACCCGGCCCTGACCCTCCCAGACATGGCCGACTTCGTCGAGGGCGACGTGCCGGCGGCCGCCTCCGCAGCCCGGGCGCAGGACGAGCGGGCGCCGACCCCGGTCGCGCCGGAATCCTCCCCCCCCACCGAGAGCGCCGCCATGACCGAAGAGCAGCTCGCGAAGGTCAAGGCCGAGCTGGCCGACGCCCTGCAGCAGGCCCTGCGCCAGGCCCTCCCCCCCGAGCTGGCGGGCCAGGTGGCCGACGCCTTCCAGCAGCAGCTGGGAGCCGCCCCCGCGGCGCCCACGCCGGCGCCCACCGCCGAGCCCGCCTGGGTCCAGCAGGGCCCCACCGCGGCCGAGCGCCTGGCCGCCGTCCGCTCCATGGCCATCCCCGCCGAGTCCGTGGCCCAGCCCCTGTGGGAGGTCACCATCGGCGCCACCCGCGATGATGGCGGCACCCGCGGGCGCACCGTCACCATCGGCGGCGCCTCGGCCATGCCCTTCCACCTCTGGGAGGGCCGCATGCCCCACCGCCCGGCGGTGGCCCTCGAGGTCTTCGACCACATCAGCGACCGCTTCCCTCGAGTCCTGCGGGACCGCTGGGGCGCGCTGCTGGGCGATCCCGTGGCCATGGCCCGGGCGTGCGTCGAACAGCACGGCGCCGACATCGTGGCCGTGCGCCTGGACGGCACCCACCCCGAGGGTGCCGGCCGCTCCGTGCAGCAGGGCGTCGATCTGGTGGGCGCGGTGCTCGAGGCCGTCGAGGTCCCCCTGATCGTCACCGGCCCCAGCCACTTCGACCGGGCCAACGAGCTCACCAAGGCCGTGGCCCAGGCCTTCGAGGGAGAACGCCTCCTGTTCTCCTGGACCGAGCAGGACAACTACCGGACCATCGCCGGGGCGGCCCTGGCCTACGGCCACCGGGTGGTGGCCCAGAGCCCCATCGACGTCAACATCGGCAAGCAGATGGTCATCCTGCTGACCAACATGGGCCTGCCCAAGGACGCCATCGTGCTGGACATGATGACCGGCGCCATGGGCTACGGCATCGAGTACACCTACTCGGTCATGGAGCGCGCCCGCCTCTCCGGACTCGGCGGCGACACCATGCTCGCCGGCCCGATGGTGGTCTACCCGGGCCAGGAAGCCATCAAGGTCAAGGAGTACAACGCCCCCCAGGACGCCTTCCCCACCTGGGGCGACCGCGCCACCCGCGCCACCCTCTGGGAGCTGGGCACCGCCACCACCCTGCTCCACGCCGGCGCCGACCTGCTCGTCATGAACCACCCCGACGCCGCCCAGAAGCTGCAGGAGACCATCCTGCGGCTGATGGATGGGCAGGGGTAGGCAGCCAACCGCCGACAGGCTCACAGGGAGAACGCGGAGAACGCGGAGAGGACAGGGAGGAAGACAGTGATCGACAGGTCACAGGAACGAACGACAGAGACTGTGATCGGCGCAGCCCTCGAGGTCCACCGGCAGCTCGGTCCAGGCCTGCTGGAGAGCGCCTACGAGGCTTGCCTGTTCAAGGAGCTCGTCGACCGCGGCCTCACCGTCTCACGGCAGGTTGCCCTCCCCGTCCACTACAAGGGCACCACCGTCGAAGTCGGCTACCGTCTCGATCTCGTGGTCGAGGGCGAAGTCGTGGTCGAGCTGAAGGCGGTCGAGTCTCTCCAGCCGATCCATCAGGCCCAGCTCATCACCTACCTGAAACTGAGCGGCTACCCCATCGGCCTGCTCATCAACTTCAACGTGCCGCTGCTGAAAGACGGCCTCCGCCGCCTGGTCAACAAGCACCAGCCCAACCGGCAAGGCTGAACCGCCGCTCGCAAAGAGCGGTAGCCCGTAGTCACACACTCACCACCACCTCATCTCAACACCCACCACCACCCGCTGCTCGAACGGAGCGGCAGCCTCCGCGCTCTCCGCGCCCTCCGCGGTGAGTCCAGAACGAGGAACTCCATGGCACTCACCGGCCTGAAAATCCAGAAGCTCCTCCCCCGCACCAACTGCAAGGAGTGCGGCTCCAACACCTGCCTGGCCTTCGCCATGAAGCTGGCCGCCAAGAAGGTCGAGCTGTCCGCCTGCCCCTACGCCTCGGACGAAGCCAAGCGCGTGCTGGGCGCCGCGGCCGAGCCTCCCGTGCGCGGCCTGAAGCTCGGTCCCGCCGGCGGGCTGAAGCTGGGCGAGGAGACCGTGCTGTACCGGCACGAGCGCAGCTTCGTCTCCCCCACCGCCATCGCCGTGGACGTGGACGAGACCATGCCCGAGGACGAGCTGGCGACGACCCTGGCCGCCATCCGCGACTACGCCATCGAGCGTGTGGGCGACAGCTACGTGGTGGACATGGTCTCGGTCACCCAGCGGGGCGAACGCGCCGAGGCCTTCGTGGAGCTGGCCCGCCGGGCCTGGGAGACAACAGGCAAGCCCTTGGTGCTGCGCTCGGACGATCCCCAGGCGCTGACCCGCGCCGCCATCGCCGTGAAGGGCTCCGGTAGCCTCATCGCCGGGGTGAGCGACGAGCACGCCGACGCCCTGTGGCCGGTGGCCCAGCAGAGCGGACATGGGCTGGGCATCACCGCGCCGGACCTGGACGGCCTGGTGGCCCTGAGCGCCCGCCTGCGGGACGCGGGCTGCAAGGACCTGGCCCTCGAGCTGCCCGCCCTGTCCCTGGCCGAGCGCTTCCAGCTGGCCACCATCGCGCGGCGCTCCGCCCTCAAGCACGGCGCCAAGCCCCTGGGCCACCCCCACCTCACCGTCCTCGCCGACGACGACCTGCTCGAGCTGGCGGTCACCGCCTCCACCGAGATCTGCAAGTACGGCGGCGTGGTGGTCCTGCCGCGCTTCGACGAGGCCCTGCTGGCCGCGCTGCTCACCCTGCGGCTCAACATCTTCACCGACCCGCAGAAGCCCATCCAGGTGGAGCCCGGCCTGTACCCCATCGTGGAGCCCGGCCCGGACAGCCCCGTGTTCGTCACCACCAACTTCTCCCTGACCTACTTCCTGGTCTCCGGCGAGCTCGAGAACTCGGGCCTGTCGGCCTGGCTGCTGGTGCCCGAGTGCGAAGGCATGTCGGTGCTGACCGCCTGGGCCGCGGGCAAGTTCTCCGGCGCCCACATCGCGCGCTTTGCCCGTGAGATCGAGCTCGAGGGCAAGGTCCAGGACCGTCGCATCGTGATCCCCGGGCTCGTGGCCCAGATCAGCGGCGAGCTCGAGGAGAGCCTGCCAGGCTGGCAGGTGCTGGTGGGTCCCCAGCAGGCCGCGGATCTCGAGGGTTACATCAAGGCGCGGTTCGGCTAAAGCCTCCCCATGCCACAGGTCATCTTCCAGCCCTCCGGGCTCAGCGTCGAGGTGTCGGCCGGCACCGAGCTGATCGAGGCCGCCCGCCAGGCCGGCGTCGAGATCGAGGCCCCCTGCGGCGGCCGCGGGCGCTGCGGGCGCTGCCTGGTCCGCATCGGCTCCGGCCGCGTGGACTCCGACTCACTCTCGGTCATGCCCGCCGCGGCGGTGGCCCAGGGCCACGTGCTGGCTTGCCGCACCCGCATCGGCGACGAGGCCGTGGTGGTCGAGGTCCCCGAACAGCTCGGCCGCGAAGGCGGCCAGATCCCCGAAGAGGACGAGACCTGGATGGTGCGGGGCGAGCTGCTGCCCAAGGAGTGGCAGTTCGATCCCCTGGCGGTCAAGTGGCCCATCACCGTGGCCCCGGCCCAGCCCGACGACGGCCTGAGCGACGTGGACCGCTTCATGCGCGCCATCCAGCTCGAGTGGGGCCGCCGCGAGAAGCTCCCGGTGGACAGCTTCAAGCTGTTCGAGGATCTGAAGTCGATGCTCATCGACGTGAAGGTCCCCCTGGGCACCACCCGCGGCCTGGCCCAGGCCCTGCGGGCCGACGACGGCCGGGTCACCGCCTCCCTGGTCCGCACCGGGCGGCGCATGGTCTGCGTGCGGGTCGAGCCCGGCCACGACACCGCCAGCAACCACGCCATCGCCGTGGACGTGGGCACCACCACCATCACCGTGCAGCTGGTGGACCTGGGCGCGGCCCGCATCGTCGCCACCCGCTCCGGCTACAACGACCAGGTCGCCTGCGGCGGCGACGTCATCAGCCGCATCGAGTACGCCCGGCGTCCCGGCGGCCTGGACGAGCTGCGAGAGCGCGTGCTCGCCACGGTCAACGGCCTGCTCGAGCGCGCCTGTCAAGGCTGCGGGGTCGATCCCCGCACCATCTCGAACGCCGTGATCTCCGGCAACACCACCATGACCCACATGCTGCTGGGCCTGGACCCGGAGTACATCCGCCTCGAGCCCTACACCCCGACCCTGCTCGAGATGCCCTACCTCGCCGCGGCCGAGGTGGGCATCGCCATCAACCCCGACTCCTGGGTGTGCTTCTCGCCCAACGTGGGCTCCTACGTGGGCGGCGACATCACCGCCGGCCTGCTCTGCACCGATCTGGCCGCCGAGACCGAGGCCCTGTCCCTGCTCATCGACATCGGCACCAACGGCGAGCTGGTGGTGGGCAACCAGGACTTCATGCTCTGCTGCGCCTGCTCCGCGGGCCCGGCCTTCGAGGGCGGCGGCATCGAGCACGGTATGCGGGCCAGCATCGGGGCCATCGAGCGGGTCGAGGTCGACCCCGCCAGCGGTGCACCCCGCTGGGCCACCATCGGCGACGCCCCGCCCCGGGGCATCTGCGGCTCGGGCATGATCGACCTGCTCGCCAACCTGTTCCGCAGCGGCTGGCTCGATCCCGCCGGGCGCTTCGATCGGGAGCGCAGCTGCGCGTCCATCACGGTGGATGGCAAGCGCGCCCGCTACACCATCGTCACCGCCGAGCAGAGCCCCACCGGCCAGCCCATCGCCATCAGCGAGCTGGACATCGAGAACATCCTGCGGGCCAAGGCCGCCATCTACTCCGCCTGCGCACTGATGCTCGAGCAGGTGGGCATCGAGTTCGACGATCTCGACCAAGTCTACATCGCCGGTGGCTTCGGCCGCTACCTGGACCTCGAGCAGGCCGTGACCATCGGCCTGATCCCCGACATCCCCAGGGAGCGCTTCCGCTTCGTGGGCAACAGCTCGCTGATCGGCTCCTACATGGTCGTGGTCTCCCGCGAATACCGCCGGCGCCAGGAGCGCCTCGCGGCCCGCATGACCTACTTCGACCTGTCCATGGCCCCTGGGTACATGGACCAGTACACCGCCGCCCTGTTCCTCCCGCACACCGACCCGGGGCAGTTCCCATCGGTCCGAAAGGCCTGATGTCGGTCAGCCGCGCGGGGCGCACAGCTCTGGTCGCGCTGCTGGCGTCGGCGTGCACGACGGCCCCCCAGCCCGGCGACGACGGCGGCATGGTTCGCATCGTCGATCCGATCGTCGGGGACTACGAGATCGACCGCTACGAGCACCCCAACACCCTCGGCGAGCTCCCCACCGCGTACACGGGCCTCGCCGATGCCAAGTCGGCCTGCGCTGCCGCTGGAAAGCGAGTCTGCACTGCAGCCGAGTGGCGCCGCGCCTGTCAGGGACCACCGCCCGGCTCGAGGTACGGCTACGGCGACGCCTACCAACACGGACACTGCAACAGCAACGCGCCCGAGCCCACCGGCATCACCAGCCGCAACAACCCGACCCCATTCCTCACAGCGGCGGGAGAGAGGCCCACCTGCGTCAGCGCCGAGGGGGTCGTGGACATGCTGGGCAATGTCGAAGAGTGGGTGCTGGATGACTGGGCGGGCATGGGGGGCATGGTCGAGGGCGGTGCCTGGTACACCTGGGAACAGTACGCCGACTGCACCGGCCGCTACTCCCGCCAACCGGACTTCCGGCTCGACCCCGCCCAGCCGGTGTTCTCGGCGGGCTTCCGCTGCTGCCGCTCCGAGGTGTCACCGGACGTCGGGCTGGACCGGCGTCAGCGCCTCGAGGCGGGTCGGACCCTCTCATCCACCAGCAGCTATGCCGCCGACGACGAGGTCCACCTCGGCGGTGATGTCTACATCGACCGATACGAATACCCGAACAGAGCCGGCGAACACCCCGTCGTGAGCATCGACCACGGTGACGCCGCGGCACGATGCGAAGGGGCCGGAAAGAGGCTGTGCAGTGTGAAGGAGTGGGAGCTGGCATGTGGCGGGGTGGAAGCCCTGCCCTACCCCTACGGCCATCGCTACGAGCCCGACCACTGCGACGTGCTCCACGCCACGCCATCTCCATCCGGCAGCCACGCCCGCTGCGCGTCACCCAGCGGGGCGGTGGACATGGTCGGGGGTGTATGGGAGTGGACGGCCAGCCCCCTGGACCTGCCCGAGCGCCGCAGCGCGGAGGGCCAGCAGCTGTACGAGGTCCGCGGCGGAGCGTGGTTCGTCGACGAGCTCAAGAGCCGCTGTCGCCCCGCTGAAGGCTACCCTGGCGCGCCGGCGGAGGCCGCCTACGCAGAGCTGGGCTTCCGCTGCTGCCGAGGCGACACCGACACGCTGAACACGGCCACCGCGCGCGCTGATCGACCAGCTCACCCCGCGTGTCCCGCTCCGCTGGTCGCGCAGCCCGGCTTCTGCATCCAGCCCTTCGAGCACCCGGGGATCGAGGGAGCCCAGCCAACGGCCGGGTTGGACTTCGAGGCCGCCAACGCCACCTGCGCGCAGGAGGGGCTGCACCTCTGCACGGGCGAGGAGTGGGAGCTCGCATGCAGCGGCACCGACCACCGCCGTTGGCCCTACGGCGATCGCTACGATCCCACCGCGTGCAACTTCGGGGTCGCCGGGCGCGATGGCCGCAACGATGGGCTGGCGTTGCCCTCGGGTTCCAAGAAGACCTGCAGCACCCCCGATGGGGTGTTCGACCTGTCGGGCAACCTGTGGGAGTGGACCGTCGGGCCATCGGGCCGCGGGCAGGTCCGGGGAGGCGGCTGGAACATGAACTCGGGGCTGGGCCAGTGCAACTTCAGCACCGAAGGCGCGCGGGACCACAGCGAGGCCATCCTGGGGTTTCGCTGTTGCGCCAGCCCCGACGAGGCGGCCGCGCTCGGCGCGGCATCTCACCAGCAGAACTGAGCATCCCGATCACGGGTAGGCCGTCGGCAGCACCGCGTCGCTGACCGCCGCGTCCACGCTCACGATCTGCATCCCGGGGGCCAACAGCACCAGGGTGGGCCGGCGACCGTCGAGGTCGTCGCGGCTGTTCACCGTGCCCGAGGGACCGGGGAGCTCAGGCCGTGGTAGCTGCACTTCTGGTATGTGGCCTCCAGACCGGAGGCTTCCTGTTGGCAGCTGGGTCACCAGAAGGTTCCCGAGACCAGCAGGATGGCCTCGCCACAGAAGTCGTGCCAGACGTCGGCGTCGGCGCCGGGAACGCCGGTGTCGGTGTCCGTCTCCACCGGCGGGGCGGTGTCCCCCGGTTCCTTCGGCTCTCCGCAGGCGATTGCCGCCATGAGGGGGAGCAGATGAGCTGGCCGCACGGGAGCCTCCTGGTCGCCGTGGACAGCCAGTTCGCCAGACACAGCCCGGGAAGACCGGAGCTGCGCTCTCTGCGAGCACCTCTACGAGCTCCACGTCGGCCGCCCTGCTTGCGCCACCGTCTCGGGCCGGACTAGGGGAGCGCCGAGAGGATTCCAGGAGGGCCCCCATGCTCACCCGACACCAGTGGATCGGCGTCGCGATCGCCGCGCCGATGGTGGCCGTGACGCCCCCGGCCCAGGCCGACACCATCGACGCCGGGCTCGACGCCCACGGCTTCCACCCCATGGCCTACGACGGCGAGCTGGACGATCCCTGGCTCGTGCACCGCCCGGGACGCTTCGTCCCCATGTCCTGGTACGCCGGGGCCCTGCTGGAGTACGCCCACGCACCCCTCACCCACGTCACCGGCGATCCCGACGCCCCGCGCACCAGCCTGGCCCTGGGGCGGGTGGCCGCCATGAACCTGGGCCTGGGCCTGGCCCCGTCGAAGCTGGTGCGGCTCGAAGCGTCGATGCCCCTGTTCCTGCACTCCGTGGCCGAGGGGGAGAGCACCGGGCCGGGCCCTGGCGATCTGCGCATCGGGGCGAGCTTCGCCGCGCCGGAGCTGGCGCCCCTCGAGCGGGCCGGACTCGAGCTGGGGCTGCTCCCCTGGCTCGACCTCCCCACCGGCGATCACACCCTCTTCCGCGGCCAGAGCGGCGTCAGCGGAGGCGTGCTGCTGTCCGCGGGCGCCACCCGCGCCGAGTGGAGCTTCGCCGGCCACCTGGGTGCTCGGGTCGGGCCGGACATCGACCTGGCCAACCTGGTGGGCAGCGACGCCCTGCTGCTGGGCCTCGCGGCTGGGCGTCTGCTGGACGACGCGGCCCTGCACGGCGAGCTCACCGCCTCCCTCCCCGTCCAGCCCAGCGAGCAGGCCGGCACGCAGCTGGGGGCCGAGGCCACCCTGTCCTACCGACGCCACATCAGCGACGCCCTGCACCTCAGCGCCGGCGCCGCCGCAGGCCTGAGCCGCGGCGCGGGGGTCTCGCCGTTCCGGCTGGTGGTGGGTGGCGGCTGGGGACGCACCGCACCGCCGCCTCTTCCGGACCGGGATCTCGACGGCGTGGGAGACGCCGACGACCCCTGCCCCGACCAGGCCGAGGTGGTCAACGGCTACCTGGACGACGACGGCTGCCCCGACCTGCTCGGCTCGGTGGTGGTCGAGCCCTGGTTCCGGGGGCAAGCGCGAGACGACGTCCACTTCACCCTCGCTGGCCCCGATGGCGAACGCCGCTTCGGCCCCGGTGAACGCTGGATCGTGGACGGCGCCATGCCCGGCAGCACCTGGGCCGCCGAGGCCACCGCGGGCTCCTGCCTGACCGGTGTCGGCAGCGTCACCGCGGTCGAGGGCCCCATCGACCTGGTGGTCGAGCTCGACCGGGAGCTCGAGGGCCAGGTGCGGGTCAGCGTCACCGACGCCGATGGCCAGCCCATCCCCCGCGCGACCGTGCGCTTCCTGGCCGAGGATGATCCCTGCGGCCCCTACGAGCCCTGGCTCGACCTCGACGACGAGGGCGAGGGCTCGTTGATCGTCGGGGTGGGAGACCACCCCATGGCCTTCAGCGCCCCCTACTTCGCTCCCCAGCTCCAGACGGTGCGGGTGGAACGCGACGGGCGACACGCCGTGGAGATCATCCTCGAGCCAGCCCGCACCAAGCTCGAGGACGGCCGCATCGTGATCATGGACAAGGTCTTCTTCGAGACCGGCGAGGCCGTCATCAAGGCCGAGTCCCACAGCCTGCTGGACGAGGTCGCCGAGGTGCTGCTGGCCAACCCGGAGGTCACCCGGATCGAGGTCGGCGGGCACACCGACGATCAGGGTGGCGACGACAGCAACCTCGCCCTGTCCCTGGCCCGGGCCGAGGCGGTCGTGGCCTATCTGGTGGAGCGAGGCGTCGAGCCCGCGCGGCTGGCGGCCGAGGGCTACGGCGAGGCCGCTCCCATCGCCGACAACGGCTCGGCCGAGGGCCGCGCGCAGAACCGACGGGTGGAGTTCGTCATCCTGGAGCGCCGGGCCGTGGCACCCCGCGGCGATGGAGGTACGCCATGATCCGCCTCGCCGTCCTCATGGCCGCCAGCGCCGCCCTGGCCCCAGAGGCCCAGGCCGAGGGCTGGGATCAGCTGCGCGAGCAGCCCATCACCCCAGAGACCACCCTGTTCCTGGACGTGCTGGCCCCCGAGACCGAGCTCATCTCCTGGCGGGGCCTGGGCGAGGTGATCGTCACCGACCCCGACGGCGTGGAGCTGGGCGTCCTGGCCTCCAAGGAGACCATGGAGCCCACGGTGGAGGGTACCTACACCCTGCAGTTCGACATGATCCAGTCCGAGTTCTGGAACGTGACGGTCATGGGCGCGCCGGCGGGCATGGGCCGCCTGTCCAGCGACGCCTGGGACTTCGACACCGACGTCTGGGACGAGCAGAGCGCCGCGGACTTCTCCTTCTTCGCCCGTGTGGAGTCCGGCGCCGGCGCGCACAGCGCGGTCGTCGAGATCGACGCCGAGGGCCTCGCCGGCCGGGAGTGGCGCATCCTGGCCAACGGCACCGGGGTCGAGGGCCGCGACGCGGGCCGCTCGGTCTCCCAGACCCGCCAGAAGGTGGCGCCCGGGCACCGGCTCTACCTCCAACCCCCCGAGCTGGCCGACTACGACTGCGCCGTGCCCGAGGCCTGGGACCTGCGGGTCAGCCACGACGACTCCAGCTGCGGCGGCGTGGCACCTGGCTATGCCGGCGCCACCTTCCGCTTCGACACCTCGAGCGGGGGCACCTGGCGCATCGTCTGCGACGTCGATGGGAACAACGAGTACGACATCAGCTCCAACATCGACGTGGTCCGCACCGGCCAGGCCCAGCCCGGCGCCAACACCGTGCGCTGGTACGGTCGGGACAACACCGGCGAGCCCATGCTCCCTGGCACCTACGCCTGCATGCTCACCGTCACCGCTGGCGAGGTGCACGTCATCGCCGACGACATCGAGACCGCCTTCCCCGGCCTGCGCACCTTCGAGCTGATGCGCGACGGTGGGCGCGCCCCCCGCGCCATGTTCTGGAACGACTGGGCCATCCAGGACGCCGCCGTCACGATGCCCAACGGCATCCTCTCCGCCGTCAGCTCGGGAGAGCTCGGCGTGGACCCCGGCAGCTACGACGAGGCCGCCCGCGCCAACGACAACGCCCACGCCTGGGGGGACTACAGCGAGGAGGGCAAGGGCGACTTCAGCTTCATCGACACCTTCACCTGGCTGGACGAGGTCACCGTGGGCCCGGTGGATGTCACGGTGGTCGATGTGACCGAAGACGACGACGGTGACGGCACACCCGACGCCTGCCAGCTCGACTACTACCGAGGGGGCTGTAGCTCCGTGCCGGCTGGGCCGATGGGGGTGCTGTCGGCCCTGGTGACCGCTATCGCTCTGCTGCTCCCGCACCGACGCCGTGATCGGGGTGGCGTTCCCCGTCCGGTTCGATAGAATCGGCCCCGACGTTCCCCTGGAGGAGACATGTCCACCGGCAACGAGCAGAACAAGTCAGGCAGCCCGCAGGTCCAGACCTTCGGTATGCCCAAGCCCCCGCCGCCTCCGCCGGAGGAGCCCGAGGACAAGAAGCCCGCCAAGGCCTCCGCCTCCCACTGGGTCATCCTGATCTTCCTGTTCGCCCTCGGCGGCCTGGTCGGGTTCTACTACCTGATCTGGAGCCCCAAGGTCGAGTCCGAGAAGGCCGAGGCCGCCGCCGCGGCCGCCTACGTGCGCCCTTGGGTCGAGCGGGCCGAAGAGTCCCTGCGCACCACCTTCGAGGGCCAGGCCGGCGACGACTTCGCCGCCTCCGTGCAGCTCGTGCTCGATCCCGAGGGCACCGGCGCCAAGCTCCAGGGCCTCGACGTCACGCCGACCCAGGAGAACATGATCGCCATCTTCCGGATCTCCTGGAACCAGGCCGCCCCCGAGGGCCAGGACGACGGCCAGCTGACCCTGTCCACCGCGTCGATCAAGTGGACCAGCGCCGACAAGAAGAACCTCGGCGCCGAGCTGATGGTGCCGGAAGGCGGCGAGCCGCCTGCGGAAGAGCAGAGCAAGGCCATCGAGAAGATCTTCTCGACGCAGGTGCACCCGCTGGTGCGCCGCAACACCGCCGAAAAATAAGGTCGAGGTTCCTTGGGGCGATCGTCCTGACCGCTGCGCGGCAGGACATCGCCTGAGGTGGGGGCGGGTCGGGGCGGAGGGGGGCGGCGCGGCCGGCCAAACCCCCCCCAGGGGGGGGTGGGGGGGGGGGGGTGTTTTACTCGGCGTGGGGGGGGGGGGGGTGGGTGGGGCCGGAGCGCTGCGCTACTTGCGGCCCAGCAGGTAGGTCGCCACACCCTCGCAGACCTCGGCGATGTACTCGCCCGACTCGTACTCGGGCAGGTCCAGCGGCCGATCGGCCCGGAAGTCGAAGGCGTTGTGGGTGAAGTACGGGAAGGCCTCGTTGAGGTAGCTCACCCGGCGGAAGAGCTGCCTGACACCGCGGCGGCTGCGGTCCTTGCCCAGCAGGCCGTACCAGGTCGTGGCCAGGGTGCGCGGGGCCACGTGGTGCTGCAGGTGCTCGAGCTCGAAGCGCATGGAGTCCGGGCCCACATACGACATGCCAGGCCTGCGATCGATGGGGTTGGCCGTGAAGTGCTCCACGATGCGGTCGCAGCACTCGAGGACCGTGGGGGCCCGGTCGAGGCCCACCACCGCGTAGTGGATACCCGGCTCGCCCTCATCGGCGGGCGCCAGGGCGCAGTCCACGATGCGCTCGGCCACCGCGTCGCAGGGCACGATGTCCAGGGGGGTGTCCGGCTCGGCCTTGAGCGCCTTGAGCCGCCCAGCACCGATGAGCACCACGAAGCCGGCGAAGGCCGCGTAGGAGTCGATCCAGCCGGGCACGGGGCGGTGCTGACTGGCCGAGATGATGCTGGGACGCACGATGTGCAGAGGCACGTCGCCGCGCTCTTCGACCAGCAGGTGCTCGGCCAGGCACTTGGTCAGCGTGTAGGTGTTGGGATGCTTCGAGGTGCCCAGCAGCACGGTGCGGTCGGCGTCGCCGGCCAGGATCCGGTTGTAGGTCTCCCGGGCGTCCCAGGGCAGCGGCACCAGCTCTTCGCGCAGGGGGGCGTCGGGCGGGTGGGGGCCCACGTAGGCGGTGGAGACCGAGACCATCACCGGCGGCTCGGCGCAGGACTTGGCCAGCTCCAGGCAGTGCAGGCAGCCGCTGATGTTGGAGATCGCCGCCGCCATCAGGGGCTGATCGAAGTCCACCGAGGCCGCGCAGTGCACGATGTGGGTGAGCCGGTCCCGCAGCAGGCGGGTCATGGCCGGGGAGATCCCGAGGTCGGGCTCGGCCAGCTCACCGCGCAGGGGCTTGACCCGCTCCCAGTCCTCGCGGGGCAGGTCCCGGAACGCCGGGCTCATGCGCACGGCGCGGATGTGTCGCTCCCGGGCGGTCTGGTTGTCGTTGGGGCGCACCAGGGTCCAGATCCGGGCGGTGGGCATCCGCCGGAGCAGCTCGGCCAGGACGACCTTGCCCAGGAAGCCGGTGGCGCCGGTGAGCAGCACCTCGGGGCGTGGTTGGCGCTCACTCACCACGGCAGACCATCCAGATCGACGTTGCCGCCGGAGAGGATGATGCCGACGCGGGCGCCCCGGGCGTCCACAGCGCCGGAGATCAGCGCCGCCAGAGGCACAGCCGCCGAGGGCTCCACCAGCAGCTTGGCCCGCTGCCACAGCATCCGCATGGCGGCCACGATGCTGGCTTCGTCCACGGTGACGATGCGCTCCACGTGCCGCTGCAGGATGGGGAAGTTGCGCTCGCCCAGAGAGGTGAGCAGCCCATCGGCGATGGTGTCCGGCTCCACCGACGGGATGATGTGGCCCGCAGCCATGGAGCGCAGCGCGTCGTCCGCCCCCGCGGGCTCGACGCCCACCACGCGGCAGCCGGGGGCCGTCAAGGCGGTGGCCAGCGCGGTGCCCGCCAGCAAGCCCGCGCCACCGACCGGGGCCAGCAGCAGCTCGAGCCCCGGCGCCTGCTCGTGCAGCTCGAGGGCCGCCGTGGCGGCGCCAGCGATGACGCGGTGGTCGTCGTAGGGGTGAACGAAGTGGGCCCCGGTGCGGGCCACGACGAGGTCCAGGGTGGACTCGCGGGCCGCGAGGGTGGGCTCGCAGGTGGTGATGGTCGCGCCGTAGCCGAGCACCGCGTCGCGCTTGACCGGCGAGGCGCTCGAGGGCATCACGATGTGGGCCGGCACGCCCCGGTTGCGGGCGGCCAGGGCCAGGGCCTGGGCGTGGTTGCCGGAGCTGTGGGTCGCGACCCCGCGGGCCGCCTCGGCGTCGTCGAGGGAGAACACGGCGTTGGTGGCGCCCCGGAACTTGAAGGCCCCCACCTTCTGCAGGTGCTCGCACTTGAAGGCCAGCGTCGCCCCCGTCGATTCGTCCAGGCTGCGGCAGCGCGCGACGGGGGTGCGATGGGCCCAGGGCGCGATGCGCTCCGCCGCCGTGCGGATGGCTGGCAGATCGGGGATGGGCTCATTGAACGCGGTCACACGGGCTCCTGGCGCCGCGCCTCTATCGGGGGAGGGCCGCCAGTGCGAACGAAACCCCCGGGCTCATGCGTAGGACGACACGACACGCTAAGTCCCAGAACAGCAAAGGAGTCCCCATGCACACCCGTCGCCAGCTCGCCTCGTTCTCCGCCCTCGCCGTCTTCGTCGTGCTCGCCTTCGGCAGCGAAGCCTCCGAAGACTACGACGACTACGACTTCGACGAAGCGTTGGACGAGGCCATCGAGGACGCCGGCAGCTCCGCCCCCGCCCCCGCGGCGAAGGGTGGCGAGGGCAGCTGCGCCCCCTGGTCGGGCACGGGCACCCCGGTGTCCAGCATCGAGGACCTCTTCGACGCCTCGAAGCTGCAGTCCATGGGCCGCAAGCTCGACATGAACGTCGAGTGCTACGACATCGACGAGTACGACGGCAACAAGGAGCTGGACTGCGACTTCTGGAACGAGCAGTGGGCCTTCGACATCGAGGTCTCCAAGTTCCGGTCCTCCCAGGACGCCAAGTGGCAGGTCGAGGACCCCTGGGTCGGCGAAGCCTACGCCCGCGAGGGCAACTGGGTCCTGGGCGTCGACGCCGAAAACGGCTCCTGCGCCAAGTCCATCATGGACGCCGTGATCCCCAAGAACACCGCCCTCAAGAACTTCGACGAGGCCAAGATCGTCAAGGGTATCAAGGGCCAGGGCTGGGCCATCGCCGACGGCGGCTGCTCCATGGAGAAGTACGACGGCGATCTCTCCTTCGACTGCCCCATGGAGAACGGCAAGTCCCTCGAGGGCTCCATTCTCGCTCTCCTACGAGATCGAAGGTGGCAGCCAGATCGACGAGGAGCGCGAGCTGGACAGCGGCTACTACTACCTGCGCCAGGCCTACGGCTACGCCTCCTGCAGCGTGGACGACACCGCCTCGGCCCAGGCCATGCTGAAGGTCCTGCTGACTCAGTAGCGTTTGCCCCCACCGTGACCCCGGGATCCCCGCCCGCAGCCCGCGAGGCGGGATAGGGTCCGTGCATCATCCCCGAAAACCCCGCACCCTCGCGAGGAATCCATGAGCGACCTGCAGCTTCCGACCACCTACGTGGCCCGCCGCAACTTCTTCAACTTCTTGGGCATCAGCTGCCGCATCCTCGACAAGGCTGGCAGCCTGCTGTTCTTCATCAAGATGAAGGCGTTCAAGCTCAAGGAAGACATCACCATCTACAAGGACGAATCGCGTACCGACGCGGTGCTGAACATCAAGGCCCGCCAGATGATGGACATCTCGGCCACCTACGACATCACCGACGTGGCCACCGGCGCCAAGGTCGGCGCCTGCCGCCGCAAGGGCCTCAAGTCCATCCTCAAGGACGAGTGGGAGATCCTCGACGCCGACGACGCGCTGCTGGGTCACGCCAAGGAAGACTCGATGCTGCTGGCCATGATCCGGCGCTTCCTGTCCAACCTCATCCCCCAGACCTTCCTGATCGACGCCATGGGCGACCACATCGGCAAGCTCAAGGGCACCTGGAACCCGTTCCTGGTCAAGTACGACTGCGACTACTCCGGCAACAACGGCCAGATCGATCCCCGCATCCTGCTGGCCATGACCGTGCTGCTGCTCACGATCGAAGGAAAGCAGAAGTAGGCGAAGCTACTTCTGCTGCCGGCGTTCGTGCCGACGAGCTTCGCTCGCAGCACAACGCCGGCAGGCGGTGCCGACCTGAAGCGTAAGGGAGCACTTCACGTGCTCCCGCAGTTGCTTCAGGACCCCTCACCTCATCCGCACCACGATGTCGTCGTCGCCCCCCTCCTGCTCGTCCGGCCCGTGGGAGCCGATGCTGTAGGCCCAGTCCCCGTCCGGTGAGCGATACACCAATGTGTTGCCCCATGCGTCGGTGGGCAGCTCATCGTCCCGGGAGCTCATGTAGGGCAGCGCCGCCTCCAGGCCCTGCTCGGTGCTCGGGAACCGCCCCCGGTTCACCGCCGCGTAGGCCTGCACCCCCTGCTCCGCGTTGTTCAGCCGCAGCGCGGTCTCGCTCTTCAGGTGCTCCTTCCAGATCTTCACCGCGTTCACGGCGAGCACCGTCGTCAGGCTCACCAGGATCGTCACGGTGATCATCAGCTCCACCAGCGTGATCCCTTGTCGTCTTCGTCGTGTCATGTCGACCTCCTGTGTCGGTTCGACACACGGTGAAGCAAGCCCCGTGCCAGCCGAAAACGGACGTTCACCCGACCGCAACGTGCCACCAACGCGACAACCTGTCACGACACCCGCCCGCTGTCGGCTGTCGGCCCACGCCGAGTTCGCAAGGAACCTGTCAACTCCCCGCCCCGACGAAACCGCCACGGCACCGCACTTGACCAGACTCCCGGCGGCAGGAGCGGCCGTCGCGACCCTCGAACGGCGGGAAGGTTCCATGTCTGCAATGCGTGCGCCCGAGCAGGGCAAGGTCATCCGTGTCGGTGTCCTCCAGGACGGAAAGATCGTCATGGAGAAGCGCCTCGAGCCAGGACAGTCCCTCACGGTGGGCCGCGCACCCGGCGCGGTGGTGCCCTGTCCCCTGCCCCAGCTCCCGCGGCGCTACGCCCTGATCGAGGCCCACCGCGGTCGCTTCCGGCTGCGCGTGCCCCGGGGCATCGACGGCAAGCTGTCCCATGAAGGCCAGGTCCTGACCCTGGCACAGCTGCGACAGCGGCCCCCCAGCGGGCGCGGGCGCTGGGATCTTCCCCTGGCGGACGCCACCCGGGGCTCCATCAAGCTCGGGGAGCTCACCGTGCTGTTCCAGCTGGTGCAGGCGCCCCCCATCGCCATGCGTCAGCTGCAGCGGCCGGACTTCAGACCCAAGCTCCTGACCGACGATGACCCCGTGTTCATGGGGTTCCTGGGCCTGTTTACCGTCATGGCCGCGGGGTTCGCTGCCTACACCTCCACCGTCCAGACCCCCGAGCTGATGGGGGACTTCGAGCAGGTGGAGCGCTTCGCCCTGGTGATCATGCCCGAGCCCGCGCCGGTGGACCCCGATCCCATCGAGCCCGAGCCGGTGGTCCAGGACGACAGCCTGGCCCAACACTCCAAGGACCAGCCCGATCCCGAGCCCATCGCGCCGGTGGCCAAGAACGACCCCCTCCCCGAGCGCCCCCTGTCCCCCGCCGAGGCCCGGGCCGCCGAGGCCCAGCGCAAGGCGGACCTCCGGGATCAAGTCTACAAAGAGTCCGCGATCCTGCAGTGGATGGTCACCACGGGCGAGTCCGAGGGCGGCGTCCTGGGGGCCCACCAGGCCTGGGGCTTCGACGAGGATCTGAAGCTCGGTGGCGAACGCGACCTGGACGAGATCGCCAGCCTGGTCCCGGTGATCAAGGAGGGTGGCGGCGCCGGCACCAGCCGCGAGGACGTGGGCCTCGAGCTGAACACCCTCGGCGGTGGGAAGGCCGGGGTCACCGACGGGGGGGCCGTGATCCCGGAGCCCACCATCGTGGAGCCTCCCGATGCGCTGCCCGAGAACAGCCCCGACGCCGCGCGCGTGCACCGGGCCATCCGCGGCTACTACCCCAGGGTGAAGGCCTGCTACGAGCGCCGCCTCAAGGAGATCCCCAACCTCCAGGGCCGCATCGAGGTGGAGTGGGTGGTGGACGGAGGCGAGGCCATGGACATCTGGGTGCTGAACAACAGCACCCGGGACCGGCAGCTCGCCGAGTGCATCGCGGACTCCATCGACACCTGGCACTTCCCCGCCGACGTCGTGGGGTTCTCCGTGGTCTACCCGTTCGTGCTGTACCCGGGCTAGCCCGACACCCTACTCCTCTTCCTGCTCCAGCAGCTGCTCGAGCAGGGCCTTCGCGGCTTCCGGGATCACGGTGCCGGGGCCGAAGATGGCCGCGGCGCCCGCCTCGTAGAGGGCCTCGTGGTCGTTGGGGGGGATGACCCCACCGGCCACGACGAGGATGTCGGGGCGACCGAGCTCATCGAGCTGCGCGCGCAGGGCCGGCACCAGGGTGAGGTGGCCGGCGGCCAGGGAGCTGGCGCCCACCACGTGCACGTCGTTCTCGACCGCCTGGCGGGCGGTCTCCTCGGGGGTCTGGAACAGGGGCCCCACGTCCACGTCGAAGCCGAGGTCGGCGAAGGCGGTGGCCACCACCTTCTGGCCGCGGTCGTGGCCGTCCTGGCCCATCTTGGCCACCAGCAGGCGGGGCCGGCGGCCCTCGAGCTGCTCGAAGCGGTCGGCGAGCTCGCGCACCGCCTTGATGTCCTCGCGTTCCACGCCAGCCTCCGTGCTGTAGACATTGTGCACCAGCTTGGGCGCCGCCTGGTGGCGGCCGTAGACATCGACCAGGGCCTCGGAGATCTCCCCGACGGTGGCCTTGGCCCGGGCCGCCTGGACGGACAGCTCGAGCAGGTTGCCCTCGCCCCGGTCCGCGGCGTTGGTCAGGGCCTCGAGGCGCTGCCGCACGACCGCGGGATCCCGCTCGGCACGGAGGGCGTCGAGCCGGGCGATCTGGGCCCCCCGCACGGCGGTGTTGTCCACCTGGCGGATGTCGATGGTGGGCTCCTCGTTCACCGTGAAGCGGTTCAGGCCGACGATGGTCTGCTTGCCGGCGTCGATGCGGGCCTGGGTGCGCGCCGAGGCTTCCTCGATGCGCATCTTGGGCAGCCCGGTCTCGATGGCGCGGGCCATGCCCCCCAGCTCCTGGACCTCCTGGATGTGCGTCCAGGCGCGGTCGGCGAGATCCTGGGTGAGCCGCTCGACGTAGAAGCTGCCGCCCCAGGGATCGACGGTGCGGCAGGTGCCGGTCTCCTGCTGCAGGTACAGCTGGGTGTTGCGGGCGATGCGGGCGGAGAACTCCGAGGGCAGCGCCAGGGCCTCGTCCAGGCTGTTGGTGTGCAGGGACTGGGTGTGCCCATGGGCCGCGGCCATGGCCTCGACACAGGTGCGCGCCACGTTGTTGAACGGGTCCTGGGCGGTCAGCGACCAGCCCGAGGTCTGGCAGTGGGTCCGCAGCATCATGGACTTGGGGTTCTTCGGCTCGAAGCCCGACAGCAGCCGGTGCCAGAGCAGGCGGGCGGCGCGCAGCTTGGCGACCTCCATGAAGTAGTTCATGGACATGCCGAAGAAGAAGCTGAACCGCGGGGCGAAGGTGTCCACGCCCAGGCCGGCCTTGATGCCGGTGTTCACGTAGTCCAGGCCATCGGCCAGGGTGTAGGCCAGCTCGATGTCCGCCGTCGCGCCGGCCTCCTGCATGTGGTAGCCGGAGATGGAGATGGTGTTGAAGCGGGGCATCTCCGCCGAGGCGTACTCGAAGATGTCGGCGATGATCCGCATCGAGGGCTCGGGCGGGTAGATGTAGGTGTTCCGGACCATGAACTCCTTGAGGATGTCGTTCTGGATGGTCCCGGACAGGGCCTTGTGCTCCACGCCCTGTTCCTCGGCCGCCACGATGTACAGCGCCATGATGGGCAGCACCGCGCCGTTCATGGTCATGGACACGGACATCTGGTCCAGGGGGATCCCGTCGAACAGGATGCGCATGTCCTTGATGTTGTCGATGGCCACGCCGGCCATGCCAACATCCCCAGACACCCGCGGGTGGTCGGAGTCGTAGCCGCGGTGGGTGGCCAGGTCGAAGGCGATGCTCAGGCCCTTCTGCCCGGCCGCGAGGTTGCGGCGGTAGAAGGCGTTGGAGTCTTCGGCGGTGGAGAAGCCCGCGTACTGGCGCACGGTCCAGGGGCGCCCCACATACATGGTGGCGTAGGGCCCGCGCACGAAGGGGGCGAAGCCGGGCCAGGCACCCAGGTGGGGGAGATCCTGCACGTCGGCCGCGGTGTAGAGCGAGCGCACGGGGATGCCCTCGGGGGTCTCCCAGGGGGCCGGGGCGTCGCCGGTGGTGGGCTCGGCCGCGGGGGCGGCGGGCAGGGGGAGGGTCGAGAAGTCGGGGAAGGTGGTCATGCCTGCACCCCCAGGTCACGTTGCAGCTCGCCGAGCACACCCAGCACGTCGCAGCCGAGGAAGATGAAGGCGTCCACGCCAGCCTGCTCGTAGGCGACCTGGTGGGCACCGGGGCGACCCGCCAGCAGCACCCGCTGGGCGCCTGCGTCGCGCAGGGCCGGAGCCAGGGCGGGGATCATGTCGGGGTAGACCGGGTCGGAGCCGCAGATGATCGCGGCGATGGCGCCCTGCTCCTTCACCGCGACGGCGCAGGCGGCGGCGGCGTCTTCGGCGCTGGCGAAGCCGTCGTTGCCAAGGACCTCGAAGCCGCCGGCTCCCAGGAAGTTGCCGGACCACAGCGCGCGCACGCGATGCTTGGGGATGGGGCCGAGGTTGGCCAGGAACACCCGCGGTCGGTGGCCGTGGGTGGCGGTGTAGGCGTCCGACGCGTCCCGCAGGGCCTCGTAGGGCTCGGCCTGGCGCAGCGCCGGGAGCGCGGCGCAGCGCGCGGGCTCGGAGTCACGGCGCAGCGCGCCGCTCATGGCGCCGACGGTGGCGCCGTTGGCGGCCGCCAGGAGGGCGGCGCGGGTGGCCAGACCCTGACCCACCGCCGCGGCCTTCAGCTCCTCGAGGGAGACCATGGGGTGGTCCGCGCGCCAGGCCTCGAGGGTGCAGCCGGCGAGGTCGGCGAGGTCGTCCAGCTCGGGCGCGTCGCGCTCCACCGGGGCCTCGTGGATGAAGGGGAACTCGCTGACACCGGTGACCGGGTCCTTGCGCTTGGCGACGGCGCGAGCGCGGCCCGCGGCCACGCCGGCGATGCGCTCGGCCAGCCAGCCGCTGGTCAGGGCCTCGGCGACGCCGCCCGCGGCCTCGATGGCCTGCAGCTCGGCCCATCCGGCGACGACGAGCTCGTCGGTGAGGGCCTCGACGTACCAGGAGCCGCCCGCGGGATCGGCGACCGCGTCGATGTGGCTCTCCTCGCGCAGGAGCAGCTGGGTGTTCGCCGCGATGCGGCGGGAGAAGTCGTCCGGGAGGCCGATGGCTTCCTCGAAGGTCCCCACGTGGACGGAGTCCGCGCCGCCCACCGCCGCGGCGAAGCACTCGGTGGTGCTCCGCAGCAGGTTGACCCAGGGATCGCGCACGGTGCGGTCCGCGGGGGAGGTGCGCGCGTGCACGACCATGCGGCCGGCCTCGGGGCTGCCGCCGCAGGCGGTGACCACGCGGGACCACAGCGCCCGGGCCGCGCGGAGCTTGGCGACCTCCATGAACAGGTCGGCCCGCAGGCCGAAGACGAAGCGCAGCTGGCCCGCGGCGCGATCGACGCTCAGGCCGTGCCCGACCATGGCGCGCAGGTAGGCCACGCCGGTGGCCAGGGCGACGCCCAGTTCCTGGGCGGCGCTGGCGCCCGCGCCCTGGTGGGGCAGGGTGCTGACGTGGGCCGCGCGGAGCCCCGGCGCTTCGGTGCTGCACCAGGCGGCGAGGTCCGAGAGCTGGTCGAGGCTGGCGCCCACGGAGCAGGGCAGGCCGCCGTCGGCGGCGAGGGCCGCCAGGGGGTCCATGCCCAGGGAGCCGCGCAGGGTCCCAGGCTCCACGCCCGCGGTTCCCGCGGTGGTCACCAGGAGCGCAGCCACCGGCAGGGCGCTGGCCCCAGCGTCGAGGGCGACGGGGACGGAGGCGAGCTCGACGGGCTCGAGGGCCGCCTGCAGCTCACCGAGGCTGGCGATCATCACCCCGCCCCGGCCAGCGAGGCCCAGCTCGGGCTGCTGGTTGTGGTCGCGCCCGCTGCGACAGGCCGCGTCCAGCTCGAGCCAGACCGCCTGCACCCCGCGCCCGAGGTCGGTGGCCATGGCCGCCGCGTTGGCGGCCGGCTCCGGGTAGGCGTACTGCTGCTGGATGGTCCAGCCTCCATCGGCCGTTCCACCCCTGGTGAAGGGCGCGGGGGGGGGGCGGGGCGGCGCCGGCGGCGGGGGGGGGGGGTGAGGGGGGACGCGCATC
>CAYZVO010000002.1:0-89049 GCA_964481655.1 uncultured Enterobacterales bacterium | reverse complement strand
GCTGCCTGGGGCTTTGCCCGGGTTGGGGGGGGGGGGGGGGGGGGGGGGGCGGGCCCCCTCGGCCGGGGGACCGCTGGGGCCGTAGACCGGCTGGACCGCGATGCCTTCGTGGGTGCGCGTGACAAGCTTCTTCTCGAACGGCGCGCCGCGGAGGGTGGCCTCCGCCGCCGCGCGCCAGTCCTCGTAGCTGTGGACGGGGAACCCGCCTGCCTGATCCTGACTCGCCATGGGCTCTTCCTGGAGCGTGGGGACTCGGAGGACTAGCCCCCGCCCCGCAGGGTCGCAAGCGCCAGAGGGCGAGCCGGATCAGCCTCGGTTGACCTGGGACACCAAGGCCGCCACAGCCGCCTGGAGCTTGTGGACCTGCCCCAGCAGCTTCTGGGTCTGGCTGCGCTCCGCTTTCAGCTCCCCCTGGAGGTCGTCGATCTCGCGCTTCAGCTCCCCCACCGCGGGTTCTTCGGGTGCGGCCACGGCGGGAGCCCTGGCTGGCATGGGGAGGATCTCGAGGGACTCCTCGCCGAGGTCGACGAGCAGGCTCTCGTCCAGCTCGTCCACGCTGGGACGCTCCCAGCGGCTGCGGCTGATGCCTGGCTCGGTCGGTGGCTCCGGGGCGTGCGCACCGCGCAGGCGCCCCTTCCACGGGCGCACGAAGTCCAGCTCGTCGGTGTCCAGGGAGAAGAAGGGGCGGGCCTGCACCGGCGTCGGGGTCACGGTCACCCAGGTGCCGGCCACCGGCAGCTCGAGCAGGGCGCGCTCACCGTGGGGCCACAGCTCGAACTTGCCGTTGTCCGCCAGCTCGAAACCCACGAAGACGAAGACAGCCTGGAGCAGCTCGGCTGCGCTCGCGCCCTCAGCGTGACCGTTGCTGCGCAGGGACGCCTCGGCCACAGACCACACCGGCCGGCGTCCCAGGACCGCCCGACCGTTGCGACAGGAATAGCGCACCGCGAAGCGCGGATCCGTGCCCGCAAGCCGGCGTAGCTCGAGGGTGAAGTCTGCACCCATGGACGCACTCCACGCAGTTTGGTCTTTGGACAACCCGTCAGGAAAAAGCGTAGTCGAAGGACCGCGCCACAATTGTCGTTTGTTGTCCTACGATCCCCTCCCCATGCCCATCCACAGGTGGAACCACCGGATCCGTGGACCTCAGGGTTTTCCCGGAGGCCACCACAGCCCGCGCTCATCCTCGCGCTCGGCGCGCGTCAGGTGATGCGCTGCACCACCGCGAGCTCGGCGTCGCTCAGTCCGCAGGGACCGTCGTCGTCACCGTCGAGCAGGGCGATGAGATCGTACTCCGGCCCGTCGTCCAGCTCGTCGTCGTCGATGTCCTCGATCTCGAGGTCGTAGTCCTGCTCGAAGAGGTCCTGGTGCTCGTTCATCGTCGCTCCATCAGGGTGATCGGAAACCCACACCGATCCCATCGGACGCTCGATGTTCCGTTTCAGTCCCGCCCTGCGAAGGACGCGCCCGCGGAGCTCAGTCCAGCTCTCCGGACAGCTCGAGCTCGACCTGGCAGGGGTCGACCTCGAAGACCGGACAGAGCCCCTCGGCGCCCCTCGGGTCGCGCACCTCGATGACCGCCGCGCCCTCGACGCGGGTCGTCGCTACCGCCCACAGCTGGGCGTCGGCCTGCATGTCCGCCACGCAGTCGCCGGTGTTGCCACCCAGGGCCACCGCGGACATGGTGCTCCCCGCCACCTCGAGGGTGGTCTCGTCCAGCTGACTGACGGTGACGTCCATGCCCACGAAGGGCTCCCGGAAGTCCACCGAGTAGCTGGCGGGCAGGTCGGCGAGACCCGGGATGTAGACCGGATACTCGAAGGCGTGGGGCTCAGCGGGACCGGCGGGCATGAACAGCGCCTCGAGCGCACCGTCGAGGCAGCCGTCGCTGACCGCGGTGGTGAACATCTGGTAGTCACCACCCTGAAGCTGCCCGACGGGCAGCGCCTCGGCCTGGTCATCGACCTGAGTGTCGTCGTCACCCTTGCAGGCGAGCAGGAGCAGCAAAGGGACGGCATGGATGGCGCGCAGAGACATCATGTCCGAAGCATACTCCAACGGGCCGGGGCTTGCCGCCTCCGACGCACCGCCGTCAGCGCCGCCCCTTCCACGCGCTGCCCTGATCGTCTCCCTTGGCCAGCTCCCGGAACCATGGGTGGACCCGGAACGCGGCGCGGATCTCGGGGCTCAGGGTCTCGGAGATCTCGTCCATCAGTGCCCGGGCGTCCAGGTAGGCGTAGTGGGCGCCCCGGCCGTCTCCGCGGGCCGCTGCGTGGGTGCCGCAGGCCAGCAGGTAGGTCATGCGGGCCAGGCGCATGGGCTGCTCGTTGAGCCAGGGCAGCACCGGTCCGAAGCAGACGGCGGGGTCGATGCGGAACCCCAGCCCCCGCATCCGGCAGGCGCAGGCCTCCGCGAGCGCCGGCAGGTGTCCGACGGTGGCCAGGCCGTCGATGGCCTGTTGGCAGGCCGTGGCCGCGCGCTGGGAGTCCCCGACCATACCCAGGGCCTGCCCCAGGCAGCCCCGCAGGCGATGGGATGCCACCACCAGGCCAGCGCCGTCGGCGTCGGAGGCCGCCTCCGCCAGGGCTTCGACGGCGCGGCCGGGAGCGCCCGAGGCCAGGACCAGGCGGCCGCGGGCGTAGGCCAGGGCCGCCGCCGAGACCGGGTGCCTGGCGGCCAGGCCCATGTCGGCCAGCTCCGCCAACAGCTCCCGGGCGTCACCGAGGCGGTAGAGATCGAGCTCCACATGGACCAACTCGGGCAGCAGCGAGAGGATGCGGGGGGCGTCGCTGGCGTCCCGGGCCCGCTCGAGCTGGGGCTCGAGCAGCTCGAGGGACTCCGAGAAACGCCCCTGCAGCCGCAGCAGCGCCGCGCGCTCGAGGTCCGCCAGCCAGACCGAGCGATCGTCCGCGTCCCTGGACAGGCGCCCCCGCGCGGCGACCAGCTGTCCGTCGGCCTGGGTCAGGCGTCCCCGCGCGCGCAGGGACACGGCGTGGGCGATGCGCGCTCGGCCCTGGCCGTGGGGGTCGCGACAGCGTGTCGCGAGCGCCAGCGCACCCACCGCGCGCTGCTCCGCGTCGCCGAGGGAGCCCCCGCGCAGGGCGTGGCCGCTGCGGGCCAGCTGCACGTGGTGCCGCAAGGTCGGGCTCCCGCCTCGGCCGAGGGTCTGCTCGGCCTGAGCCAGGGTGCGCTCCTGTTCGGGGCCCTCCCCGCGCAGGCCGTGGATGCGGGCGCGCTCCAGGGCGAGCTCGGCGCCCACGTCCGGGGCGACCACCAGCTTCTCTGCGCGATCCAGGGCCTCGTCGACCCTGGGGTCGTCCAGATCCACCGCCGCCACGGTGCGCGCCCAGCAGGCCTCCAGCCGGGCCAGGGTGGTGGGGTGGGCCAGCTGCTGCCGGGTGGCGCGGCCCACGACCTCGCCCACCAGCACGCTCTGCTGCGCCAGGTCGAAGCCGGTGCGGCTGGCCTGGTAGCAGCGCACCAGCTCGTCCTGGGCCTCGTCGTGTCGGCGGGCAGCCGCGAAGATGCCCACCGCGGCGAGGCTGGGCCCCGGACCGGGGAGGGCCTCGGCCAGGCGCTCCAGCAGGTGCGCGCGATCGCGCTCCCCGACCCTGTCCAGCAGCGCCGGCGCGGCGAGCTTCACGGCCAGCTCGAGCACCCCGGTGGGTCCCGGCTCCGCCAGGATGCCCTGCCTGATCAGCGCGCCGACGGTGGCCTGCAGCTGATCCGGGGAGAGGCCCAGGGCCCGCTGGACGACCTCGGGCGCCGCGGCATCCTCTGCCAGGGCGACGGCCACGAGCAGGCGGGTCGAGGCCTGGGGCAGCGCGCCGAGCTGGTGGGCCAGGGCCCGCCGCACGGGCTTGGGCACGACGACCCGGCCCTCGGAACGGTCGCGCATCCGCTCGATCCCCACAGGGGTGCGCTCCGGAGCGAACAGGGAGCCGGCGACCATCGCCTGGACCACCTGCACCACGAAGCCAGGCTGGGCGCCCGTGGCGCCGAAGATGGCCCCGGCTGTGCGCCGCGAGGCCACGCCAGCCCCCACCATGGCGTCGACCAGGGCGGTCACCTCACCGCGGGTCAGGGGCCGCAGCGCGATGCGCGCGGCGTCCATGAACGCCAGCCGCAGCAACCCGCTGTCCGCCCGGTCCAGCACCGAGGCGAACACGAGCAGTGGCAGCGAGCGCTGCACCGCCAGCTCCCGCAGGCGCTTCAAGGCCTCGATCCCGGCGGCCGGCGCGCGCTCGATGTGGCGCACGCACAGGGCCACCGCCCGCCCGCCGGCGTCGATGGCGTCGACGAAGGCCTCCAGGCCCTGGGGGGCGGCGCTGGAGGGGCCCCAGAGCCGCAGCTCGAGGCCGCCGTCATCGGCGATCCGCACCTTCCAGGGCTCGAAGCCCGCCGCCTCGGCGACGTCCCGGGCCTCGGCCAGCATCCGATCCCGCCCCGAGCCGGGACGCCCCACGATCAGGGCCATACGCCCCGGGCGAGCCCGCTCGACCATCGCCTCGAGGGCCTGGCGCGCGCCGCGGCGCCCCGTGAGCCGCGGCGGGGCGCCGGGATCGCGGCCAGCCCCCCAGCGGCCGGTGGCACCATCGCCGGCCAGCAGGCGCAGGGCGTCCGCCAGCTCCGGGGCCGACTGCACCCGGTCCTCCGGGCGCTTCGCCAGCAGGGTCAGCACCAGCTGCGAGAGGGGCTCGGGGATGCCCGGCACCCGTTGGTGGGGGGGCTCGGGGCTGCGCTCGAAGTGCATCCGCGAGATGGCCGCCGCGCTGTCGGCCTCGAACGGCGGGCGGCCGCAGAGCAGGCGGTAGGCCAGCACGCCCAGGGAGTACAGGTCGCTGCGCTCGTCCAGGTCGTCGCCGTCGATCTGCTCCGGCGAGGCGTAGGTGAAGGTGCCCACGAACTCACCCAGCCGCGTGATGCTCGAGGCGTCCGGGCCGATGCCGCGGGTCGCGCCGAAGTCCAGCAGCTTGGCGGTGCCGTCGTCGAGCACCAGCACGTTGTTGGACTTGAGATCCCGGTGGATGTAGCGCCGGGCGTGCAGGTAGCCCAGAGCCTCGGCGAGGCCGATGAGGGCATGGACCACCGCGGCGCTGCGCTCCGGCGCCCCAGGCTCGCCGTAGCGGGCGGCCCAGACCTGGATGGGATCCCCGTCGAGCAGCTCCATGACCAGGTAGGCCTGCAGGTGCTCGTCCACACCGTAGCGGTAGACCTTCACGATGTTCGGGTGGTCCAGCCGCGCCAGGGCGCGGTACTCCCGGCCGAACCGGGTCCAGGCCATGCCGCGCTGGGTCAGCAGCTTCACCGCCCGGTGCCGCCCGGTGGCGGGGTCCTCCACGGCGTAGACCCGGGCCATGCCCCCTTCTCCCAGGGGTCGAAGGACCGGGTAGGGACCGATGTGGGTCGGGTGGACGGGGCGGCGGGGGGCCATCCATCGAGCTTACCTGGCCGCAGGCGCTGAGCACAGTGGTCAGCCACCGCCGAGCGGCGGTATGTTGATCGCTCGAATCAGGAGCGAGACGATGGCCCCACTGATCACCTTCGGCGTCCCGATGGTGTCCTCGAGCGCCAGCGCGGGTGCCGCCCGCCGACTCACCCTGCTCCTCGAAGGCCAGCTGCAGGCCCCCGTGGAGCCCCGGGTTCACCAGAGCTACAGCGAGCTCGCCGACGGCCTGGCCGACGGGCGGCTGGACTTCGGCTGGCTGCCGCCGGTCGAGGGCTGGCAGCTCGCCGAGCACGCCGGCGTGCACTGCCTGCTGCAGGCCGAGCGGGCCGGCCGGGACCAGTACCACGGCGTCCTGTTCGTGCGGGACGACGCGGCCGTGAGCGACGCCAAGGAGCTCGCGGGCCGCACCGTGGGCTTCGTGCACCGGCGCTCGGCCGCGGGCTAGGTGCTGCGAGCGGCCGAGCTGGCCGTGGTGGGGGCCACAATCGCGGCGCCCCCCCGCTTCGTGGGCTCCCAGGGCGCCGTGGTCCAGGCGGTGGCCGACGGCAAGATCGACGCGGGCGCCACCTTCGCCTCCCTCTCCGACCCCGACGACCCAGCCACCATCGCCGACGCCGGCTGGCACTCCGCGCCCCCCACCCCCGGCACCGCCATGCGCCCCCTGATGGTCACGGACCCCTCCCCCACGGACGTGGTCTGTGCCTGGCCTGGGACCTCGCGACGCCTCCGGGCCGACATGGTGGCGGCCTTCGAGGCGCTGATGGCCGACGACGCGGGGGCCCTGGCCCTGCGCGACCTGTTCGGCACATCCCGCTTCGCGCCCGCCGAGGGCGGCGCCGCCGACAGCCTGCGCCACGCCCAGGCCCAGCTCGCCCGCCACCGTCCCTGGCGCTAGCGCCGGCCCGGCGCCCCGCCCCCGCCCGCGTCCTCGCGGGCCTTCAGCAGCGGGCGAATCTTGATGTCCAGCGCATGCAGCCGCTTCCGAAGCCGCTCGAGCTCCTGCGTCTCGCTGGCTCCCTCCGCCCCCTCGAGCTGGGCGATGTCGGCCAGCAGCGCGGCGCGCTCGTCCTCGAGGGCGGCGAGGCGCGCCAGGGGGTGCGCGGGCCCGGCGGAGCCCGGCGCAGGGGCCGACGGCGATGAGGGCAGCGCCGCCGGTTCGCGCAGCGCCTCGAGCTGACGGGTGAGCCGCTGCAGGAGCGCGGGCTGCTCGGCGGCGAGGTCGTGGAGCTCGCCGGGATCCGCCTCGAGGTCGAACAGCAGGCTCCCCTCGTCGGTGACGATGAGCTTGTGACCGGGGGTGCGCAGCGCCACCCCGTCCGGGGCCTCGACGAGCATGGGCCGGCCGCTGACCAGCGGCGTGTCCCCCCGCAGCTGGGGCACCAGGGAGCGGGCGCGGGCGCCGTTGCCGGGCTCGAGGCCCGCGCGCTCGCGGAGGGTAGGCCCCAGGTCCGACAGCTGCACGGGCCGGTCCACGACCCAGCCGCCCCCCAGGCCCGGGTCGGCGACCACGAGCTCCACCGCCAGCTGGGGATCCCGCAGCGCCTCCGCGGCGGGCAGCCCGCCACCCCGAGCGCCAGCCACGACGACCGTGATGGGCGCGTCGGAGCCCATGGCGTCCACGGCGTCCAGCACGGCCGGCAGCTCGGCGCCTCCACCCCGCAGCGTCGCCGCGGCCAGCCAGGGTCCGTCGGGCGCGGCCGCCAACCAGGAGATGATCTGGGCGGGCTCCGGTGTGTCACCGCTGTCCCGGGAGCGACCGGGCTCCGCAACGAGGTAGCCGGCCTCCGCCAGGGATCGCTGCAGGGGATGCCCGCCGCCGTCCAGCACCGCCTCCAGGTCGGCCTCGAGGTCGACCTCGCTGCGCAGCGCCCCCTCGAAGCGCACACCGCGTGCCGCGAGGCGGCGCAGGGCGTCGAGGGCCCCGGCGTCGGGGTCGGGGACCACCAGCAGCAGCACGCTGGGGGTGCTGGCCTCTTCGAGGCCCGCGAGGCGAGCGGAGGCCACCGGGTGCAGGCCGAACAGGCTGCAGGCCCCGTCGCCCTCCCGCAGGGTCACCGCGGCGGGGTCCCAGGCCAGCAGGCGGTCACCGCGGACCGTCGGGCCCCCCAGGGCGTCCTCGAGGACGGCCGCGAGCGCCGGCCCGCCAGGGCGGTCGATGTGGAGCACCAGCCCGCCCAGACCCAGCTCGGCCAGCACAGCGGCGTCCCGGCGCAGGCAGCCGGCCTCCCGCGCGCTGGCCTCGCCGTCGGCCCCCGGCCGCACCAGATCCCCAGGGCTGGTGGCCACCCCGCTGGCGAGCCCCGCCTGGAGGTTCACCGCGAAGCGGGCCAGGTTGCTGCGCTGGAGCAGCTGATCTCCATGCTCCGCCGGCGTGGCGGTCACCGCCCGGTCGTGCTGCCGGGACCAGAGGATCGAGAAGCCGGTCTCGAGCAGCTGCCCCTCGGCCGTGGGGACCTCGAGGGGCAGGTGCATCAGCGCGCCTGGAGGCAGCGCGTCGATGGTGGCGCCGAGCTCCGCCGGCATGGCCGCCTCGAAGGCCGGGCGCGGCGCCCACGGCCGGGGCCAGGTCGCCTGGTCCGCCAGCACCGCGGCCACCAGCACGAGCCCCAGCACCGGCCGCAGCCGCGAGGGACAGCGCCTCAGCATCGCGGCCAGGCCCAGGCCGGCGGCCACCGCCAGGGGCAGGGGCACGAGGATCCCCAGCCGGCTCCAGAACTTGATGTAGGCCAGCGCCGGCACGAGCCAGGCCAGCAGGGCGGCGGGCAGGGGCAGGGCCTCGCCACCACCCAGCTCCAGCTCCCGCCCCAGGGCCAACACCAGCAGCCACAGCCCCAGCAACAGCCACAGCAGCGCTCGGCGGGGCCGCAGCGCCGCGCCGATCCCCGCCAGGGCCAGCAGCACCACCCCCGGGTAGACCGGCTGGTCCATCAACAGCGCCCCCGCCCCAGGGCGCTCGAGGCGCAGGACCCAGGCCAGCTGCCCCGGCGTGAGCGACGGCACGGTGAACTGGGCAGGATCGCTCAAGGAGCCGAAGGACAGGGGCGGATAGGCCAGCAGCGCCAGCACCGCCGGTGAAGCCAGCAGCAGCGCGATCCCGGCCACCAGCGCCAGCCGCCCCAGGACCCGCCGCCGCTGCCGGGACACAGCCAGCAGCCACAGCCCCAGGGGCAGCTCGAGCAGCAGGGCGAAGACCCCCGCGTAGCCGCCCCCCAGGGCCACACCGCCGAGCAGCAGGCCGGCCCCCAGGCCCGTCCGCCAGCCCCCGTCGCCGCGCACCCAGGGCAGCAGCAGCGCGAGGTGGAGGGGCATGAGCACCAGGGCCAGCAGCTCGGTGCGCCCGAACCAGGGATGGGAGAGCAGGAAGCTGCCGCCGGCCACCCCGGCGACCATCAGCGCCGCGGTCCAGGGTGAGCTGTCGGGATCCGGGTCCAGCACCCGCGCCAGGCGGTAGGCGCCCAGCCCCGCGATGAGCACCGCGCCGGCGTGCAGCAGGTTCCAGCCGAGGGAGGCCCCGGCCGCACCACCGCCACCGAGCAGGAAGCCGGGCAGGAACAGCAGCAGGCTGACTGGATCCATCAGGTGGGCGGCGAAGCCATCCGGGAAGGCCACCTCCGGCGCGATCCGCAGCAGCGGGCCGGAGCTGAACAGGCCCTCGGCGGCCACCCACAGCGACCACAGGTGGATCGGGCCCTCGCTGGCGCCGCTACCGAGCTGCCGGGTCGCGGGATGCAACCAGACGCTCCCACCGGTCAGCGCGAGCAGCAGGACGAGCAACAGCGCCGTCGGGATCCAGGGTCGCAGGGGACGCATGGGCCGAGCATAGTCCGCGAACCATGACGGATGCCATGTCGCACAGGTCATGGCGCGTGGGCCCCGAGAGCCCGGGAGCCCACCACAGGCGGGGCGCCGACCCCCGAAAGAGTCCCTCGATGCTCACGGACCGCGGGGCGACGAGGGGGGTGTACAGATCTTCGACAGGCGGCTTTCCGGCAGGCTCCCTGACCCCTCTCACGGGCCCTGTGAACCACCCAAAAGGGCCGGCGCAACCTGACGGATCGCATGGGTGCGTCCCCTCTGGACCGGTTCAATTGGGGCTCCCACTCACTCCCTCGTTCGGAGGACACCATGGAAGACACCAAGGGCCGCGTTCTCGTCATCGATGACGAACCCGAGATTCGCCGCAACCTCATCTTCGGTCTGACCCAGCACGGCTTCGAGGTCGTCGCCTGCCCGGACGGCATCTCCGCCGTGCACGAGCTCGAGCGCGCCGGCGCCGAGGGCAACGGGTACGACTTCCTGGTCACCGACATCTTCATGCCCGACATCGACGGCCTGAAGATCCTCAAGGTCATCAAGAGCCACTTCCCCGACCTCCCGGCCGTGGTCATCACCGGCTTCGGCGACGAGACCCTCGAGACCACCGCCCTGGCCGAGCCCAACACCGCCTTCCTGGACAAGCCCTTCGAGGTCCACGAGCTGGTCGAGGCCCTCGAGGGCCTGCCCCGCGGCGAGGCCACCACCACCACCCGGCGCGCGGCTGCCCCCAGCGTCACCGAGACCATGAGCGCCTACCTCACGGTCCGCATCACCAACGAAGCCCGCAGCGCCCAGATCTTCCGGGAGCTGCAGGAGCTGCCGGGCGTGCACTCCTGCCACGCGGTCCACGGCGACGTGGACGTCATCCTCCTGGTCCAGGCCCCCGCGGCCACCGGCATCGAGACGATCTTCCAGACCGTCGGCTCCATGGCCGGCATCGAGGTGGTCTCCGTCTCGTCGGTGGAGCGCCCGAAGCTGGACCGGGACATCGAGGACTTCGTCAAGAGCTACCGGGACGCCATCCGCGGCGGCGAGGCCGTCACGGGCACCAGCCAGCGCGGCACCGCCAGCTACCTGATGGTGGACATCGACCCGTCGGCCATCCAGCAGGTCTTCACCACGGTGTTCTTCATCGACGACGTCATCTTCTGCGACGTCATCGACGACGGCGGCCGCCTGGTGGCCATGGTCACCGGCCAGGGTGCGGTCGGCCGCGTGCCCGAGGTGCTGCGCAAGATCGACGAGATCGACGGCGTGCTCCGCGTCCGCCAGGCCCGCATCATCCAGTTCCTCGACGACTAGACCACGACAGTCCGCGTCGAACCCGGCGTGAGCCGGGTTCGAATGGAGGGTGCCCATGCGCGGCTCCGAGTCCTTCCCCTTCGAACTCTGGCGCTACGACGGCAGCCCGGGGGAGCTGATCCCCCTGCTGCAGTCCGCCCAGGACCACTTCGGCTACATCCCGCGGCGGGCCATCGAGACCATCGCCGGGGTGACCAGCATCCCCGAGAGCACCATCTACGGTGTCATCACCTTCTACAGCCAGTTCCGCCTGCAGCCCATGGGTCGCCACCAGATCCGGGTCTGCACCGGGACCGCCTGTCACGTCCAGGGGGCCTCCACGCTGGTGGACGCCATCCAGGACGAGCTGGGCATCGAGGTGGGTGGCACCAGCGAGGACGGCCTCTTCACGCTGTTCACGGTGGCCTGCCTGGGCTGCTGCTCGCTGGCGCCGGCGATGATGATCGACGACGAGACCCACGGACGCCTGACCCCGGCCGCAGCGCGCAAGCTGCTCAAGAAGGTTCGGCGAGCCGCCAAGCGCGAGGCCGCCCACGAGGTGCAGTCATGATCGACATCCTGGTCGGAATGGGGACCTGCGGCCTGTCCGCGGGCGCCAAGGCCACCTACGAGGCCCTCGAGGCGCTCGCGGCGGCCCACCCCGAGCGCTGCCGGCTGCGCATCACCGGCTGCATCGGCATGTGCTACCGCGAGCCCCTGGTGGAGATCCGTCAGGGCGACGCCCGCACCCTCTACGGCGACGTCGATCCCGACCTGGCCGGCGAGATCTTCGCCCGCCACGTCATGGGCGATGTGGTCCTCGAAGACCGCGTGGCCTGGAGCATCGACACCCGAGGCCGCACCGGCGGCAGCGAGGCCGCGTTCCTGGATCCCCAGCAGCGCATCGTGCTCGCCAACTGCGGCCTGATCGATCCCGAGTGCATCGGTGACTACGAAGCCCGCGGCGGCTACCAGGCCGCCCGGCGGTCCCTGCGGGAGCTGGAGCCCGGCGAGGTCATCGACATCATGAAGGCCTCGGGCCTGCGCGGCCGCGGCGGCGCCGGCTTCCCCACCGGGCTCAAGTGGAGCTTCTGCGCCGGCTACGACGCCGACAAGAAGTACGTGGTCTGCAACGCCGACGAGGGCGACCCGGGCGCGTTCATGGACCGCTCGGTGCTCGAGGGCGACCCCCACGCCGTGCTCGAGGGCATGATCATCTGCGGTCACGCCATCCGTGCGGAGTACGGCTACATCTACTGCCGCGCCGAGTACCCCCTGGCCATCCACCGCCTCGAGCTGGCCATCGCGGCCGCCCGGGACAAGGGCTACCTCGGCCGGGACGTCTTCGGCTCTGGCAAGCACTTCGACATCAAGATCAAGCAGGGCGCCGGCGCCTTCGTCTGCGGCGAGGAGACCGCCCTGTTCGCCTCCATCGAGGGCGAGCGCGGCATGCCCCGCATCCGGCCCCCCTTCCCCGCCGAGGCCGGGCTGTGGGCCAAGCCCACCAACAACAACAACGTCGAGACCTACGCCAACGTCCCCTGGATCGTGCGCAACGGCCCGCAGGCCTACGCCGCCATCGGCTCCGAGAAGAGCAAGGGCACCAAGGTCTTCGCCCTCGCCGGCAAGGTGACCCGCGGTGGCCTGGCCGAGGTCCCCATGGGCACCACGATCCAGGAGTTGGTCTTCGAGATCGGCGGCGGCATCAAGGACGGCGGCCGCTTCGAGGCGGTGCAGATGGGCGGCCCCAGCGGCGGCTGCATCCCCGCCGCCCAGCAGGACACCCCGGTGGACTTCGAGCACATCCCGGCCACCGGCGCCATCATGGGCTCCGGCGGCATGGTGGTGGTGGACGACTCCACCTGCATGGTCGACATCGCGCGCTTCTTCCTGAACTTCACCCAGGACGAGAGCTGCGGGAAGTGCACCTTCTGCCGGGTGGGCACCCTGCGCATGCTCGAGATCCTGGAGCGCATCTGCCGCGGCGAGGGTGAGCTCGAGGACCTGGAGCGGCTCTCGGAGCTGGCCCATCGCATCAAAGAAGCGAGCCTCTGCGGCCTCGGGCAGTCCGCGCCCAACCCGGTGCTGACCACCCTGCGCTACTACGAGGACCACTACCGGGCCCACATCGTGGAGAAGCGCTGCCCCGCGGGGGTCTGCGAGGCCCTGGTGGACTTCGTGGTGGTGCCCGAGCTGTGCACCGGCTGCACCCTCTGCGCCCGGGCCTGCCCCGTGGACGCCATCGCCGGCGATCGCAAGCAGGCCCACGTCATCGACATCGACACCTGCGTCCAGTGCGGACGCTGCATCTCCAGCTGCAACTTCGGCGCCATCATCAAGCGCTAGGAGCCCGCCATGGACACCGTCTCACTGACCATCAACGGACAGCCGGTGCAGGCCGAGCGCGGCCAGACCATCCTCGAGGTCGTGCACGCCCAGGGGCTCGACACGATCCCCACGCTCTGTCACAGCCCCGACCTCGAGCCCTACGGCTCCTGCTTCGTCTGCGTGGTGGAGCTCGAAGGCCGCGGGAACCTCGTCCCCGCCTGCGCGACCCGCGTCAACGAGGGCATGTCCGTGCACACCCGCAGCGACACGGTGCTGCGGTCCCGCAAGGCCGCCCTCGAACTGCTGCTGTCCAACCACTACGCCGACTGCGTCTCGCCCTGCATGGACGCCTGCCCCGCCCACGTGGACATCCAGGGCTACCTGGCCCTGGTGAACATGGGCCTGGACCAGCAGGCCGTCGATCTCATCCGCGACGCCAACCCCATGCCCGCCGTCTGCGGCAGGGTCTGCGTGCGCAAGTGCGAGCTCGAGTGCCGCCGCGCCGACGTGGACGAGGCCGTGGCCATCAACCACGTCAAGCGCTACGCCACCGACGTGCCCGGGGTCTACGACCTGCCGGTGCAGGCCGCCCCGGAAGGTGGCCCCACGGTCGGCATCGTGGGCGCCGGTCCCGCTGGCTTGACCGCCGCCTGGTTCCTGGGCCGCGCCGGCTACCGCTCGGTGCTGTACGAGGCCATGCCCAAGCCCGGCGGCATGCTGCGCTACGGCATCCCCGCCTACCGCCTGCCTGACGATGTGCTGGACCTCGAGGTCGATCACATCTGCAAGGTCGGCGCGGAGCTGCGCACCGGCGTGCGCGTGGGCTGGGACATCCGCCTGGACACCCTGCGCGAGCAGCACGCCGCCGTGTTCCTGGCGGTGGGCGCCTGGACGGGCAAGCCCATGCGGGTCGAGGGCGAGCTGGACACCCCCGGGGTGGAGAGCGGCGTCGAGTTCCTGCAGGCCAAGGCCGCCGACCCCAGCCCGGTCCAGGGCACCGTGGTGGTGGTGGGTGGCGGCAACACCGCCATGGACGTGGCCCGCACCGCCTGGCGCTGCGGCGCCGAGAAGGTGCTGCTGATCTACCGGCGCACCAAGGCCGAGATGCCCGCCGATCCCCTGGAGATCCAGGACTGCATCGACGAGGGCATCGAGATCATGGAGCTGGTCGCCCCCGTGGGCATCCGCAAGGACGAGGACGGGCTGCTCGCCGCCGTGCGCTGCGTGCGCATGAAGCTGGGTGAACCCGACGGCTCCGGCCGCCGGCGGCCCATCACCATCGAGGGCTCCGAGTTCGACATCCCCTGCCAGCTCGCGGTCTCGGCCATCGGCCAGAACCCCGTGCTCGACGGCGTGGACACCGTGGGCGACGTGGCCCTCGAGCAGACCCGCTGGGGCACCATCGCGGTGAACGAGCAGAGCTGCGCCACCAACGTGCCGGGCGTCTTCGCGGGTGGCGACGCCACCAACGAAGGCCCGACGGTGGTCATCGACGCCATCGCCGAGGGCCGCCGGGCCGCCGCCGCCATCGTCGCCCACATCGAGGGCGGCGCGGTGCCCGCCGACCGCTTCGTCGCCCGCAAGGCCGACTGGGCGCCCCCGGGCAAGCAGGAGCTGGGCGAAGTCCCCGAGACCCGCCGCCGGGACCTGCAACACATCAGCGTGGCCGAGCGCGCCGGCAGCTTCGACGAGGTCGTCACCGGCTTCGAGCCCGAGGACGCCGTGCACGAGTGTGGCCGCTGCCTCGAGTGCGGCTGCGTGCGCGCCCACGACTGCGAGCTGCGCCACTGGGCCGACGTCTACGGCGCCGACCACCGCGGCATCCAGGGCACCGTGCGCAAGCACAAGATCGACGAGCGCCACCCCTGGATCGTCTACGACCCCAACAAGTGCGTGCTGTGCTCCAAGTGCATCCGCACCTGCGCCAAGGTCCTGCCCATCGCGGCCCTGGGCCTGGTCAACCGCGGCTTCCGCACCGAGATGCGGCCGGCCATGAACGACCCGCTCATCGAGACCAACTGCGTCTCCTGCGGCAACTGCGTGGACGCCTGCCCCACCGCGGCGCTCACCGTGAAGCACCCCTTCCCCGGCCGCGCGTCCCTGCCCGAGACCACCGCCCGCACCCACTGCGGCGCCTGCTCGGTGGGTTGCGCCATCGAGGCGAAGATCTACGGCCCCGGCCGCTACGAGCTGGCCGCGCCCGCCGAGCCGGGGGCGAAGCTGTGTCAGTACGGCCGCTTCGGCCACGAGCTCTTCCACCGCTCCCGGCGGGTGGTGCACCCCGAGATCCGCGTCGGCCACAGCCGGACCCGAGCCGACCACAAGCTGGCCTGGGCCCACGCCGCCCGCGCCCTCGGCGAGATCGTCGAGCGCCACGGACCCGACTCGGTGGCGGTCTTCGCCTCCCCGGAGCTGTCCAACGAGGAGCTGCTGCTGGCCTCGCGCATCGCCCGAGAAGGCCTGGGCACCGCCAATGTGGGCTCCCTGTCCATGCTGGCCACCGGCCAGGAGAGCCACCGGCTCGACGCCATCCTGGGGCACACCGCCTCCACCGCCGACCGCGGCTCCCTGGACGACGCACAGCTCATCGTCTGCACCAACACGGCCCTCGAGACCGACCACCTGGTCCTGGCCACCCGCGTGCTCGCCGCCGTGCGTGAGCGGGGGGCCAAGCTGGTGGTGGTCAACTCCACCCTCGACCAGGCCGATCGGGCCCTGGCGTCCAAGGCCGTCGATCCCATGCGCGGCCGGGCCACGCAGCTGTGGCGCGGGGTCACCCAGGCCCTGCTCGAGGACGCCTGGCTCGACCGCGACGGCGCCGATCTGGACGGCTTGAGGCCCCTGCTCGACAGCCTCGAGGGCGGCGCCGCCGGCGCGGCCATGCTCGCCGGCGTCGAAGAGGCCGACATCCGCGAGATCGCCGAGCTGATCTTCGAGGCCGACCGCACCGTGTTCGTGCACGCCCCCGACCGGGTTCAGGACCAGGCCACCGGCGATCTCGAGACCATCGGCAACCTGGTGGCGCTGGTGCGGGCCATGGGCCGCGAGGCCGAGCTGCTGCTGCCCCGTGTCCACGCCAACGCCGCAGGCCTCGAGCTGTGCGGCGTGCACCCCTCGTTCCTGCCGGGCCGCCAGCCCGCGGCCGAGGGCGTCAGCATGGACGAGCTGCGCTCACGCATCGAGGGCGGCAGCCTGCGCGCGGCGGTGGTGCTCGGCGAGGATCCCCTCGCCCATCCCAGCACCGCGAAGGGCCTCGAGGGCCTCGAGCTGCTGGTGGCCATGGACTGGACCCACACCGAGACCACCCGCTTCGCCCACGTGCTGCTGCCAGGCTCCACCTGGCTCGAGTCCCAGGGCACCCGCTGCTCCTTCGAGGGCCGGCTGCTGGACTACGCGCCCGTGGTCCCGCCGCCCGCGCGGCGGGCTGGCTGGCAGGTGCTGGCGGGTCTGGCCGCGTCCCTGGGCATCGACGATCTCCCTGAAGACTGGGCCGGCCTGCACGCCGCCATCGACGCCCGGGTCCGCCGGATCCTGGGCGAGGACCTGCCCTGGTACTGGACCCGCGGCGAGGCGCGCCCCGCCCCTCCCCCCGCTACCCCGGTGGAGGTCGAGGGCCGCCCTGGCCACGGCCGGATCCCACCGCCCCTCACCCACACGGCCCGCTACAAGCGCGCCATGCGCGAGCGCGGCATCGGCCACCTGCGCCCCGGAGGGCGCTAGGCCATGGGCGCGGCGACCCCAGCCCAGGAGAGCGTCACCACCCAACAGGTCTTCGACCTGATCGAGCTGAACTACGACTTCCTGCTCGTCCTCGACGAAGACGAGCGGGTGGTCCACGCCAGCCTCCCCCTGCAGCGGGTTGCCGGCCGCCACCGCCTCGGCCTGATGGAGCGGCCGCTGGAAGAGGTGTTGACCGAGCAGAGCCTGCAGACCATCGAGCAGGGGCGCTGCCAGGCCAGGCAGGGCGATCAGGTCGTGGTGGTGTTCTCCCCGCAGGTCGCCCCGCGGGTGCGCGTGCCGCTGCGCTGCAACGAGATCCAGGCGGGTGACACACGCCTGTGTCTGTTCTACGGCACGCAGGCCGACGCCCTCGAGGGCTTCGAGGCCTCCGAACAGAGCGACCGCATCCGCGAGCTGTCCTGCCTGTACGCCGTGGCCGACTGGACCGATCGCTCCACCAGCATCGACGAGTTCTTCCACAAGCTCCCACCGATCCTGGCGCGCGGTGTGCGCCACCCCGGCCAGGCCGTGGTGTGCAGCCGCTACCTGAGGGAGAACTTCGGACGGGAACCCCACTGCTGTGAGGGCCGCTGCGGCATCCAGACCGAGCTGGTGGTCAACGGGCAGGTCTGTGGCGAGATCCGGGTCAGCTACGTGTCACCGGAGCTCGAGTGGCTGCCGGAAGAGCAGAAGATGCTCGACCAGATCGGCCGGCTGGTGAGCCTGGCGCTGGAGCGCAAGGAGCTGTCCGTCCGGCTGGAATCGAAGCAGAAAGAAGAGTCGATCTACCGAGAGCGCCTGAACGAGCTGGAGGGTGTCATCCAGGGCCGCACCCAGGAGCTGGCCGAGCTGCGGGATCGCCTGGACACCGTCAACAACTACATCGAGGGCCTGGGCAAGAGCTGGGAGCGCTCCAAGTCCTGGATCGAACCCATCATGCAAGGCATCCCCGAGGACGTCGCCCTGATCGACAGGTCCTGCCGCGTCGTGGCCAGCAACAAGCAAGGCTGCGTCGAGGGCGATGTGTGTCACCGGGTGTTCTTCGATCGCGCCGCCCCCTGTGAGGACTGCCGGCTGGCCATGGTGCTGGAGACCAAGGCGCCGGTGACCCACGAGCTGCGTCGAGACGGCCGCTACCTCGAGATCCACGCCCTGCCCATCTACGACGAGAACCACGCCGTCAGCGGCATCATGGAGTTCTTCAGGGACGTGACCCTGGAGCGCACCTACGAGAAGCAGCTGCGCCAGGCCGATCAGCTCGCCTCCCTGGGTCAGCTGGTCAGCGGCATCGGCCACGAGATCAACAACCCCAACCAGTTCATCCGGGGAAACATCAAGATCATGCGTCAGGCGCTCGAGGACATGCTCCCCATCGTCGACGCCCACGCCGCGGCCAACCCCGACTTCCGCGTGGCACGGCTGCCCTACACGTTCTTCCGGGACCACATCATGACCCTGGTCCAGGACATGGCGCACGGGTCCGAGCGCATCAAGGGCATCGTCGAGGGGCTCAAGCGCTTCGCCCGGCGGGACGAGGGTGAGCTCATCGACTGCGTGGACATCAACACGCTGATCGAGGCCTGCACCCGCCTGGTCCACAACGAGGTCCACATGCGGGCCGATCTGGAGCTGGATCTCGAGCCCGACATCCCGTCCTTCACCGGGAACTCCCAGAAGATCGAACAGATCCTGGTCAACCTGGTGGTCAACGCCAGCCAGGCCATGCCCGACGAGCGCCGGGGCACCATCCTGGTGCGCACCCGGGTCCAGGACGGCCACGCCGTGCTGGAGGTCCGCGACGACGGCAAGGGCATGACGCCCCAGACCCTGCGTCAGATCTTCGACCCCTTCTACACCACCAAGCGGGCCCGCGGTGGCACGGGCCTGGGGCTGGCCATCACCCACCGGATCATCGAAGAGCACGGCGGCAGCATCGACGTGGACAGCACCGTCGGCGTGGGCACGGCCTTCACCGTGCGCCTGCCCCTGGACGACGGCCGTGAACGGAACGGGAGGAGGACCCGATGAAGCGCATCCTTATCGTGGACGACGACGTCGCGGTGACCAACTACCTGATGGTCGCCCTGATGCAGACCGACCGCTTCGAGGTGACGGTCATCAACGACTCGCGCCGCGTGCTCGAGACCCTCGACCGCAGCCCCAACGACATCATGCTGCTGGACATGGACATGCCCGACGTCAGCGGCATGGACATCCTGCGCAGCCTGCGGGCCCAGGACATGGACATCCCCGTGGTGGTCCTCACCGGCGTGCCCGACGTGGAGCTGGCGGTCAAGGCCATGAAGCTCGGCGCCTTCGACTACCTGGTGAAGCCGGTGGAGGACGAGCAGCTGGTCGAGGTGCTCGAGAGCGCCCTGCAGCACCACGCCATGAACCGCTCCATCCAGCAGCTGCCCACGGAGCTCAAGCGCGAGGACCTGGCCGACCCGGCGGCCTTCGAGCACGTGCCCACCCAGGACGCCGCGATGATCCGGGTGCTGCACACCGCCGAGCGCATGGCGCGCTCGGACATGGCCGTGTTCATCTCCGGGGAGCGCGGCACGGGCAAGGAGGCCCTGGCCCGCGCGATCCACAAGGCCAGCCCCCGCTGCCGCGAAGCATGTATCACCGTGGACGCCGCCGCCGCGGACCCGGGCCAGTTCCCGGCCGACTTCTTCGGCCAGGCCCGCCGCTGGGGTGGCCGCGACGAGGAGCGCCCCGGCTTCCTCGAGCACGCCGGCGACGGCACCCTGTTCCTGGACAACATCGACAAGCTCACGATGCCGATGCAGGTGAGACTGCGTCGCGTGCTTCAGGAGGGAGAGTACTACCGCGAGGCGAGCACCGAGATCCGCACCTCCGAAGCCCGCTTCGTCGTGTCGTCCACCAAGGAGCTGACCGCCAAGGAATACAAAGGGCGCTTCGATCGGGACCTGTTGTATCACCTGATGGTGAACAACATCGTGATCCCGCCCCTGCGGGAGCGGCGCGGCGACATCCCCCTGCTGTCGGACCACTTCCTGGCCAGGTACAGCAAGCGCTTCGGTCGCAAGGTCCAAGGCTTCGACACAGGCTACCTCGAGGCGTTGTCTCACTACGACTTCCCCGACAACGTCCAGGAGCTGCGCAGCATCGTGAAGGCCTCGCTGGTGGCCACCGACGACGGCGACTGGATCACCGTGGACGCCCTGCCCCAGTGGATCCGGGACCGCATCGAGACCGGCTCGCCCGACCCCCTCGACGCCCCCGAGCCCCTGCGCGAGGTCGAGCGGGACCACGTGCAGCGGGCGCTCAAGTACTACGACGGCGACAAGCTGCGCACCGCGCGGGAGCTGGACATCACGGTCCGGGAGCTGGACGAGCTGCTGGCCTGACGCCCCGCTGAGGGCCTGCTGTCTCGAGTCGTCACCATCGGCCTCCTCAACAGGACGGTGGAAACGACCGATGCAAGCATATGGACATGCGCACCCGCCGCCATCGCCCCGTGACCACCGCCCGCGTCTGTACGGCGCTGGTGCTGGCCGCCGTCGCGGCGGGTCACGCCGAGGCCCAGACCGGCTCCGCCGGCGACGGGGCGCCCATCCAGGGGCGCTTCGTGCAGGTGGACAAGGAGTCCGACGTCGCCAGCATCGAGGAAGGCATCGAGCGGGTCGCCCAGGCCATGAACCCCATGCTCCGACCGGTCATGCGGCCGGTGCTGCGCAGCGTGACGGTCTACTGTCCGCTGCCGGTGTTCGAGCTCGAAGAGCAGGGGCTGCGCTACTCCTGCGGGAGCACCCACCTGTTCACCGCCAGCCTCGACGGCAGCCCCTTCAGCTGGGACGCCCTGCAGGGAGACGCGACCTACACGGTCAGCCAGGCCCTGGTGACCGACGATGAGCTGGTGCAGACCTTCGCCAACGAGCTGGGCGATCGAACCCAGACCTTCCAGCTGCAGCCCGACGGGGTCACCATCATCTCCAGGGTCACCTACGAGAGCGAGTACCTGCCGGTGCCCTTCAGCTTCGAGCTGCGCTTCAGGCGCGTGGGCGACCAGCCCGCTACCAGCCCGAGCCGAACACCAGGTAGATAGCCCCGGAGTCGCGCCCGCCCGTGTCCTCTGCGGGGGCGCTCAAGGCGATGTCGGGCCAGCCGTCGCCGCTGATGTCGCCGGTCGCCATGGCGTGGAAGCCGGCCTGGTCGTCGGCCTGGGTGCCGATGATCTCCACATCGGCGGTGTCGATGCCGACCACGCCTTCGATGGCGTCGTAGAACACCGCCAGCAGCCCGGCGTTGAGCTGGCCCGCGTCGGAGCGGAAGGCGCCGACGGCGAAGTCGTCGCTGCCGTCGCCATCCAGGTCACCGGTGCCGGTGACGGTCAGGCCGGTGTAGTCCTCGGCCGCCATCCCCGTGATGGTGGCCGCCGCGGCGTGCTGCACCAGGGCCTGGCCCGCGGGGGGGCCGGGCACGAAGTAGCCGGCGCCGGCGTTGTTGCCGCCCTGGTCGTGGCCGTCGGCGCCGATGAGCAGGTCCGGGGTGCCGTCACCGTCGATGTCCCCCGCCACCTCGGCGCGGGTGCCCAGCCAGTCGCCGGGGCGCTCGCCGCTGATGACCCAGTCGGCCTCCATCAGATCGATCTCACCGTCGAAGGGTGCGAGCACTCCGTAGACCTCACCGGCGTCCACGCCGGCCACGCCGGCCTTGAAGGCGGTCAGCACCAGGTCGGTGAGCCCGTCACCGTCGAGGTCGTGGCCGCCGTCGACCCAGCGACCCAGGTAGTCGCCGTGGGCCACGCCGCGGAAGGTCGCGTCGGCGTCCGCGGTGGTGAGCTCGCCCTCGGCGATGGGCCCCTCGAACAGGTAGGCCATGCCCGAGACGTCCTCGTCGGAGTTCTGGGCGCCGGGTGCGGCGACCACCAGGTCGGCCACGCCGTCGTCGTTGGGATCACCGGCGCAGCCCACCGCGTCGCCGAGGCGGTGCTGGGCGTCGGTGGGGAAGATGGTGACCGCGGCGTCGTCCAGGATCTGCTCGCCGCTGCCGGGGTCGAAGATGAGGTAGACCGCGCCCGCGGCTTCGCCCACGGCGTCGTGGGAGCGGGCGCCGACGATGATGTCCGCGGCGCCGTCGCCGGACAGGTCGCAGCCGTTGGCCACCGAGTCGCCGGCCTCGCCCATGTCGCTGCTGCCGAGCCAGGTCGCGGTGGCGTCGGCCATCGAGCCGTCGGCCTCGAAGGGGCCGGACATCACGAAGACCGCGCCGACCTCGCCGTCGTCGCTGGTGTGGTGGCGGCCACCGACGACCAGATCCAGGGACCCGTCGCCGTCGTGGTCACCGGCCAGGTCGAAGGAGCGGCCGGCCCAGTCGCTCTCGGCGGCTCCCGTGATGGCCACGTCGGCTTCGCTCAGGGGGACCAGCCCGGACAGGCCGCAGTCGTTGGCGGTGCCGTCGCAGTCGTCGTCCACGCCGTTGCCGCAGATCTCCTCGGCGCCGGGGTTGACGTCGGGGTCCTCGTCGTCGCAGTCCTCGGAGGCGGGGTAGCCGTCGTTGTCGGCGTCGACGGTGGGGTCGCCCGTCTCTTCGGAGCTGTCATCCACAGGGGCGGTGTCGTCGCCGCGGCAGCCGTCTCCGCAGCCCACGCAGAGCGCGAGCAACAGCGGTGAGATGTGTCGATGTGTCATTCGGTGACTCCGCTGTCCTCGGGGGGCGGGCCGTCGTCGTCGAGCCAGTCGCGGCCTTCGTTCAGGAAGCTGCGCAGCCCTGGGCCCACGTCCTCGAGGGGGATGTGCTGGGTCTCGAAGGGGAACAGCAGGTCATTCTTCATCAGCGTGCGCACCACCGGGGTGCGGACGAAGGTCTGATCCTCGTGCATGTCCGAGAACACGCCACCCAGGCCGGGGATCTCCGGCAAGACCACGTCCATCTCGAGCAAGCGGGCCTCGCGGTCACAGCCGTTGGGGAACGGGGTCTCGCAGCCGGAGTCGAGCACCAGCATGCGGTTGAGCCCGCCGTGCACCAGCTTGACGTCGCGCACGAAGCCCATGGGCTCGGCCAGCTCGCCCTCCATGGGCATCAGATCGCCCAGGTAGACCGGGGGGTGGTCCCAGTGGGCCAGGGCCACGCCCACGGTGCCCAGCTCGTCCATCGTGGCGGTGGAGGCGCCACCGCTGTGGGCGTAGGTGAGCAGCAGGCCGACGTTGGTCTCCCACATGCTGGGACCGTGGACCGCCGCGAGCCAGCCGTCCTCGGGGTAGCTCCAGACGTGCTGGATGTCGTCCAGGTCGGTGACGTCCCACAGCATCAGGCGCCCGATGTCCTCACCCGCGGCCTCGGGGGCCACGGAGGTCTTGTAGGAGTTGAGCAGGAAGGTCTGGTCACCGTGCTCCACGACCTCGAGGCAGTTGAGGGTGCGGTCGTCCTCGGACTCGGGCCGGTTCTCGGGCTCGAGCACGGCCACGGCCTCGGCCACGGTGCTCCCGTCCTCTGGCGGCGCGAACCACATCACCCGGTTCAGGGTGGTGTCGGACAGGGCCAGCAGCTCGCGGCCGGGCATCCAGCCGATCTCGTGGGGGAAGATGGAGTAGCAGTTGGCCTGCTCGGAGTGGACGGGCGGCGCGGGGTCGTCGCCCAGCTCCTCGTGAACGGACAGGCAGGTCTCGTGAAGCGCGTGGCCCGGGGGCAGCGAGACCTCCTGGACGCGCCAGGTGGGCTCCAGAGGCCAGCTCAGGTCCAGCGCGACCACGCCGCCGGGGCGGATGTCGTCGTCGTCTTCCGCCTGGCGCGCGAAGACCATGATCAGGGACTCCGGGTCCGTCTCGCGGTCGTAGATCACCGAGAAGGCCTGGCAGATGCCCCAGCCGTTGTCCATGGTGCCCCCGCACTGGTCGGGGAGCAGATCGTCGAAGCAGATCTCGGCTCGTAGCCGGGCGCCGTTGTAGTCCAGGAAGCGCACGCAGCCGTGGGCGGTGTTGGTCAGGATGACCACGTCGCCCGCTTCCGGGGTGGGCTCGGTCTTGGTGTCCGTGTCATCGGGCGGGTCCGGAGGACAGCCCAGCAGCAGCAGGAAGAGCGGCAGGATGCGGGTCATCGGCCTTCCTCCTCGAGGGTGAAGAGGTAGATGGCGCCGGCGTCCTCGGCCGCGGCGTCGTTGCCCAGCGCGCCCATCAGCAGGCTGGTGCGTCCCACGCCGTTGACGTCACCGGCGTCGCCGATGGACCAGCCAGCCATGTCGTCGGTGGCTTCGCCCCTGGCGATCACGTCGGCGTCACCCAGGTCGTAGCTGCCCAGGGCCAGGCCGTAGAAGATGTAGGCCGCACCGGCGCTGTCGGCGCCACCGACCCCGGTAGCGCCCGAGGCGCCGATGGCGATGTCGGGGCGCAGATCGCCGTTGACGTCGTGGAGGCCACAGACCGCGGTGCCAGCCAGATCACCCTGGGATTCCGCCGAGAAGCTCGCGCTGGCCTCGTCCAGGACGTCGAGATCCCGCAGGTCGGTGGCCAACACCAGCCAGGCGCCGCCGCCGCCACTCGCGCCGCGGGCGCCCACCAGGAAGTCCTGGCGGCCGTCGCCGTCGTGGTCGCCCACGCCGTCGATGCTCCAGCCCGCGCCGAGCAGAGCGTCGGGCTCCGGGCCGGGGATGATCTCGTCGGCGGAATCCAGGGGGGCCGAGGCCTCGACCGGGCCCATGAACAGGTACAGGGCGCCGGAGTCCCGGCCGCCCATGTCCGACAAGCGCGCGCCGACGATGAGGTCGGGGATGCCGTCGGCGTTGACGTCGCCCGGGCCGATGGCGGTGGAGCCGGCCTGGTCTTCCTCTTCGACGCCCGACAGCTGGATGACGTCTTCGCCGAGGGTCTGGTCCCCCGAGACGGGGCCGTAGATCACGTACGCGACACCGGCGTCTTCGCCGAGGGTGTTGTCGTACTGGCTGGCCACGACGAGGTCGTCGTAGCCGTCGCCGTTCATGTCTCCCAGGCTCTCGGCATCACCGAGCCAGTCGCCGTCGGCCTCGCCGAAGATGCGAGCGTCCGCGTCGGCCAGCTGGTGCTCGCCTTCGGTCTGCGGGCCGTACACCAGGTAGATGGTGCCCGCGTTCATGAAGCTGTGGTCGGCCGCGGGGGCCCCGATGAGCAGGTCGGGCACGCCGTCGCCGTTGACGTCCCCGGCGTCGGCCACGGTGCGGCCAGCGTTGTCGCCCTCGGCCTCGCCCAGGTACCAGGCCCAGGCGGCGTCCATGCTCTGCTCGGCGCTCACCGGGCCCAGGAACAGGTAGGCCGCCCCGGCGTCCTCGCCGTTGCCGTCGTGGGCGAAGGATGGCAGCAGCAGATCGCCGTAGCCGTCGCCGTCGAGGTCACCCACAGAGGCCAGGTGCTGGCCGGCCTGATCGTCGGCGCTAGCGCCGTAGAACACCGCGGTGGCGTCGCTCGGGCCCAGCTCGAGGGCGGTGGCGCAGACCCGGTCCTCGTCGACCTGGCCATCGCAGTCGTTGTCGATGTCGTCGCAGATCTCTTCGGCCCCGGGGTGGACGTCGGGGTCCTCGTCGTCGCAGTCGTAGAACTCGTAGTAGCCGTCGCCGTCCAGGTCCCGGTAGCCGGGATCCGTGTCGTCGGTCTCCGGGTGGGTGTCACCCGGATCGCTGTCCTGAGTGTCGTCGGGGACCTGGGTGTCGTCGGCCGTGCTGCGGCACGGGCCGCAGCCCACCAGCAGCAGGGCCAGGAGCCAGGAGCGGGAGGGGGTCATCGGGAGCCTCCGTCGCCGCTGGTGGCGAGCCACTCGTCCACCACGGCATCGGGCTGGGCCCAGCGGGCGTGGCCCGGGTGCACCAGCAGGGCGTTGATGGCCTCGAGGGCGTCGACGTTGATGTCGACCTGCGGCGTGACGCCGGAGTTGTCCTCGATGATGCCACCGGTGTTGGTGAAGTCGAAGATGTGCAGGTACCAGACCTTGACGTCGTCAGGCTGCGACGAGGCGATGATGCGGCGCAGGTAGCGGATGACCTGCTCCCAGTCGCGCTCTTCGGTCTCGGTGCCCCAGACCTGGCTCTCGCGGAACAGCCCCGCCTCGTGCAGGTCGCCCTGGGTGTTCAGCGCCCAGGAGTGCCCCGGCAGGTAGAGCACGCCAGAGTCGCCGCCCAGGAACCAGTCCTGGGGGTCCTCGCCCATCTCGAAGGCCGCGGCCCGGGTGCGGATGTCCAGCGGGAACAGCTCCTTCTTGCGGAAGCCATCGAGCCCCACGGCCGGGTCCGTGCCCGCCGAGGCGAAGTAGTAGGCCTGGAACGGATCGTCGCCGAGGGCCAGGGGGCCGTCGCGGCCGGCACGGTTCCAGGACGGGTCGTCATCGGGCCAGCCTTCGTCCGACAGCATCACCGGGCCGTCGAAGTGGTTGCCCGAGATGCCCTGCAGGGGGACCTCGAGGGTGGTCATGACCACGTCGGTGCCCATGTCGTCGAAGTCGGGCAGGTCGTCGTAGCGGGACGCCGCGTACATGCCGTCGTGCAGCATCTGGTACTCGGCCTGCGACGCCATGGGGAAGCTGAAGTCCACGCCCGACTCGTACAACAGCCCCATGAACCAGTCCATGGGCTCGGTGGCGTCCTGGTCGGCCATGGAGGTGTGGGTCCAGTGGGTGTAGCCCATGCCCATGTCGCCGTAGTAGTCCAGGATCTCGAGGGCCTCGTAGCCCTGGGGGGCCGTCAACAGCTCGCCGTAGCAGTCCCGGGCCTGGCGCAGCCAGGTGGGGTTCAGCCCGATGGTCACCGCCACGTCGTCGTCGGTGGACTCGGTGTCGGATCCGATGGTGAGCCAGGCCTCGGCCACGTAGTCCATGCTGGGCGCCACGCGCTCGCGCACAGCCCAGGACAGGGCGCAGCAGCCGTCGTAGAGCCGCTCGTCGAAGTCCGCGGGGGCGTCGTCGCAGCGGGCCTCGCCCTTGGAGAAGTCCGAGTTGACCTGGTGATCCTTGGGGGTCTCCAGGATCGGGTTGATGAACATGTTGAGGGGGTGCCCCGTGGAGGTGGGGGGCACCAGCCCGTAGGGGGCGTAGTAGCTGGCGATGGCCGCCGGGTGCTCGCCGTCGCTGCACAGCGCGGCCAGATCGCCGTCGCAGCCGTCCGCGCCCGCGGGGTAGGCGAGGTAGAGGTCGTGGGGCGCACCGTCGATGGCCATGGCCATGGGCAGCGCCGGCAGGGCGACGCCGCCCCGCTCGAGCACGGCTTCTTCTGCCTGGGCGCCCAGCAGCGCGATGGCGCCGTCGGCGTCCTCGGCCACGATCCAGGCCATGGACGAGGTCTCGGCGCTGCCGCCGAAGATGCGGTCGGCCGCCAGGTGGTGCACGGTCTGGACGCTGCTCGGCACCGCGACCAGGCCCGCCAGGCCGCTGCCGGTGTCCCACCAGGCCAGCACGCCGGGGTCGGCGTACCAGGCCCAGACGGCCTGGCGATCGCCAGCCACGAAGGTCGGCGCGAGGTCCACCAGGCCGCTCCAGGCGGTCACAGGCACGGCGAGCTCGGCCAGGCCGGCGGCGTCGAGCTTGGCCCAGCTGCCGTCGTCCCGCCGCAGCACCAGGGCGTCGTCGATGTTGGCGGTGGCGCTCACGGGACCGATCTCGAAGTCGGCCCGAACCACGATGGGGGACAGCTCGTCCACCTCCTGCAGTTGCCAGACCACGCCGGTGTTGGGCTCCACCAGCCAGGCGCCGGACTCGGAGGCGGTGATCTCGAGGCCAGCGGGCAGGGTCTGCTCGGAGTCGGCGTCGCGCACCAGCTGCAGGTAGCTGTAGGGGCTCTCGTCGCCCAGCTCCACGGCCAGGCCGGCATCCACGACGGCCACGAAGCCTTCGTCGTCACGATCGCCCACCACCGCGATGAGCTGCTGGTCCTCGAGGGCCACGCCCGCGCGCACACCCGTCAGGTCGTAGTCGTCGTCGCCCACGAAGCCCGAGTGCACGTAGATCCAGTTCTCTGGGATGTCGCCGTCGCCGCTGCGTTCGGCGCCGGTGCAGCTGCCGTCCTGGCGGTTCCACATGCCTTCGGCGATGCAGGGGGGGTACGGGTCCCAGTTCTCGTACAGCTCCATGTCCTGGGGCAGCCAGGCACCCCAGCCCGGCACCTTGTAGCCGAAGCCCTGGCGCCAGAGCCGGCCGGCGACCGGGTCGGAGACGAAGACGTCGCCGGTGGGCGGGTTGAGCACGAAGCGGGCGCCGTCGCTGGCGGCGATGGCGGCGTCGCCCAGCTCGGAGCCGGGCACAGAGGCGAAGGCCTGGAGGTCGATGGGCTCGAGCAGGGGATCGGGCAGCCGCGCGGGGCGCTCGCCAGCGCTGCAGCTCCAGTCCACCGCGAAGGGCTCCGCACCCCCGAAGTCGAGCTCGATGGAGCCGGAGTCGCCGTCGTTCAGGCTGGGATCACAGCTGGCGACGAGCCGGGCCGCGGAGCCCACGGTCCCACGGATCCAGGTGGCGTCCATGCCCTCGGCGTCCACGCTGATGGCCGGCGCGATGGAGGTGCCGTGGACCAGCACCGTCGCCGTGCCGGCGAACCCGTCCGGCACGGGGCCGAAGTCGAGGGAGCCGTCGATCTCCACGTTGGCGGAGGGGTCGGCAGAGTAGCGGCACTGGCAGCCGGGCGCGCCCGCGACCACGGGGAGGGTCAGGGCCGCGAATGCAAGGAATGGAGCCGAGAGCCGGCGGATCATCGTTCACCTCGTGGCGGCCCCCCAGGATAACGTCCATCAGGCCGGTCCGCGCGGGTTCCAGGACGGAACCGCGGTGCTGTGACATACTCCCTCGTGGGACCCCTGACACCACCGTGGGAGACGTGCCATGCGACGCGACCTGTCCACCGCGATCTTCTGCGTGATCCTCACCGGCTGTGCGCGCTGCCGCGAGACCTGCGAGGACACCTGTCCGCCGGACAGCTGGGTCCCCCCCGGCGACACGGAACCCGACGCCGACAGCGACACCGACGCCGACACCGACACCGACACCGACACCGACATCGAGTGCCTGCCGTCGGACTTCGCCGTGCGGGTGGACGGGTTCGCGGAGCAGCGCTTCGAGTACGCCGCGGGGCCCCCCGTCGCGGCGGACTTCGACGGTGACGGCCTGCTGGACCTGGCGCTGCCTGTGGAGGCCACCGTGCGAGTGCTGCTGAACGACGGCGCCTTCGGCTTCGCGCTGCAGCCCCCCATCTCGGCGGGGGGCACCGTCCGGGACATCGCACCCCTGGACCAGGACGACGACGGGGATCAAGACCTGGTCGTGCTCGTCGGGGACACCGTCCTGCGCCTCCTGCTCGGCGACGGCCAGGGCGGCTTCGGGGAGCCCAGCGAGTGGTTCGACGCCGACTGCGGCCGCGGCCCCTACTCCCTCGAGACCCTCGAGCTGGATGGCGACGGGGTCGAGGATGTCTTCGTGGCCTGCCAGGATGGGGCCTGGGCCGCGGCGCTGCTGGGCACGGGTGAGCCGGTGCTCGCGACGGGCGAGGAGGACACCGACTTCACCCAGCTGCTCAGCGGCGATGTCGACGCCGACGGTGACATCGACGTGGTGCTCGGTGGCAACCGGCACAAGGACAACCACCTGCTGCGCAACGACGGCAGCGGGACCCTGACCCGGGAGTCCCTGTGGATCACCCAGGCCGCACACCGCCTGGCCCTGGGGGACCTGGACGGCGACGGCGATCTCGACCTGGCCTCGGCCCACCACCAGGAGAACGACCTGCTGTGGATCGAGAACACCGGCGAGCACTGGGTGGAGCACAGCCTCGAGGTCTGGGACGACAGCTACGACTCCAGCTACCGCATCACCGACGGGCTCTGGATCGAGGATCTGGACGGCGACGGCGCTCCGGAGATCATCAGCGGCTCGGATCGCGGACTGTGGCTCTGGCCAGGCCACGCGGACGGACCCGACGAGTCGGACTGGGCCCAGGACATGGTCCAGGGCCTGGGGCAGCTGCTGCTGGAGGATCTCGATGGTGACGGCGTGCCGGACGCGGTGATCGCCGATGACGACGGCTGGCTCACCATCCGCCGCGGCGCCGGCGACGGCTCCTTCGCCTCACCGGCGGCGCTGTACGTGCAGGGCTCCCGGATGGACCTCGTCGTGCCGGGGAGGCTCGATGGCGATGACGCCGTGGACCTGGCCGTGGCCAACCCGCCCGGCTTCGACCTCTACCTGCAGGACCCCGGCAGCGGCCGCTTCGCCCAGAGCGGCGCCTGGGAACACCACGAGAACACCCACAGCTCCTCGTTCCCCGCGGCCGATCTCGGAGACCTGGACGGCGACGGGGACCTCGATCTGGTGGCGGGCAACACCTACTACCGGGACGAGCTGATCGTGCTGCTGCTGGACGGAGCCGGGGGCGTGGACGAGGCGCGGATCACCCAGCTCACCGACGGCGTGACCGCCAGCTCGCTGCAGATCCTGCGGGATCTGGACGGAGACGACGCCCCCGATCTGCTGCTTGATCACCACAACCAGAGCCGCGTCCGCAGCGTCCTGAACGACGGCGACGGGGGCATGGAGGCCGCCTGGTTCGGCCGGCCCGACCGCGAGGTGAGCGCGATGGCCTCCGGCGACTTCGACGGCGACTACCTGCTGGACCTGGTCGTCCACGGCGAAGGCCTCCCGGAGCTGGTGTTCTTCCAGGGCCTGGGCGACGGGAGCTTCTCCGACGGGGTGGACGTGGCGGTCGAGGGCAAGCCCGACGGCCTGTGGGCCAGCGATCTCGACCGCGACGGCCTGGACGACCTGGTCTTCGTGGATCGCGACAGCAGCCAGCTGCAGGTCATGCTCAACCTGGGCGACGGCGACTTCGAGCAGCGGACGGTGGCCGCCGGCCTGGCCCCCGACCGGGGCTACGACCTGACCAGCGGGGACCTGGACGGCGACGGCGACCTCGATCTGGTGGTCTACCAGGACCTGGACCAGCGCTGGCACTGGGCCGCCGGAGACGGCACGGGTGAGTTCGTGGATCAGGGCCCCTTCACGGTCCCCGGCGGCGAGGGTGACGCCCCCGTCCTGGCCGACGCCGATGGCGACGGAGACCTCGACCTGTTCATCCAGCTGCGCACGACGGGGAACGACCGCCTGCTGGGCGTGCTCCACAGCCCCTGCCTGGACTGACTAGCCAGCGAGCTCCCGCGCCAGCGCCACCCGATCGACCTTGGCGTTGTGCCGGTGGTCCACGGGGACCGTGCCCTCGAGGATCGTCTCGACCCCGCAACGCTCCCGCAGCTGAGCCTCCCAGTCCTCGGGGCCCTGCCCCTCGAAGCGCTCCACCACCAGCACGGGTTCATCCCCGCGCGCGCCATACCCGACCCGGCGGACCCAGGGCAGGCTCTCGGCCAGGGCCTCGACGGTCAGGGGCCAGCGCCCGGCGATGGCCTCCCCCACCCGGCCGATGAGCCAGACCCGGCCCTGCTCGTCGAGGCGGGCCACATCACCGGTGCGATGCCAGACCGCCTCGCCCTTGTGGACCTTGTACTTCGCGTCGGCCTCGGGGTTGTCCAGGTAGGAGCGGTTGACGTGGTCGCCGGAGACCACGACCTCGCCAGGCTCACCCTCGGGGGCCTGTTCGGTGGTCCCGGGCTGCCACAGCTGCAGCTCGAGGCCGGGGGACGCCGGCCCCACGCAGGAGCCGCGGCCCGCGCCGTCGCCGCCCATGGCCAGCACCTCGGCGGCCTCGATGCTGGCGATGGGATCGGCCTCGGTGGAGCCGTAGTGCACGTATACGTTCGCGTCAGGGGCGATGGCCTTCAGCTGGGCCAGCAGCCTGGAGGGCACGCGTCCGCCCCCCACGAAGAGCTTGCGCAGGTGAGGGAGCTGCTCGCCGCGGGCCTCCATGGTGCGGGCCAGCGGTGCGAAGAAGCTGGGGGAGCCAGAGGTGGTGGTCACCTTCCACTCGCGCAGCTGGGCGGCGATGCGCTCGGGGTCGGCCGAGCCGACCTTCGACAGGTCAGCGTCCGCCAGCACGCAGGTGGAACCCGCCGACAGCGAGTTGAGCAGGAACACCGGCAGGGTGGCCAGGTCGATGTCGTCGGAGCCCAGCCCCATGTGCTCGGTCAGGGCCACCCGCTGGGCGTCCAGGAAGCTGTGGCGCCGGGCCATGGCCCGGGCGCGGCCGGAGGTGCCGGTGGTGAAGGTGACCAGCGCCGGGCAGTCCACCGGGTGGGGGCCGTAGGACTCGCCGACCACCGAGGTGATCCGGGTGTGAGGCAGCGGCAGGAAGCCGCCGGTGGAGATGTAGAGCCGCAGCCCCCGCAGCTCGGGAATCATCAGCCGCAGCAGGTGGGCCTTGGGGCTGCCCACGAAGCCGTGCAGATCGAGCTTGGCCAGGGTCGCCCGCAGCAAGGCGCGGGGGGCGGACGGATCGACGAGCACCGCGGTGCAGCCCGCCCTGAAGACGCCCAGCAGCGCCACGTACAGGGCGATGCCCATGGGGGCGAGCACCAGCAGCCGCGCCCCAGCCGGCACCCCACGCTCCCTCAGCCCGCCGGCGAAGCGCGCCGTGAGGGCGTCGAGCCCCGCGAAGGTCACCCGGTCGCCGCCGGGCTCCACCACGGCGAGCTGATCACCCTGGTCCGCGGCCAGGCGCACCAGGTGACGGACGACGTTGGCGTCGGTCCCATGCTGGTCCAGCATCACAGCTCCTTGCCCATCAGGGCGTACTCCCGGATCACCCGCTCACCGTGGGCACCCAGGAACTGGGAGCCAGCGTCGTACCACATCAGGGCGTGCACCATGCCGCCGGTCATGCCCAGGGCCACACTCTGCCGGTGGGCGCGCTCGAGCAGCGCCGCGGCCACCCGCTGCCCGCGGGCCCGGGGGTGCACGGCCACGGTCTTGTAGATGGCGGTGGGCTGGCCCTCGAAGACCGGCCCGGGGAAGTTGAAGTAGTAGCCCACAGGCTCGCCGTCGGGATCGAAGGCCAGGCAGCTGAGGCGGGGATCCAGGTAGGCCCGGTAGCCGTGGTACAGCGCCCGGAAGGCCGGCCAGGGCAGCTCCACGTAGGCGTAGGCCTCGGCGAAGGCCGCGCAGGACAGCCGCCAGCCCAGCTCGAGATCCTGGTCGAAGCGCTCGAGGTCCAGGGGGCGGAAGCTGTAGCCGGCGGCCTCGAGGCGCTCCTGGGTGCCGCCGAAGCGCGCGAGCAGGCTGTCGTGGGGCACCAGGATGGAGTTGTAGTCGGCGACGATGCGATAGCCAGCGGCGCGCCACGGCGCCGGATCGGCGTCGACCTCGAGGGGGAAGCCGGGGAAGCGATCCGGCCCCAGCCGCACCCGGTAGGTGAACCAGGTGCAGAGCTCCATCGGCCCCAGCGCCCGGGTCAGGCCGCGGTCCCGCAGCCAGGCCTCACCCGCCTCGATGGCGGCGGAGAATCCCCTGGGCTCACCCCAGGGCTGCGACAGCGTTCCCGCGGGCGCCAGGCCAGGGTGCGCGGCGGCGAGGATGGAGGCGCCGTCGATCTCGAGGATCTCCAGAGGCGCGAGGCTTCGGTACAGAGGGAGGCGTGCGGGATCCATGCCCACCACCTATCAGGCCAGCAGCCACGCGATCAGGGCCACCACCACCGAGGCCACCAGCCGACGCCCCACCAGCCGGGTCCGGGCCAGCAGCAGGAACAGCAACAGCCCGCCCAGCCCGCCTGCCGCCAGGGCCAGCACGGGCACCTCGTGCCCCATCAGCAGGGGGATCGCCGGAGGCAGGGCCGCCGCCGCGACCGGGGTGAACACCCGCAGCCAGGGCCGGGAGCGCAGGGCCATCCAGCAGGCCACCGCCGCGTTGGCGGAGACGGTGACCAGGAAGGGCAGGAACAGCCCGGGGTCGTCGGTGTGGGCGAAGAGCAGCACCACCAACATGGAGCCCACCGACGCCGCGAAGATGTCGGTCAGGTCGGTCTCGAGCCCCGCCGGGCGCCCCAGCATGTACAGGCCGTAGAGCACCAACAGGGGCACCAGCCAGGCCCAGCCCCCCAGGGCGTAGGCCAGGGTGGCCAGGATGAAGCTCAGCAAGGCCGCGGCCGGTGACAGGCGCGCCGGCTTGTAGGCCGCCAACACCACCAGCACCGCCACGAGCATGCCCCCCAGCCAGGTGGAGAGCTCGTCCAGCCCCAGCCGCAGGGTGCGCTCCAGCACCAGCCAGGCCGCGTAGGGGATCAGGATGTTGTCGCTCCCCCGCACGGAGACCGCCTCGACCGCCGAGGTCAGCAGGGCCGCCACCAGGCTCACCAGCAGCAGATCCGGCCACCCGGGCCGACCGGCCAGGGCCAGGCCCCCCAGCACGATGGCGAACGCCAACCCGAAGAAGGTGCCGGTGCCCTCGAAGCTGCGCTGTCCATCGAGCACCTGAAACACGGTCTCGCCCCGCGCTTTGCCCACCAGCGCAGCGCCGGTGTCGGCGATGGCCATGATGGCGATGGGGATGGCGAACAGGGCCTTGTCGCCCCCGGACAGCAGCCAGATGCCCAGCACCGCCACCGGGTAGAAGTACGCACCGCCGGTGCGACGGCTGACCCCGTGGATGGACATCAGCAGGCCGGTCTTCTTGCCACCCCCCAGGATGATCAGGAACGACAGGGTGAGCACCGCCACGGACCAGGCCGAACTCAGCAGCCAGGGGAACGAGATGACGATGAAGCCGGAGCCGATGTGGCTGATCTTGCGGGTCAGCTCGCTGGGCAGCTTGACCACCCGCGACAGCAGCTCGTTGCAGACCAGCAGCGCAAAGATCGCGACGCCCACCACCAGCACCCCCCGGAGGTCCGTGAGCAGGGCTTCGACGATGGACTGCAACATCCGGGGCGATCCGCTATCCTGGGGTTTCACGAAGCCTAACGCCTCGCCGCCCCACCGGAGGGCCCATGCACCGCGGCCTGCCCCGCCTGCTCCCCGTCGCGCTCCTGCTGGCGCTGTGCGGCTGCAAGAAAGACCAGGACACCAAGCCCGATGACACCATCATCGAGGACGCCCCCACGGTCCTGCCGACCCTGAGCATCGACAGCCCCGCCCGGGCGTCCTTCATGGGGGAGCGAGACGTCGTGCTCCAGGGCCAGGTGACCACCGGAAGCGCCGAGCTGGACACCCTGGTGATCTCGGACACCGACGTGAGCTGGGGCCCCTCGGGCATGGTCAACCAGGGCTGGAGCCCCGAGCCGGGCCTCAACATCCTCGGCTCCCGCCTCGAGGACATCGACGGCGAGCGCGCCGTGGATGGCCGCGCGTTCATGTGGGGCCCCACCCACGAGGTCGGCACCTCCCTTCCCGGCGCCCTGCGGCTGCTGCTGGGCCCCGACCTGAGCGAGCTGTCCAACATCGTCGAGCTGGTGCTGGCCGACAGCTCCATCGCCCAGGACTTCGTCGGCACCACCCTGGAGACCGACTACGCCGACATCACCCCCACCAGCTTCTCCTGGTCCGGGGCCGACGTCTCCATGTCCCCCACCAACGGCGCCGTCGAGGGCAGCTTCACCCTGTACGACGTGTGGATGGACTTCACCGCCGACATCTACGGCTGGTTCGAGGTCGATGGCTCGGCGTGGATGTCCAGCCTCGACCTGGACGCCACCATCGAGCTGTCCATCCGCAACGGCCAGGTCCAGGCCAACGCCTCCTACGTGAACGCCTCGCTCGAGGGCTTCGGCATGGAGGTCGACTGGGTGCCCAGCTGGGCCGAGGAATGGCTGGCCGACTGGGCCGCCGACTACGTGGCCGAGTCCCTCGAAGAAGAGGTCGGGGCCATGCTCGAGGAGCTCCTGCCGGAATACCTGAGCGGCCTGGCCATGGACTTCTCCTACGGCGACACCAACCCGATCCACTTCTCCGCCGACGTCTCGGGCCTCGAGTGCACCTCCGGCGGCATCCGCATGGAGATGGACGTCGCGGCCTGGTCCGATGTGGGCATCGATCTGCCCAGCGGCGCCGGGTCCATCGACACCACGGAAGACCCGCCCGCCTGGTCCGAGGGCAGCGGCGGCAGCTTCGCCCTGCTCATCGACGACGACCTGGTCAACCAGCTGCTCTTCGCCTTCTGGACCTCGGGCCAGCTCACCCGCCTGCAGATCGGCAACCTGGAGCTGGCGGTGCTGATGGGCGAGCAGATGGACCCGCCCCTGGGCCCCGTGGAGACCGTGACCATCGACTTCCGCCTGCCCCCCGTGATGCAGCCCCCCGTCCAGGACGACCAGGACTTCAACCTCGGCATCGGCGAGCTGCGCCTGGCGTTCCTGCGGGAAGACGGCGTCAACCACGACTTCTCCGTCAACGCCAGCACAGGCACCACGGTGAGCATCGAGCCGGTGGACGGCGAGCAGCAGATCGTCATGGCCCTGGACTCCCGCCCCGCCTACGTGCAGGTCGAGGTGGGCACCATCGAGTACGACGAGGCCCTCGACCCCGGCGATCTCGCCGCCCTGGTCCGCCTGATCGTCCCGCCCCTGCTGGGCCGCAGCTCGGACTTCATGCCCGGCGTGGCGGTGCCGGCGCTGGAGTTCTCCGAGTTCAGCGACCTGCCCGCGCTCCAGGGAGTGAGCCTGCAGTTCCAGGACCCACAGGCCCACGTCACCAGCAGCGGCTGGCTGGTCATGAAGGGTGAGTACAGCGCCAACTGAGCGCCGCGGTAAGTTCCACCACCTCCCCGCGGGCCCTCGCTTGCGCGCGAGCGAATGCAGGTGATGAGGCTCCCACAGGAGGAGTCATGGAACGCAGCAGCGCCTTCACCCGCTACGCCATGGGCGTGCTCGGCTACACCGTGCTCGTCATCCTGTGGGGTGCCTGGGTGCGGATCTCCTACTCGGGCGCGGGCTGTGGCGAGGACTGGCCCCTGTGCCACGGAACGGTGCTGCCGGATCTCTCGTCAGGCCACACCGTGGTGGAGCTGTCCCACCGGCTCACCAGCGGCGTGCTGGTGCTGCTGGTCATCGCCATGCTGGTCTGGGCGGTGCGCGCCTTCCCCAAGGGCCACCTGGTCCGGCGGGGCGCCTGGTTGTCCCTGGTGCTGCTGATCACCGAGTCCCTGCTGGGGGCCGGGCTGGTGATCTTCGGCCTGGTGGAAGACGACGCCTCGGTCAGCCGCGCGATCGCCATGGCCATCCACTTCCTCAACACCTCCCTGCTGTCCGGCGCCATCCTGCTCACGGCCTACTGGAGCCACGGCGAGGACGGCTGGCAGACCCGCCTGGGGGCCGCGGTTCCGGCGCTGCTGTCCGTGGTGGCGCTGCTGCTCATCGGCGTGTCCGGCACCATCATGGCCCTGGGTGACACCGTGCCGGAGGCCGCCCTGGCCGCGGTCGGCGCCGAGGGCCACTACCTCGTGCAGCTGCGCGCCGTGCACCCCCTCACCGCCCTGCTGCTGGCCAGCTTCCTGGGCGCCGGGGCGGTGTTCTCCATCCGCCGTGGTGGGCCGCGCATGAAGGCCCCGGGAGCGTCCCTGCTGGCGTTCCTCTGCGCCAGCCTGATCCTGGGCGTGCTCGACGCCGCCCTGCAGGCTCCCGCCTGGGCACAGGTCATCCACCTGGTCGCCGCGATAGGTGCATGGCTGTCCACGGCCTGGCTCGCCGCGAGCCTGCGCTACCGACCCCTCGCGGGCGCCGACGCCGTCGCCCCCCGGAAGGCCGCATGACCACCCTCGCTCCCGCCATCCACGCGCCCCTGCGCTGGCTGCGCATCAGCCTGGGCCTGGCCAAGCCCGGGGTCACCGCCTGGAACGTGCTGATGACCGCCGGCGGCCTGGGCCTGGCCACCGTCGCCAGCAGCACCGAGACCTGGCTGGGCACCGTCGCCGGCACCACCCTCGTGGTGGCCGCGGCCAACGGCCTCAACATGGTGCTCGAGCGCCACAGCGACGCCCTGATGACCCGCACCGCCGCGCGGCCGCTGGTCACCGGCTCCATCTCTCCGACCGGCGCCACCACCGTGGCCCTGCTGCAGGCCGCCGTCGGGCTGGCCCTGCTCACCTGGCTGGCCAACCCCCTCACCGCCCTGCTGGGTCTGCTGGCCCTGGTGCTCTACGTGGCGGTATACACCCCCATGAAGGCCCGCTCCGCCCTGGCCGCAGTGCCCGGCGCCATCGCCGGCGCCCTGCCCCCCCTGATGGGCTGGACGGCCGCCACCGGGCGCATCGAGCTGCCCGGGATCGCCCTGTTCGTGCTCCTGCTGGCCTGGCAGCTTCCCCATGTGATGGCCATCGCCCTGCTGCGCCAGGACGAGTACGCCAAGGCCGGCTTGAGGGTCCCGAGCATGGCGCTGGGCCCCGAGCGCACCCGCTTCTGGATCTTCGTCACCGCCTCGGCCACGGTCTCGGCCAGCCTCTTCCTGGGTGTCCTGGGCCTGGTGGGCGAGCTCTACCTGGGCTTCGCGGCCGCCGCGGCCGGCGCCATGATGGTGGTGGCCCTGATGGGCCTCGAGCGCGACGTGGCCCCCCGCTGGCCGCGCTGGATGCTACGGCTGACCGTGATCTACCTGCCCCTGATCACCCTGGGCATCTTCCTGGACCGGCTGTTCGGCTGATCCCGGCTGGGCGATCATGGCCGCCACATCAGCGGGCTGTCTCAGCAGCTCGACCTCCAGCATGAAGGCGGCGGCCCGCTCCATCCCGGCGATGTCGTAGCCGGACAGGCGGGTGGAGATCTCGGCGTCGGCCTCGAGGTTGGGCTCGACCGAGGCCGCCAGGGCCAGCACGGCCGGATCGAAGGCCACCCCCGCGGCCTCGACGAACCAGGCGTCGGCCTGGGCCACGTCGTTCCGGTACACGCCGTAGGCCTGCTCGAGCGCCGCCATGAAGCGGGCGTCGGCGCCCGGGTGGGTGGTGATGTAGTCCTTGTGCATCACGACCACCGAGGTCACCACGCCCTGGTCCAGCACCCGCACCGCGCCGCTGTGCTCGAGCTCGGCGAAGGTGGGGTCCCAGGCCGAGCCGGCGTCGATGGTGCCCCAGCGTCCGTCCTTCGAGCCCGCGCCCACCAGGGCCACCTGCTCCTGGATGCCCAGGTTCACCGTGGTCACGTCCTCGGCGGGCTCGAGCCCCGCCTCCCGCAGGGCCGCCAGGGTCTCGCGCTGGGCCGCGGCGCCGTAGGGGATGGCGATGGTGCTGCCCTCGAGGCCAGCCACGTCCTGGACCGGGGAGTCGGCGGGCACGAAGGTGCCGACGCGGTTGTACATCAGCCGGCCGACGATGGCCCAGTCCGGGCTCTTCGCGCAGAGCATGATGGCGGGCTGATCCGCGGTGAGCACCACGTCCACCTCACCGGCCAGGGCGCCCTCGTTGAGGGGCCCGCCGTAGGTGAAGCCCACCAGGGTGGGGTCCATGCCCTGGGCCTGCAGCAGATCGGTCCGTGCCAGGATCTGCGCCAGCTGCCCCTGGGTGGCCCAGGTGGTCTGCCATCCGATGCGCACCGGGTCGAGGGCGGGGGCGGCCTCGGCAGGTGCCGGGCTCGGCGCCTCGACGGGCTCCGGGGTGGTGCAGGCGAGCAGCGCGAGAGAGAGCAAGAGCATGGGGCCTCCGTGATGACCCGGGATCTATCGCGCTGGGGCCGACAGCCGACAGACCACGGCCTGCTCTCCAGCGACCAAGGGGCCCCAAACCTGCCATGACCGCGACCAAGCCTCCCCTTTCTTGCCACGCGGCCTGCGTCGGGACGTTCGCGTCGTGCTCCCAACCATACAACGCCGGTTTTCGGCATCGGGCCAACGGCGAGAGGCGCCGAATGGCAACATTCCCAGGGCATAGTCGCTCGTATGGCAAGTTCCAGGGGGCATGGTGCGCTGGCTCGCCGCTCGGTGCACCCGCTACGCCCCCAGCGCCCCCCGCACCCGCAGCGACAGCTCCACCAGCCGCGGGTCGTGCCGCAGCGCCGGCGTCCGCGGTCGGGGCAGCTCCACAGTCACTCGCTCCCTGACCGTCGCGGGCCCTCCGTTGTCGCAGGCCAGCACCAGCACCTGATCGGCCAGATACAGGGCCTCGCCCACGTCGTGGGTCACCAGCACCGCGGTGGTGCCGGTCTCCCGCAGCAGGTCGAGCAGATCGTCCTGCAGGGCCTCGCGCAGGAGGGGGTCCACCGCCGAGAAGGGCTCGTCCAGCAGCAGCACCCGGGGCCGAATGGCCAGGGCCCGGACCAGGGCCGCCCGCTGGGCCATGCCTCCGGACAGCTCGCTGGGCATCAGCTCCACGGCCTCGGCCAGGCCCACGCGCTCCAGCAGCGGCGCGGTGCGCGCCTCCCACAGCGCGCGGGGACAGCCGGTTGCCTCGAGGGCGAAGTCGAGGTTGGCCCGCAGGCTCATCCAGGGCAGCAGGCGGGGGTCCTGGAAGGCCATGCCCACCGCCGGGCGTGGGCTTCCATCCAGCGCGGTGTCCGCCGCGGGCATGGACAGCTCGCCGACGCTGGGCTCCAGCAGCCCGGCCAGCACCCGCAACAGGGTGGTCTTGCCGCAGCCGGAGGGGCCCACCACAGCGCAGACCGCGCCGGCCTCGACGGCCAGCTCCACCCCGGCGAACACCGCCCGTTCACCGAAGGCGTAGGCCAGCTGGGAGGCCCGGATCACGACGCGCTCCACGGCACGAGCCAGCGCTCGAGCCCTCTGGCCAGCAGGGCCATGGCGGCCCCCAGCAGGCCGATGCAGAGCATGCCCACCATCACGCCCTCGGTCTCGAGCACCAGGCGGTGCATCTGGATGCGGTAGCCCAGGCCGCTCTGGGCACCCACCAGCTCGGCGGCGATCAGGCTGGTCCAGGCCAGGCCCAGGCCCGTGCGCAGCCCGGCCACCACCTGGGGCATGGCCGCGGGCAGGCGCACCTTCCACAGCACCAGCCCCGAGCGCGCACCGAGGCTGCGGGCCAGCTCGAGGTAGCGGGGCGGGCAGTCGGCCAGGGCCAGGGTGACCTGGATGTAGATGGGGAAGAAGGCCCCCAGGAAGACGATGAACCAAGCCGAGGGGTCCCCCAGCCCGAACCACAGGATCGCCAGGGGCACCCACGCGATGGGGGGGATGGGCCGCAGCAGCTCGAGCAGGCGCCGCAGGGCCCGGCCCCAGCGCCCGATGGCGGCGGAGGCCGCGCCGAGCAGCACCCCGGCGATCGCCGCGCCGGTGAACCCGACGACCACGCGGCCGAGGCTGGCGCCGATGTCGGCCAGCAGCGGCCCCTCCTGGGCCAGCACCCAGCCCGCGGCCGCCACGGCCCACGGCCCAGGCAGCGTGGGGCTGTCCGCCCACCATGAAGCCAGGCCCCAGCCCGACAGGGCGATGACGGCGAGCAGGATGGTGGGCAGGGCGCGCATGGGGCCGCCTCTATCGCAGCGAGCACCGGTGGAATAGGGGACTGTTCACAGGAGGCGCCGTTGCTCACCTTGCTCCTGCTCATCGCCTGCACCCAGGCCCCCGAGCGCCACGATCCGGACTGGCCGGGCCGGGACGACAGCGGCAGGCCGGGCGACTCGGACGCGGACACCGACGCCGACGCCGACACGGACGCCGACGCCGACAGCGACGCCGACACCGACCCCGGGCCCTGCCCGACCGGGATGGCTCCCGTGCAGAGCAGGTTCTGCATCGACCGCTACGAGGCGTTCCTCGAGGAGCACAGCGCGGGCTCCTGGGTCGCCCGTTCGCCCTATGAGCAGCTGGACAGCGACGAGGACGTCCGCGCCGCGGTGCGCTCCGGCGCCGTACCCCAGGGCTACATCAGCGGCGATCAGGCCGACACCGCCTGCCACCGCGCCGGCAAGCGCCTGTGCACCAGCGACGAGTGGCTGGCCGCATGCCAGGGGCCCCAGGGCCACAGCTACCCCTACGGCGACAGCCACATCGACGGCGCCTGCAACGACGACTACGCCGGCTCCCACCCCCTGGTGGACTACTTCGGCACCTCCCACGGCATCTGGGACAGCGAGCACATGAACGACCCGGGCATCAACCAGCAGGCCGGCACCGTCAGCACCGGGGGCTTCTTCGAGGCCTGCGAGAGCGCCTGGGGGGTCTTCGACCTGCACGGCAACCTGCACGAGTGGGTGAACGACGCCGACGGCACCTTCCGCGGCGGCTTCTACGCCGACGCCGCCATCAATGGATCGGGCTGCCTGTACGTGACCACCGCCCACGCCCGCAGCTACCACGACTACAGCACCGGCTTCCGCTGCTGCGCGGATCTGGACTGATGCGCGTCGCCACCATCGACGTGGGCTCGGGCTCGGTGCTGGTGCACGTGGCAGAGCGGGCCCCCGACGGCGGCTTCACAGCGCTGGCGGACCGCGCCATCATCACCCGCCTGGGCGACGGCCTGACAGACCGCGGTGTCCTCGCCCCCGCCGCCATGGACCGGACCCTCGAGGCCCTCGGTGAGCTGCTGGCCGTGGCGCGGGCGCATCGGGCCGAGGCCATCGCCGCCGTGGGCACCATGGCCCTGCGCCAGGCCCGCAACGCCCAGACCATCCTGGACCGGGCGCGCGCCGAGCTGGGCCTCCAGATCGAGGTCATCCCCGGCGACGAGGAGGCCCGACTCTCCTTCCTCGCGGCCCGCGCCGCGCTGCCGCGGAGCGACGCGCCGTTCGTGGTCTTCGACGTGGGCGGCGGCTCCACCGAGCTCATCCAGGGCCGGGGCGACGCCATCGCGAGCCGCACCAGCCTGCCCGTGGGGACCATCGGGCCCACGGCTGGCTTCCTGGCGAGCGACCCTCCACTCCCCGCCGAGCTGAGCCGCCTCGAGGACCACCTCCAGGGGGCCCTGCGCACCCCCGGCCTGGACGCATCGGGCGGCGTGATCGCCCTCGGCGGCACCCTCTGCAGCCTCGCCGCCCACCACCACGGGCTGGAGCGCTACGACCCCGACCTGGTGCACGGCACCGTGCTGGACCGCCCGACCCTCGCCGCGCTGCTCGCCTCCCTTGCGGCGGTCCCCATGGCGACGCGGCGCGGCCTGCCCGGCATCCCAGCCAAGCGCGCCGACACCATCCTGGCCGGGATCGCCATCGCCCGGGCGGTCCTCCACACCCTGGACGCCTCCAGCCTCACGGTCTGCGATCGCGGCCTGCGCCACGGGCTGCTGCTGGACCGCTTCGGGGGCTAACCGCCAGCGCCCTCCGCGCTCTGCTCCACCGGCAGCTCGAAGGTGAAGGAGCGCAGGTCCTCGAGGCCGGCCTCGTAGACCACGGTGGTGTCGCCCACCCAGCGGGCATCGGCGTGGACCCAGGCGCCCGCATCCACACCGGGATTCTGGCCGACCACCGCGAAGGGGGGGCCGCCGCCCAGGTAGGCGTCCAGGGCCGTGACCTCGACGACGTGGAAGGGGCCGTAGTGGTCCTGGGGCAGCAGCACGAAGCGGCCGTCCGGGCTGAAGATGTCGGTGAACCAGTCGCTGAAGTACAGGGTGCCGCGGGGAGCGAAGGGGAACTCGCTGCCGTCGGCGAAGCGGAACACCAGGCGTCGGATTCCCAAAGTGGGTTCGATCCCCGGGGGGACGGGTTCACCCTGGAACACCGCGGTGACGCCACCGGCCTCGACCTCGAGGACCCGCTGGAGGGGAGCCTGCTCCGCGGTCTGGGCGACGACGGGCAGCGCGAGAGCGATCAGCAGCATGTTCATACGATCTTCCAGGACAATCGACTTCCTGCGTGCTATCACGGGCTCGACTCCTAGGGTATTAGGAGAATTATGAAGAAGCGCACTTTGATTCTCGCGCTCGTCTCCAGCTTCGGCGTGCTCAGTGCCCAGGCCCAGGACCTGTGCACCGGCGTGCCCGAGTGCGTGATGGACCTGCGTGAGGCCATCGACTCGTTCAGCGACGGCCTGCAGGCCTTCATCGGCCACGCCGCGGCCGAGGCCGCCAAGCGCATGGACGAAGCGCACGATGCGGCCATCGACGCCACCGGGCTGGGCCTGTACTACGGCGCCTACCGCTCTCCCCTGGATTCCTGGTCCGAGATCGAGGCCCACGACTGCACGACCTATCTGGTGACGGTGCTGAAGGCGGCGTTCGACGCCGCGGACCTGGGAGACGAGATCCGGGACCTCATCAGCGACGCGGCCGCGAACGGCGGCGGTGCCCTCAAGGGCATCGACCTGATGCAGCTGATGCAGGAGCGCTTCGCCTGGGATGGTGCCTACTGGAACCCGGACGTGGCCCACCCGTCCGACGCCGACGACGAGCACCCCTACTCCGCATACCTCGCGTCCAAGGGCAGCTACTACGGGATCGACGTCGACCCCGAGCACGCGGTGCTCAACTACCGCCCGTCGTGGAACAGCGACACCGAGCAGGACACCACCGGCATCGAGGCCCTGGAGCAGCTCCCCTTCGCCATCCTCGCCGCCCGCGGTGGCAAGCACATGGCGGTGTTGGTCAACGGACAGGTCTACGAGGTCCATTGGCTGGCCAGCGCGTCGAGCCGCGACGTCATCACCAGCACTCCGCTGTCCGAGTTCGACTGGCTGAGCGGCGCGATCGTCTACCCGTCCGGCACCTGGCCCAGCGCCGATGAGCTCGCCGCGGCCCAGGAGGCCGAAGCCAGCGAAGAGATCACGGCGGACGACGCGAACACGGCCGATCCCGATGACGGGACCAGCCTCGATCCGGAGCTCGACAGCGAGGCCGACGGCGAAACCGCGCCCTAGCGGGGATCAGCCGCAGTCGGTGGGGTCCACCTCGGCGTCGAAGGCGCCGCCGTAGTCGGAGCCCTCGAGGTCCTCGATGCGCACGTAGAAGCAGCTCTCGTCGCCGTCACCGCAGGCGTGGCACTCGGTGCCCATGGCGTCGAGCAGATCGCAGACGGTGGAGTCGATGCGATCGCCCAGGGCCTCGTCCAGCTCCCGGCCGTCGATCTCGGTGACCAACCAGCCCTCCTGGAAGCCCTGGCCGTAGGTCTGGATGCGCAGCTCCAGCTGGGCGTCCATCAGCTCGACATCGACACCGTTGATGCGCAGGTCGAGGTCGGTCTTGTCCACGAAGACCCAGGGGTTGCCCGAGAAGTCGGCGCCGGAGAAGTCGAAGATCGGCTGGCAGACGTCCTGCTTGCCGTCGGCGTCGGTCAAGGCGAAGACCAGGTCGAGCTTGTCGTCGTACTCGGCCTCGACGTGGAAGAGCACCTCGGTGGAGTCCATCAAGGCCAGGAAGCCACCCAGGGCCTCGGGCTCGGTGATGGTGGCCTCCATCAGATCGGCCTTCCAGGTGCGACCCTCCACGTTGGCGTCCACGGGCGGGAGCTGCTCGGGGCCGGTGTCGAAGACCGAGCTGTCCTCGACCTCCTTGTCCTTGCCCCCTGTGAGGAAAGAGAGGCCCATCGTTCCGCAGCCAACCAGCAACACCATCGGGAGAGCGAGCATCGGACCTCCTTGCGCGCCGCTTGTACCCGGTCAATGCCCCGAACGTCAAAGGAAAACCCCTGAGGCGGATCAGGGCTTGTCCAAGGGCTGACATCGCGTCGCCCCAGGGCGCCGGTTCAGCCCCCCGGGGTGGGCGTCCGCGCCGCGTCGCGCTGCTGCCCCAGGGCCGTCGCGGCCACCGCGTAACCACCGTCCCCGCCATCGATGAAGTGGATGTGGCCCCCGTCCCGGGTCGAGCCGACCAGGCAGGTCATCAACGCCGCGTCCGACCGGTGGAGCCCGTAGTGCAACGCCCCGGCCTCCACCCCGCGATCGAGCCAGCTCTGGATGGCCTCGGCCTGATCGGGGCTGCAGTCGATCACCATGCGCAGGATGTCGTCGAGCTTGCGATAGTCGGAGTGGCCGGCGATGGCGGCCTCGTAGCGGGCGGTCGCGACGAAGGGGGTCGGGATCCGCCAACGGAAGATCAGGCCCGCGATGAACATCTCGAGCGCCCTCCACAGAAACGACACGCTCCACCCGCGCAGGTGGTAGCGACGCTCATCCGCCAGGTTGGTGCGGAGGTCGCGGTAGGCCAGGCCATCGATCCCCACGGGGTTGGCGGCAGCGAGCCCGCCGGGCAGGCTGTCATCCAGCCAGCCGAGGAACCCGCGGTACACGGCGGTGGCGTCATCCACCCGCGCGTGGACCAGCAGCGTCAGGATGCAACCCTGCGCGGACGGGACCGGCTGCCAGCGGCAGGACAGGCCTGACAGGTCGGGCTCCGCGCGTTCTTCCCGGGGGAGCTCGTAGCGGTCGTAGTGCCGCTTCACGCGGGCGTCCGCGGCGCTCACCCCGCCGCCGCGGAACACCGCGACGCAGCGACCGGCCGCCAGCTCGTGCTTGGCCACCTCGACCGCCAGGCCGTCGGCGTACAGCTCGGCGACCAGCACCGCGCCGACCCGCAGCTCGAGCCCGAAGCGCTCCCGCGCGAGGGTGCGCACGGCGTCCAGGGCGAGTTCCACCGCTTCGCAGGCCGACGGCGGCGCCAGCAGCGTGGCGCCATCACCACCGAAGACGAAGGGCAGCTCCTGCCCGGGCACCGCGTTGCGCGCGGCCGCGATCACCGCCACACCGACGGTGTTGACGTCCTTGTAGCGCCCCGCGGCCATGGCCTCACGGGAGCCGCGGATGTCGGCGACGAACACCGTCCAGTTATCGGGCACCGCCCGGAACCCACGGTCCTCGAGCGCCTCCAGGAAGGAGCGTCGGGGAGGCAGGTCGTCGTAGAAGCGGTCGTGGCTCACACGGGCTTCTATCGGCCTCGAACCCGCGATCGCCAACGCCGCCTCGTGGCCCCCGATACTCAGAACTCCAGCGTCACCCCGCCGTGGGCCTGGCTCGCCCCCCGGAAGCTGTACAGGGAGCTGCCCTCCACCGCCTGGACCCAGGCGCCCCCGATGACGATGCTGGCGGCGTCCGCGTGCAGAAGCTCGAGATCCGCCACGCCCAGCACGCCGGCCCCGCGGACATCGCCCAGGGCCCGCAGGGACAGGATCACGGTGTCGGCGAGGGTGACGCGCGCCGCGACGCTGGCGTAGTCCTGCAGATCCTCACGCTGCCGCTCGGTGGGGAAGCCGTGCAGCCACTGCAGGTTGAGGTAGACCCGGCCGAAGCCGCGGTCGATGCCCAGCACCCAGGTGGGGTAGGGCTCGCCATCCTGGGTGACGACGTTCGGGACGGGGTCGGGCACCTCGTCGATGGTGCCCAGGCGCTCGAGGGCCTCGAGCTGGGTCTGGCTGGCCTTGGCCACGGTCCGCTCCGGGAAGACCACCGCCGCCTCGACCCAGCCGCCGATGTCCGCGAACAGCTCGCCGCGGGCCTCGAGGCCCACCACGTCCACCACGGGGTAGCGCAGGGGCACGGCCACATCGACCCGGGAGTCGGAGGTCTGGAAGCCGGTGAGGATCATCTCCCCGTCGGCCTGGGGCAGGCTGTCGCGGCCGTGCCAGTAGCTGGCGGCGAGGTCGCCCCGGGCCGCGGCCCAGCTGAGGCGGGCACCCCCGCCCATGTTGTCGAGGGTCCGATCCGGGGGCTCCACGCGGGCCTCGATCTCGTTGACCGAGACCCCATCGAAGGTGTCGCCGAAGTCGGAGCCTTCGCCCACCATGTCCTCGGCGCCGGGAAGCAGCTCCACGCCTTGTCGCGGCAGCACCGCGGGCCAGGCGATGGGCACCCAGACTCCCTCGAGCTGCACCGGCCCACGGTGCAACAGCGCGCGAGCGACCGGTACGGGCAGGCGGGCGTCCAGCGCCAGGGGGTTCTCGAGATCCCAGGGGTTGACGCGGTCCACGACGTGGAGCCCATCGGCGGTGCCCCAGGGCACCTTCTGGACGCCGAGCTCGAGGTCCAGGGCCTTCAGGCCCACCTCGCGCAGGTCCACCACCGCCCGCTGCACCCGCCAGGAGGCCCCCAGCACGGCCATGGGATCGGTGGTCTCGTCCATGATCTCGGCCTGCACCGCGTGGTGCAGGCGCAGGTCCACCGCCAGGGCCGCGTGGGCCCGCGGGTTCAGCTTCGCCCGGGCCCAACCACCCACCACCGCCGTGTCGCCGTAGTCGAGCAGCGGGCAGTCCCAGGGCCCATCACCGCAGTCCTGCAGCCCCAGCCGCAGGTGGCTGCCCACGTGACCGCCCACGTCGACGTCGGCCGCCCCGACCGCGGGCGCGATCAGGGCGGCGAGGATCGTGGAGGCGATCAAGATGTGCGGCGCCCTAGCGGGCCGCGGTGATGTCCAGGGTGATCTCGCAGGGATCGGAGGTGACCACCGGGCAGTTGTCCGGGTCGGCCTCGAAGCCTTCCGTCTCGAGCGTGGCGGAGCCGGTGATGGTGTCCGCGCCGGTGATGGAGAGGTCCGCCGAGATGGTGATCGACACCATGCAGTTGGGGAAGTTGTCCTCGTCCAGGGCCACGTTGTCGGGCTGGGCGGTGGGGGAGAGGACCATCAGGGCCTCGCCGCCGTCCTCGACGGTGACGTCCATGGCCAGGAAGGGCGCGGGCAGGGCCAGCTCGTAGGAGGCCGGCAGGTCGGCCCAGGAGGGCAGCTCGGTGGTGGTGGCCCAGTCGTTGGGGGTCAGGGTCGTGAAAGGCTGGTAACCGTGAACAGCTCGTCGTCCAAACCGCGGTCGAACGCCACCTCGGAGGCGGTGGCGGTGGTGGTGCGCTCCCGCTCCATGTCTTCGACAGCCATGGTGTGGGCGAACTGGTAGCCGTCCACCTCTCGGAAGTCGGACAGGACGACGCGGCGAATGACCGCGCCCTCGGCGTCGAGGTGCTCGAGGGAGGTCCAGAGCTGATCCGCGCTGCGCAGCTTCAGGCGCGAGCGCGCGTGGCTGTGGGCCTTGGGGTCCTTGGGCGTGAGCATCAGCTCCACCAGCACCTCGCCCTCGCTCACCACCTCGGCGGTGTACTCGTCGGCGAAGCTGGTGCGCGCCAGGTCCTCCATGGCGATGTCGGTGCCCATGAAGGCGTCGCCGCGCTGATCGCCGATGATGCGACGGGTGCGGTCGTAGGAGGGCAGGTACAGGTGGACCACGTCGTCCGCGCCCACGAGCATCCCGACTCCGGCCAGGCGGGGCGGGTCGGTGAGGCGCACCATGCGCCGGTCGCCACCCTTCTGCCAGATCTCGAGGGTCCGGCTCACCTCGCGGCCCTTGGCGTCCTTCATGGCCACCTGCATCACCACGTGGGTGTCGTCGGCCGGGGACGCCGCGGCGTCGACCTGGGCGAGCCACTCGGCGCCGGTGGCGGCGAACGAGGTGGAGGCGAACAGGAGGAGGGCGGAGGTCGAGAGCGTGAGCATGGCGGGATCTTCCATGTTTCCAGGGCGTTGGTCAATCGGCGGGGTCATCCACCGACAGCGCCGCGAGCTTCAACTCGTCCAGGAAGCGCGGCATTCCGAGCACCTGGAACCAAGCCACCAGGGACGTGGGGATGACGCCCCCCGGGTCGTAGTGCAGGGTGGAGATCAAGTGGACCCCCTGGCCGTCGGCGGTGATGGCGTACATGCCGTCGTCGCGCTCGACCCCCACGCGCCCTTCGGCCGGCGCTGGCTGGGGGTACGCCCGGGCCCAGCGGTAGATCCGCCCACCATCGACGTCCTCGGCCCACATGCGCAGCAGGATCTCACGGTCGGTCATCAAGGGCGCGGTGTGCACATGCACCACAAGGGCGTCCGCCTCACGGTCCTCGACGACCACGGAGCTGGCCACCATGGACCAGATGGCCTCGTGGCGCCCCCAGTCGCCCAGCAGCGCGTGGACCGCCACGGCCGGGACGTCCGGCCAGCGGCACTCCGCCCGAAGAACCGGGAACCCATCGGCCTGCGGCGCGCTGCGCGCGTAGGCGCACCCGCCCTCCTCGTGCAGCGCCTCGAAGGTGGGCGGCACCTCGGCCAGGCAGGTCAACGCGAGCAGGAGGGACAGCATCGCTCCGATGGTACTGCAAAGGTGGCCGCCGTAGAAACCCACAGGGAGATCGCGGAGAACGCGGAGGCTCCGCTCGGTTCGAGATGGGGGTGGAGGCAGGCGCAGAGGGGGAGCGGCGCTGGTCGCAGGTCTGGGATGCGCTGCCGCTCCGTCGGCGCGACACCCTGACCAGAAGCGACGCGACCAACACGCGCACCGGGATTCTCTCCCGCGACCACGTTCATCGCACCAAAGGAGCGGCAGCTCGCAGACTCGGCCACAGGGACCACCGCGCCCTTCTCGACGCCAATCTCCAACCACCCCAACCCGCCGAGCGGCAGCCTCCGTGTCCTCCGCGTTCTCCGTGGTGAACCGGAGCGAGGTTGAACACAGGAGATCACCGTGGTTTCGGGATAGGGCTACCCCTTCGCCGCTGCCCACGCGAGCAGGGCGGATCGAGGTTGCAATGGTTCTGTTCGACAAGCAGGTGGCAGCGGGCGAAGGCGCCGATCGGGTGGGGGGCAAGGCCGGAGGGCTGGGCTTGCTGGTCCGCAACGGTCTGCCGGTGCCGCCCTTCTTCGTGATCCCCGCGGATCTCGAGCTCGACCGCAAGGCGCTCAAGGCCGCCCTCGAGCAGCTCGGCCCCGGCCCCTACGCCGTGCGATCCTCGGCCCTGGCCGAGGACGGCGCCCAGCACAGCTTCGCCGGTCAGCTCGAGAGCGTGCTGGGGGTCAAGGCCATCACCCGCATCGAGGCCGCCATCACCACCTGCCGCGCGTCCGGCGACTCCGAGCGGGTCCGGGCCTACTGCGCCACCCACGGCATCGAGCCGGGGCCCGTGGCCGTGGTGGTGCAGCGCATGATCCGCGGCGAGGCCTCGGGCGTGATGTTCACCCGCGACCCCGACATGCCCGAGCACACCCTGATCTCCGCCGCCTGGGGCCTGGGCGAAGGCGTGGTCCAGGGCTCCGCCGACTGCGACGCCTTCCGCGTGGGGCCCAGCGGCGCCATCGAGCCCGAGATCCAGGACAAGCAGGTCCACGTCAAGCTGGTGGGCGAAGAACCCGCCGAGCGCCCGGTGCCCAAGGCCAAGCAGGATCAGCCCGTGCTCTCCGACACCGAGGTCTGCCAGCTGGTGGCCTGGGGTCGGCAGCTCGAGCAGATCGGCGGCGGCCCCCAGGACGTCGAGTTCACCCGCGACGCCGACCAGATGTGGCTGGTGCAGACCCGCCCCATCACCACCCCGGTGCCCTTCGGCCGCAAGCTGCTGTGGGACAACTCGAACATCGTCGAGTCCTACAGCGGGGTCACCACCCCCCTCACCTACAGCTTCGCCCGGGGCGCCTACAACACCGTCTACCGACTGTTCTGTCGGGTGATGGGCGTGTCCCAGGCCAGCGTCGACGCCAACAACGACATCTTCGAGCGGCTCATCGGGCTCATCCAGGGCCGGGTCTACTACAACCTCAACGCCTGGTTCCGGATCCTGACCCTGCTGCCCGCCTACCAGTACAACCGGGTCGCCATGCAGCAGATGATGGGGGTCTCCGAGGTCGCCGCCGACGAGGACGCCGAGGCCCCCGCCTCCATCTGGCAGCGCAACCTGGTGCACAAGCCGCGCATGGTCTGGCTGATGGTCACCCTGGTCTGGCGGCTGCTGTTCCTGCGCCGGGACACCCGCCGCTTCCAGCGGGAGTTCGAAGACGCCGTGGGCAGCCACCGCAAGCGCGAGCTGGACACCCTCCCGCCGGACGAGCTCATCGCCATCTACGGCGATCTGCAGCGCAAGCTGCTGATGCGCTGGACCCCGCCGCTGGTCAACGACTTCTTCTGCATGATCTTCCACTCGGCCCTGCGCAAGCAGTGCGCCACCCTGCTCTGCGACGGCGACGAGTCTCGAGGCGCCGCCATGGCCAACGCCCTGCTGGCCGGCCAGGGTGGGCTCGAGTCCACCGCTCCCACCAGGGCCCTGCTCGAGCGCGCCGCCCGGCTGCGGGCCGCCCCCTGGGCCATGGAGCTGTTCGACTCCAGCGCGTCCGATCTCGAGGTCCTCGAGGGCGCCAGGCGCGATCCCACCTTCGCCCGCTGGCTCGACGCCTGGATGGAGCGCTTCGGCGATCGCTGCATCGACGAGCTGAAGCTCGAGACCATCCCCCTGCGGGAGCAGCCCGAGTTCGTGATCTCCTCCCTGCGCAACTACCTGCGCGGCGAGCCCATGGATCCCGCCCAGTTCGGCGCCGGCGAGCGCCGCCGCCGCGAGCTGGCCGAACAGCAGGCGCGGCAGCAGCTGCAGGGCTGGCGCCGGGCCTTGTTCCTCTGGATCCTCGGCCGCGCCCGCGAGACCGTGGCCACCCGCGAGGATCTCCGCTTCCTGCGCACCCGCATCTTCGGCCTGGTGCGCGACATCTTCCGGGCCATCGGCGGGCACATGGCCGCCAGCGGCGCCCTCGACGACCCCCGCGACGTCTTCTACCTCGAGCTGCCGGAGCTGTTCGGTTGGGTCGAGGGCAACGCGCCCTGCACCTCCTGGAAGGGCCTGGTGGCCCTGCGCAAGGTCGAGTTCGACGCCTACCGCGCCCTGCCCGGTCCCCCCGAGCGCTTCCACACCTGGGGCCCCGTCCACCGCCACAACCGCTTCACGGCCAGGCGCGCCCCCGCGGCGCTGGACGACGACGGCGTCATGCGGGGCACACCCTGCTACCCCGGCGTGGTCGAGGGTCCGGTGGTGTCGCTGGTGGCCCCCACCGGCGGCGCCCGGCTCGACGGCGACATCCTGGTCACCCCGCGCACCGACCCCGGCTGGGTGCCGCTGTTCCCGTCCATCTCGGGCCTGCTCGTCGAGCGGGGCAGCCCCCTGTCCCACTCCGCCGTGGTCGCCCGGGAGATGGGCATCCCCACCGTCGTCGGGCTGCGCGGGCTCACCGCCTTGATCAAGGACGGAGACCGGGTCCGCATGGACGGCGGCGCCGGCACGGTCAAGCCGCTGCAGGACCGCGCCAAGCCGGCCATCACCGCGGACGACGACGCATGACCGCCGCCGCTCCCCTGGCCTCCCGCCTCTCCTATGCCCAGTGCTGGGAGGACTGGCGGGTGCTGGTCGACGCGCTGGATGTGGGCCCCGATGATCGCGTGCTGAGCGTGGCGTCCGCCGGCTGCAACAGCCTCGCCCTGGCGCTGCGCGGTGCCCGCGTGGTGGGCATCGACCTGTCCCCCCAGCAGATCGCCCTGTGCGAGCTGAAGCTGGCGGGTGGCTGGCTGCCCTACGGCCGCTTCCAGGTGCTGCTCGGCCTGCGCCCGGGGGACCCCCTGGACGCGTACGGGGAGATCGAGCACCGCCTCTCGCGCATGGCCCGGGCCTGGTGGAACGCCAACCCCCAGCTCATCAGCGACGGCCTCCTGAGCGCCGGTAAGTTCGAGCGCTACCTGGGCACCTTCACCCGCCGGGTGCTGCCCCTCATTCACCGCAGATCGACCATCGAAGCCCTCATCGACGCCAAGAGCCCCGCCGAGCAGCGGGCCTGGCACGACCGCCACTGGTCCACCCGGCGCTGGCGCGGTCTGTTCCGGGTCTTCTTCAGCCGCCGGGTCATGGCCAGGCTGGGGCGCAGCCCCGAGCAGTTCGCCCAGGTCGAGGGCAGCGTGGCAGAGCGCATCCTGGCCCGCTGCGACGACGTGCTCGGCGGCCAGTCCCTGCACGACAACCCCTACGTGCAGTGGATCCTCGAGGGCGCGTGGCGCTCCATCGAGCACGCCCACCCCTACATCACCAAGCGCGGCCACGCGAAGCTGCGCGACGCCGCCGATCGCATCGAGTGGGTCCAGGCCAGCCTCGAGGACCACCTGCCCGACTGCCCCGCGGGCCACTACACCGCGTTCAACCTGAGCAACATCGGTGAGTACCTGCCGACCGACGTCTGGCAGCAGCTCTACCGCGCCATGATCGAGGCGTCGGCGCCTGGCGCCCGGTTCGCCTACTGGAACCTGTTCGTGCCCCGCAGCTGCCCCGCCTCCCTCGCGGATCGAGTCGAGCGCCACCCCGAGCGCTCCGCCACCCTGCTCGCCCAGGACCGCGTTCCCTTCTACGGCGCATTCGTGCTGGAGACCCGGCGATGACCGACCACTCCCCCCCCGCCAACGCCACCGAAGGCTTCATCGACCGCCTGCTGCGCCTGCGCTGGCTGATGGTCGGCCTGGTCTGCCTGCTGTCCGCCGTGTCCATGCTCGGGCTGTCCAAGCTCGGCGTGGACAACGCCCTGGACATCTGGTTCGTCGAGGGCGACCCGGCCCTCGAGGCCTACGACGCCTTCCAGGAGACCTTCGGCAACGACGAGGTCGTGGTGATGTCCCTGCACCAGCCGGGCGGCATCCTCGACGAAGACGGGCTCGCCCGGATGAAGGCCATCGGCGAGATCGCCGAGGGCGTCGAGGGCATCGAGCGGGTGCTGTCCCTGGCCACCATCGAGCAGATCCGATCGGGCGAGGACTGGCTCGAGGTCGCCCCCCTGTACGCCCCTCCCATCAGCCCCGACTTCGCCCAGTCCGTGCTCGACGACCCCCTGCTCGTAGGCACCCTGGTCAACGCCAGCGGCGACACCGCCCTGGTGCTGGCCTGGATGGAGTCAATGGGGGACATCGACGCCAAGCGCGACGCCATCCTGGCCGACCTGCGCGCGCAGATCGAGGCCAGCGGCGAGGACCCCGACTACGCCGGCATGGGCGTGGTCTACGCGGCGCTCAACCAGGCCAGCACCGTGGACTCCCAGATCTTCATCGCCGCCAGCTACCTGGTGATCGTGGGCCTGCTGCTGGTGCTCTTCCGCCGGGTCGGACCGGTGGTGCTCACCCTGCTGGTGGTGGGCCTGGCCGCCGTCTGGCTGATGGGCCTGTACGGGGCCACCGGCCACGACATCAACATGGTCACCATGGTGCTGCCCACCCTGATGCTCATCATCGGGGTCAGCGACTGCATCCACTTCCTGAACCGATCCGTCGAGCAGCCCCCCGGCGGCACCCGCTGGGAGCGGGCGCGGGCCGCGATCGCCTTCATGTTCTGGCCCTGCTTCATGAACTCCCTGACCACCGCGGCGGGCTTCGCCGCGCTGGCGACCGCGAGCATGCCGGTGGTGCGAGACCTGGGCGTGTTCGCCGCCATCGGCGTGCTGGGGGCCTTCCTCGCCGCCCTGATCGGCTGCGCCGTGGGCCTGCTGTGGAAGCGCATGGACCCGGCGCCGGAGCCCCCCAAGCCGCTGATGTGGATGGTCTCGGGCATGGCCACGCTGGCCACCCAGAAGCCCGCCGCCGTACTGGTGGGCGCCCTGGTGCTGATCCTCACCGGCGCCCTGGGCATCACCCAGCTCGAGGTGGACACCTACAGCATCGACTACCTGAAGTCCCACCACCACGTGCGCCAGGACTCGGAGGCCATCGAGGCCAGCTTCGGCAACTACACGCCACTCGAGCTGGTGGTCACCTCCGACGGCGCCCTGCGCGACCCCGCCGTGCTGGGCGCCGTGGCTCGCTGGCAGGACGCGATGGAGGAGCACCCCGACGTCGACTGGACCCGCTCCGCCGCGGACACGGTGCGCAAGCTCAACCAGGTGCTCTCCGACGGTGAGCCCGAGAGCTTCGTGGTGCCCGAGGATCCCTCGGCCCTCGAGCAGGCCCTGCTGCTGTACGAGAGCGATCCGGACAGCGACCTGTCGAGCCTGGTCTCCGCCGACGAGGACTCCCTGCGGGTCACCGCGGGCATCCCCATGGTCTCCGCCAAGGCCTTCGGCCTCATCCTCGACGACCTGCTCGAGGTGGCCGAGCTGCCCGACGGCGCCACCATCACCCCCGGCGGCTACCTGCCGCTGTACGTGGTGATCATGGAAGAGGTCGTGGCGTCGCAGGTGTCGAGCTTCGCCCTGGCCTTCCTGGTCATCTTCGTGATGCTGGCCCTGCTCTTCCGCTCCCTGCGGCTGTCGGCCCTGGCCGTGCCGGCCAACCTGGTGCCGGTCATCATCATCCTCGGCGTCATGGGCCTGGTGGGCATCCGCCTCGACGTGGCCACGGTGACCGTCTCGGCCATCATGCTGGGCTTGATCGTCGATGACACCACCCAGTTCCTGTACCGCTTCCGCTACGAGATGGGGCGCCTGGGGGATCACACCAAGGCCGTCGAGGCCGCCATCCACGGCGTGGGGCGCGCGCTGATGTCCACCACCGTGGTGCTCTCCATCGGCTTCCTGGTGCTGGGCCTGGCCCAGATCCGCTCTGTGTCCTGGTTCGGCATGCTCATGTCCCTGGCCATGGTCTGCGCCCTGGTGGGCGACCTGCTGATGCTCCCGGCCATGATCGTGCTGTTCAAGCCCAAGATCCGGGCCGTGTGATGCTGGCGCTCGCGCTGCTGGTCGCCGCGGCCCCGGCCCGCGAGCCCGCCCTGATCGACGCTGTGAAGACCAACGACGGCGCCTACGCCCAGCAGACCATCGAGCTGGCCCTGGGCGACGCCCGGGAGGTGGCCCTGGCGGGCGGCGACGGCGAGGGCTGGATGGCCCTCGAGCTCGACAAGGCTGGGCTGCACCAGCTGCAGTGGCCCGTGGGTGGGCTCGGCGGAGGATTCAGCGTGTCCTCGTGCACCGCGAGGCCCGATGTCGACTGCCGCCTCGACGCCACCGCAGATCGGGACTGCTGGAGCCTCGAGGCCAACATCGAGTGCACCAGCACCGCCCCGGTCACCGGGGTCGAGGGCCCCCTGAGCGCCCGCTGCGGCGCGACGCGCCTGCAGGTCGAACAGCGGGCGGACCAGCACCTGGTGTTCCATGGGATCGACCGCTGCCTGATGGCCGGCGCGCTGACCCTGAAGCTCGAGCAGGGCTCCGCCCTCACCGCACGGTCGGACGCCATCATCGCCGAGTCAGGGCTGCTGCAGGCCATCGCAGGGTCCACCGCGGCCTACGGCGGGTTCAGCGACGAGCTGATGGGCTACGAAGACCCCTTCGAAGACGTGATCGCCCTGAACAGCCCCGACGCGGGGCTCGCGACCGGCGGCGGTGGGATGCGGAGCGGCGGAGGCGGCGGCACCATCGCCAGCTACGAGCCCCCTCCCCCACCCGAGCCCTGGCCGACCTGGGATCGGGTAGCCGCCCACGGCGATCCCATCGAGGCCCCCAACGAGGCCCTGGCCATCGCCGGCGACACCCTCTTCGCCGCCGAAGATGACGTCCTCGTCTGGTTCGGGCTCGACGACGGCCTCGAGCGCGGCCGTGTCGAGCTTGGAGGACACCGCCAGGGACGCGAGATCGACGAGATCTGCGTCGCCCCCGACGGCTCCCGGCTGGGGGTGGTCTGGGGTTCCGTCGGCCTGGACACCGACGGCGGCGCCTACCAGCTGTGGGCCCTCGACGGCGAACCGCGGGCCATCCTCGGTGAGGACACCCGCTGGTCCGTGCACCACTGCGCGTTCACCGCCGACGGCCGCTGGTTCGCGGTCGGCGCCCGACAGGGCCTGTGGGTCTTCGACGCCTCCCGCGGGGTCAAGCGCCGCAGCGCCGGGCATGATGGCGACATGCTCGACCAGGTCACCCTGCTGGCCTCCGCGCCCAGCGGTGACGAGCTGCTGCTGCTGTGGGGCTACGAACGGATCGCGACCCTGGACGCCAGCTCTGGCGCCGAGCGGCGCCTGGGACCCTACCCGGACCTGGCCCTCGACGCGGCCTGGCTCCCCGGCGGGCACATCGCGCTGGCCGACGGCGGCACCGTGATCCTCGACGACAAGGGACGAGAGCGCGCCAAGGGTCCCGGCATCGGCCTGGCCGTGGCGGCGGTGGGCGCCGACCGGCTCCTGGTCACCACCCACCGCGGCCCGCTGGTGATCGATCTGGACGGCCAGGAGCTGGGCGGCCTGGGCGGCCCGGCGCGCCTGTCGGAGTCCATCGCCGCCAGCCCCGACGGCCACTGGCTGGTGGTGGGCACCTGGGAAGGGCTGCTCCGCTATCGGGTCGTGGACGAGTAGCGCCGCCGGTCCCGGCTCGCTCACGAACCGGGGGGGTGTCGGACACTCCCGCAACTGGTGAGCGCGACGGACCACGCCAGCGCTCGCCAACCCGCGGAGTGACAGACACCCCGGGTGTCCGTGAGCGCACCCGACCACCCCAACGCTCACGAAGCCCTGCGGTGCCCAGCACCCCACTCGTTCGTGAGCGCGCCGGGCTCTCCGTCCGCCCCGAGCAGGTCCTGTCGCAGCGCCAGCTGCAGCCGCACCGCGCGCATCAGTCGCGGCGGGACCTCGACCTGCCTCAGGCGCCGCACCGTGGGCTCGGACCTGCCGATCAGCTGCGCCAACGCTCCACTGGCCAGCTGCGGCGTGCCCAGCTGCACCAGCGCCGCGCGCCCCAGACGCCCCAACTCCCGGCTCTGGTCGAGGCTACCGAGCCCGACGGCACCAGCCGCTGCGTCCAGCGGCGCGACCAGGGCCGAGCAGGGCTCGAGCGCTTCCAGCGACAGGTGCCGCAGCAGGTCCCGCCGCGAGACCCGCGGGAGCAGCTCCCGCACCAGGTCCCCGCTGTCCGTGCGAAGCACGCGCAGGCCCAGCAGCTCCGGCAGGCTGGAGGCGTCCAGGAACGGATCGCTGTGGAGCCCGTGGCGCCCCCGCTGCCCGAGCACGTAGTGGAACACATTGCGCAGGTGGTGCTGGTCGCGCACCTCCACGATGCGGGCCGGCGCGAAGGGTACCGGGATGTGCAGCTGGGCCCGCAGCGCCACGCCCAGCTGCTGGGCCAGGCGCCCCGCATTCTCCCGCGAGCAGAGCACCACCAGGTGCAGGTGGGTGTCAGCCGCGCCGAAGCACAGCAGCCCTCGCTCATCGGCGATGCGGTAGACCGTGCGGGCGAGCAGCCGACGGTCGTGCACGCTGGGTGCGAGGACTCGATCGTCGTCGAGGCGAAGCATCATGTGCCAAGCCAGCTCTTGCATGGAGACCTCCGTTTGGGGGATCTCCCTCAACAGAAGCAAACCCCGTGCCGGGGCTCGCGGACGGTCGAACGCCGTGTTTCGGGCGCTCAACCGTCGAAGTGTCGAACCGATCGTCGAAGATTCGACGCTAGTCGCAGTGGAACGCCAGCACGGTCACCGTGTCGGCCAGCACCGGCACCGGGGGCATCACCCCACCGCTGGGGTGGGCCACGCAGCTGACGCCGTTGGGGGGTTCCACCGTGACCTCGCTGTCCCCCAGGGCCACGCTGGGGAAGGACACGAAGCCCATGCCGCCGGATGGAATGGTGGAACCCAGCGCCGGTGACGAACCCGCGAACACGAAGGGCTCGCCGTGGTCGGCCGAGAGGCTGACGGTGGCGCCCTCCACCGGGGACAGGTCCGCTGCGTAGTCCACACCCACCACCACGAAGCCCGTGCCCGCGTCCCAGGAGCTGCCGAGCATGGCGAGGACCTGGGTGGTGATGGCCTGGGACGCCACGTAGGTGATGAAGCCGAAGTCCTCATCACCCGCCGGACCGAAGACCACGTGGTCCACGTAGCCCTCGCCGGAGACCGTCAGCTCGAACGATCCCCAGGCCGGGATCTCGCCGGCTGCCAGGCCATCGGCCCCCGTGGTCACCGCGCCATCGGGGAAGCCGACCTCGAGCCCCTGGGCCCCGGCCCCGGTGACCGCGTTGCGCAGGTCGAGGGTGGCCAGGACGGGCTCTGGCTCCGCCGTGTGCTGAAGGCCGGGCCCTTCGGTGTCGATCGGGTCCATCGTGCAGGCGAGCAGCGAGAGCAGGACGAGCATGGCGGCACTCCGTAGGGTGATGCCCGGGCCCCTTAGCGCGCGCGCAATGCGCCGGCCGTTCAGTACTCGGCACGCCGCTTGTCGCGGACCACCACCTCGGTGGTGCGGCCGGGAAAGACCACGAAGCTGCGGTAGCTCCGCACACCCCCCGACGACCGGATGCCGTCCTCGATGATGGCGCCGTCGCGCACCAGCAGGGCGGTGTAGCGGCCCGGCTCGAGCTCGAGCTCCGCCGGCGCCGTGCCGTCCAGCTCGAGGACCTCGAGCAAGGCCGGGTGGGCAGGATCCGGCGCCTCCATCACACCGACCTCGCCATGGAACAGGTGGACCTGGGCCGCGATGGGCCGCCCAGGGCGCCGCTCGCGATCCGGCTGCTCGATGGTGGGCGAGCAGTTCCCGATCAGCTCGGTGGCCCGGATGCTGGCGCCCGACCCCCGCGCCTGCCGGGCGCTCAGGACCGTGACGCTCCAGGGCTGGGGGGTGAGCGTGCGCTCTCCGCAGTGCAGCAGCATCGTGAAGCTGGCGGCACCCACCCGCGTGGCCTCGAGGTCGAAGACATTGCCGGCCTGCTCCACCAACGCCAGCCCTCCGGACAGCTCGGTCAGCTCCCAGTCGCAGCTGGGCCGGGTCAGGTCGATGCGCAGCCAGTCGCCCTTCTCGAGGGTCATCTCCGTGTCCCGCGCGGGACCATGCAGCACCAGGTCCGGCTCACCGGCCTGGGGCGACGACGCCAGGAGGGCGGTCATCAAGATCGGCCACATGCACACCTCCTGCCCCTCCCTGCGGGGCCCCCCACCGACGGCGAGGCCGGCCGCTTCATTCGACCCGGATCACGGGCTCCCACCGGGCAGATCCTGGTCCCGCAGCAGCCGCTCGATGCCGAACAGCGCGCAGCCGATGTGCTGCACGGCGTCCACCTGCACGTCGAGCTTCACCGGGTTGTCCCGGAAGCCGCCGATGAGGCGGCCGGGCCGGCCCAGCAGGGGGCTGTCGCCGGGGCGATAGGCCGAGGCCAGGAAGAGCCGGGCGTAGGCCATCGAGTCGTCGAACCAGCGCCCGCGGACTCCCCGGCGGCGGTCGTACTCGGCCCGGGCGATCACGGCCTCGGCGCCACCACCGGCGGCACCGGCCACCGCCTGCACGGGGCCGTGGTGGTCGGGCACCGCGAAGCGGTCGCGGTTCAGGTAGCCCTCGCAGATGTTCCAACCCACCGGGCGCCCCAGGGCCTCGGTGGCCACCAGGGCCGCCGAGCAGGACCAGTGCTCACCCAGGGTGAACATGCGGCCCGCCGGCACCGGCCAATAGTGGCCCTCCCAGCCTTCGCCGATGCGCTCGAGGGCGTCCTGAGCCCCCGGCAGCCCCGCCCGCGCAGCCGCCGCCACCGCGAGGGTCCCCTGGCCCTGGGCGTAGGAGATGCGCTTCTGGACTGGCCAGCTGGCGCTGTCGATGTCGAAGTTGGCCACCACGACACCCTCGTCGTTCACCGCCGACAGCACCTGAGCGCTCCAGGAGGCCTGCAGGTCCGGGCGGTAGTCCAGCTCCAGCGCCGCCAGCAGCGCCAGGGAGGTGGTGCCCACCCAGGACTTTCCGTCGGTGCGCGCGGGATCGAGGATGTAGGCGCGGCCTTCGGTGGTCTCGAAGGTGCGCTCCCCCAGGTGGTCGATGGACAGCCGCGCGGCGGCGGCGAGCTCGGGGTCCCCGGTGCGGCTGGCGGCCCGGGCCAGGTACCAGGCGGTGCCCGCGTGCCGCGGGTAGTTGTAGCCCTTGCCCAGATCGCCGCTGGGCCCCTTGACGATGTAGGCGAAGCGGCCGTCGGGGGTCTGGTTGCGCACGACCATCTCGGCCCCCGCCACCGCGGCCTCGAGCACCGCGTCGGCGCTGAGCTCCGGGGGGGCGGCCCAGGTGCGCTGGACCGCGATCACGCCGTCGGCTCCCGCCAGCCAGCTGGAGAAGCGCACCGCGCTGATGGCGTCGCCGCCGGGCACCTTGCGCAGATCGATGGCCCCGACCCGCAGCTCTGGGGTGAGCTCCGCGCGGCGAACGGCCTTGGAGCGCCACAGCTCGAGGGTACCGACGGTGCGAGCCTTGGCCCGGATCCCGTGCTCCCCCAGGGGCAGCAGAGCGACCCCCGAGGCGGAGATCCAGGGGGTGCCGAGGCGGTGCTCGGCCGTGGCCACATCGACGTACAGCGCAGCCTCGGGGAGCAGGCTGGGTACGCGCCAGCTCTCGAGGGCCGACGACAGGCTGTCCCCCTCGAGCACCTGTTTGTCCAGGATGCGGCTCTCCTGCACCACCGAGACGACCAGCAGCGCTGGACCCTCGCCGCTCGGCGCCGTGGCAGGTTCACCCCGCCACTGGGCGTGCAGCCACGCCGCCGCCGCGGCGCCGTCATGGGCGGGGTAGCGTTCGATGGGAGCCTGGTGGCCCATGTGGACCGCGGTGGGCAGGACCAGGGCGACCAGCAGGCTTACTGCGCTGGCCGCCCCCCATCGTCGCCCCAGGCCCACCTCCACCAGTTGCCAGACAGGCACGAAGAAGAGCCAGGGCAGCGCCGCCACCACACCCCCGACGACGGCCCAGCCCATGCCGGCCCCCACCTTGGCGAAGTGCAGGATCGCGTGGGACCCGGCCTGCAGGTAGAGCCCGACCACGATGGTCACCGCCACCAGGGATCCGATGGCCGCGTAGCGCACCCAGGGGGCCGCTGGCCGGCCAAACAGCACCATGGCGCCCGCGCCGAGCTGCAGCGCCGCGGCCACGCCCAGCACCCCGTACAGGGGCAGCCAGCGGGGGCCCAGGAACACGGCCAGGGCCACGTAGACCGCGCCCTGAAGGATACAGAGGATGCCGATGCCACGCTTCATGGGTTCTCCGAGTGCGACGCCCCGATCTCACACGGAGCACCCACCGCCCGCAACATAGCCTCAACGCCCCGCCCCGCCCCCCCTCCCATGCCTCCCCTGCCCCGCCGCCTGCTCCAGGCCGCCCTCCTCACCGTCGCCGCCCTGCTGGCCTCGCCGCTGGCGATGCTCGCGTGGCTGCACGCCTCGGTGGGCGACCGCATCGTCTCCGACCCGGCGGTGCTGCCCCCCATGGCGGAGGCATGCGTGATGGGGGCCCGGGTCTACGGTCCCGGTGATCCCTCGCCGGTGGCGCTGCAGAGGGTGGAGGCCGCCGCGGCGCTGGCCGCGACCCAAGCTGGCGTGGTGTTCGTGGTCAGCGGTCACGAGCCCGCCAACGCCGCGGCCCGCGAGCTGGCCGCCGCCCTGGTGGCGCGGGGGGTGGCGCCGGACCGGGTGCGCGTGGACCCCTTCGGCAACAGCACCCTCGCCAATGTGCGGGCCCCGAGCTGGCAGCCGGTGGTGTTCATCACCCAGGGCTACCACCTCCCCCGCACCCTGTGGATGGCCCGCCAGCAGGGCATGGACGCCTGGGGCCTGGCCGCCGAGGCCGTCGCCCCCACCGATCCCGGGGCCGGTCGGCTCGAGGTCGCCGTGATCCGCACCCGCCGCCACCTGCGCGAGGGTGCGCTGGGCGTGGTCCACCTGCTGGGGGCCTACGAGCTGCTGGCGAAGGACTAAGCGCGGAAGAGCTTCTGCTGTGGGGGACGCTCGCGGCGCTCCCGGGGGCGCTCGTGGGCGCCGCGACCGACCACCCAGGCGCCCCGCGCCCGGCAGGCGTGGAACAGCTCCGCGTAGTGGTCCCGGTCGCTGACGCGCACCAGCTCGTCGGTCCCCACCGCGTCGAGGTCGGCGATGGACCGCACGATGCGGAAGGGGCGCTCGGGCAGATCCACGAAGCGCCAGCGCACCCGGCGCCCGAACTCCCACAGGGCGTAGCCCTTGGGTGCGGGGCCTTCCGCCGCCGCGGTGCGGACGGTGGCCCCCGGGTAGACCAGCTCGATGTCACCGATGCGCACCCGCTGGCGGGGGTGCAGGTGGCCCCCCATGGCCCAGCGCGGGCCGACCGGCAGGTGCTCTTCGCCCACTGTGCCAGCGGGCTTGCCCACGCGGAAGACGAAGCGGGGCACCGAGCATCCGCTCACGGCCTGATGCAGCAGGAGCACATCGGCGCCTGGGCCGACGGCGTCCGCCGCCGCGCGCTGGAAGCCCGCGACGGTGCGCTTGAAGGGCAGCGCGGCGATGGTGAGATCGCCGAAGCGCAGGCGCGAGGGTGCGTCGATGATGTGCAGGCCCGGCGGCGGCATCCGGAAGCGCCTCAGCAGTGAGGCCGGATCGTGGTTGCCCGGGATGAGCACCACCGGCACCCGGGCGGCCACCTGCTCGAGCACGGTGCTGGTCCAGCGCACCAGCTTGCGGCTGGGGGTGCGCGAGTCGAAGAGGTCACCGGCGTGCACCACCAGATCCACCTCGCCCCGCAGGGCGGGCACCAACGCGCGCTCGAAGGCCTCGGCGTGCTCGTCGGCCCTGGACCAGCCTTCCGGCGCGCCGTGGGCCCGCAGCCAGGTGCCCAGGTGGGTGTCGGCCAGGTGCAGGACGCGCATCAGCGGAAGGGCACCGCGATGGTGATCTCGTCCACCTGGGTCATGCCATCGACCACCATGGGGGTGTACCTGGCCTTGGTGGCGGCCTTGCGGGCGGCCTCGACCAGGCCCTCGGGGCAGTCGAGCACCACCACGTCGTGGGGCTCTCCCCCGGGGTCCACATCGAGCTGGACCTGGCAGATGGGCGGGGTGATGCCGGCCTTCTTGGAGGCCTTGGGCAGCTTGGGCTGCTTGAGCTTGGTGAGCTGCGCCGGGTGAACCAGCTTGACCCCGGGGACCCCTGCGTAGCCGTCGAAGGCGGCCTCGGCGCCCGGGTCGAGGGTGGCGTGGGTGGTCATGGTCGCCAGGGTCTCGGAGTAGCGCACCACGTAGCGGACCTGGAAGCGGGTGGGGCCGTCGGGCTCGGCGTCCGGGGCCGGCTCGATGCGCCAGGTGCGGGTGGCCTCGAGGGCGACGGGCCCCATGGCCTGGGGGCAGGCGCCGAGGGTGTAGCTGGGGGAGCCGCCGGGCTCGAACACGCCGTCGAGCACGCAGGACCGGAAGGCATCGGTGCTCTCGAGCCAAGAGACGTCCTGGGGTGGCAGCACGTAGCTGTGCACCTCGAGGGCCCAGGGCTCGCCGTGCAGGGGCAGGGGCTCGAGCAGCGGGAGCGGCTCGAAGGGGGCCGGGGGGGCGTCCTGGGCGAGGCCCGCCGTGGCGAGCAAGAGCAGCGGCAGCAGGGTGGTCATCGCGGGATCCGAGGGACGGTGGGGCGGGTGATCTATCCGCTCATCAGGCCCCCGCCCGCGGGATTCGGCGTTCCGGTCAGTCCTTGACCGCCACCATCCGGACCACAGCGGCCAGGCCGCGATGCAGCGGGCCCTCGTCCAGCTCGACCTCGACCTCCTCGAGCAGCGCGAAGTGGGCCTCGGGCAGCAGCGCGCGGAGCTCGGCGGCGCCGAAGAGGAAGTCCAGCCGCGGCGGCCCGCCCGTTCCCCGGCCCAGCTGGTCGGGGGTGAATGCCTCCACCACGAACACGCCGCCGGGAGCCAGGGCGTCCCAGGCTCGACGGTAGGCGCGGTCTCGGAGGACGGGCACCAAGTGGGCGAAGGTGGCGTAGGCGCCGGCGAAGCCCGGATCGGGCTCGAACTCCCCGAGGTCCGCCACGACGGTCTCGATGGACAATCCCTCGCGCTCGGCGCTCACGGACAGCTGCGCCATGGCGACCCCGGCGCTGTCCACGGCGACCACCGGGTGGCCCCGGCGAGCCAGGAAGATGGCGTTGCGGCCCTGCCCTTCGGCGAGTGCCAGCAGGCGCCCGCCCTCCGGGAAGCGATCGGCCACCGACCTGAGGAAGACGTTGGGAGCCTCGCCATAGAGGGCGGGTTCCTCGCCAAAGCGTTTGTTCCACATGGACTTCATGTCGTTCCTCCACCGATGTGCTGCCCAGGGAAGCTGCGCACCGGGCCCGCGCACGCCAGGCCGGATGCGCCGACGCGTACGTGTCGATACTCGGCGCCCGGACAGCGCCTCACCAGCGCATTAGCGGACCCTCCCCCCTGCCCGAGGTCCCCATGTCCCCCGTCCGCACCCTGCTGATCGGCTCGGCCGTCTCCCTGCTGCTGGCCTCCCCCGCCTCCGCCGCCGACTGGACCGCAATCGTAGGGGCCACCGTGTGGGATGGCACGGGCTCCGAGCCCATCCCGGACGCCACCGTGCTCATCAAGGACGACCGCATCCACCGTGTGGGGCAACGAGACGCCGTAAAGATCCCCAAGGGCGCCACGGTGCTGGACCACAGCGGGCGCTACATCGTGCCGGGGCTGATCGACACCCACGTTCACTTCTTCCAGACCGGCGGCCTGTACACCCGCCCCGACATCATCGATCTGACCGCCATGCGGTCCTACGAGAGCGACCAGGAGCACGCCTGGGGACAGCTCGACGCCACCTTCGCCCGCACCCTCGCCAGCGGTGTGACCGCCGTGGTGGATGTGGGCGGTCCATTCCGAAACTTCGAGGCCCGGGAGCAGGCCCATCAGAGCGAGCACGCGCCCCGGGTGGCGGTGGCGGGCCCCCTGATCTCCACCGTCTCCCGCCCCCAGCTGGACCTCGGCGACCCGCCGATCATCAAGGCCGACAGCCCCGACCACGCCCGTGAGCTCGTGAAGGAACAGCTGGCGCGGAGCCCGGATCTGATCAAGGTCTGGTTCATCCTCGACCCCGAAGAAGGCATCGCCCCCGGCTTGCCCATCGTCCAGGCCGTGGTGGACGAGGCCCACCGCGGGGGCGTGCGCGTGGCGGTGCACGCCACCCAGCTCGAGACCGCGCGCGCCGCGGTCGAGGCCGGCGCCGACATCCTGGTGCACAGCATCGACGACACCGTGGTGGACGAGGCGTTCATCGCCCTGCTGAAGGAGCGGGGCACCGTCGTCACGGGCACCATCGTGGTCTACGAGGGCTACGCCGAGGTGCTGGGTGATCGGCTCGATCTCTCCCCGATGGAGCACAGCCTGGGCGACCCCTGGGTGATGCACAGCTGGGACGAGCTGGCCCTGGCCACGCTGGACGACGGAGCCATCGCGACCAACGAGGCCCGCGTCGCGCGCCTGCGGGAGCGCCAGCCCGTCATGGCCGTCAACCTCTTCGACCTGGCGCTGGCGGGTGTCCCCGTGGCCCTGGGCACCGACGCCGGCAACATCGGCACCCTGCACGGCCCCAGCGTGCACCGGGAGATCGAGCTGATGTCCGAGGGCATGGACAACCAGCTGGTGCTGCTCGCCGCCACCCGCGACGCGGCCCGGGTCTTCGCCGAGGAACCCGAGATCGGCACCCTCGAGCGCGGCAAGCTGGCCGACCTGTTGATCCTCGACGGCGACCCCCTGCAGGACCTGACACAGCTGCGACACATCCACCGGGTGGTGCTTGGTGGCGAGAGCATCGACCCCGCCGACCTGGTGCCTCCCACCGCCGCCGACGTGGTCCAGGCCCAGGTCGAGGCCTACGGGGCCCGGGACATCGACGGGTTCCTGGCCACCTACACCCCGGACGCCAAGCTCTGGCGTCACCCCAGCGGCGAGCTCATCGCCGAGGGCCAGGAGGCCATGCGGGAGACCTACAGCACCATGTTCGCCGCGAGCCCCGAGCTGAAGATCCACATCGAGCAGCGCACGGTCATCGGGGAGTTCGTGATCGACCTCGAGCTGGTGCGAGGCATCCGCGGCGGCGAGCCGGTGCGGGCGGTGGCCATCTACCAGGTCGAGGGTGGCCTCATCAGCAATGTCTGGTTCCTGCCCAAGGCGGACTGAGGATCACGGCTCGACCACCGCGCTCGAGCGCGGGATGCGTCCCCAGAGCGTGGCGGGCCCCACCCAGGCCAGGGCCGGTGGCGGGTTGGGCCCGCGGCCCAGCAGGCAGGCCACCGCGGCGTCGGCCATAAGCCGCATGAGTTGGTCCACCAAGGCCAGGCCCGCCTCGGCGCTCGCCAGGTGGGGAGCCCCCGAGTAGCCCGGGAAGGGCCGGAGGCCGTACCAGCCCAGCCCCCTCGCCATGAAGGCGAGCTCCTGGGACAGACCGGTGAGCCCGAGCCGAGACGCGAGGCGCGCGCCCCGCAGCGGACCAGGGGCGGGCTCGAGCAGCGGGCAGGGTGGCACCCCGCGGTGGTCGCCCACGGTCTCCGGTGCCAGCAGCAGCGAGAGGCTGGTCTCCAGGAACCCAGCGTGGATGTCGAAGGGCATCCGGGCTGCGACGAGGGCGCGCTCATCCCCGTCAGGGACGGTCTCGATGGCCCCCGGCAGCCGCTCCGCCGACACATGCATCAGCTCCTGCAGCAGCAGGTTCATCGGCGTAAATGTGGGGATGCCCCGGGACACCAGCCAGCGCGCCGCGCCGTCGATGGCCAGGTTGTGCAGGGGGCTGCCGTGGAAGGTGGTGAGGATCACCCGCCGCGCGCCCGCCGCCACCAGCTCGGCGCAGGCCTGGGCCAGCCGCGCCTTCACCGTCCGGTAAGGCACGATGACCGAGCCCGGCCCCTTCACGGGATCCACCCCGACCCCCAGCTCTCCGGCGAACAGCCAGGGCCAGTCGTGGCCCCGCTGCCTGAGGGCCCCGAGCAGTCGCTCCGCGAGGCCCTTGGCCAGCAAGGCGTCGTTGTGCACGCTCAGGTGAGGACCGTGGTACTCGACGGGGTTGACGGCCAGGATCACCGGCGCGCCGGCCTGCATCGCGGCGGGATCGATGTCGCGAAGGATGCTCACGAGACCTCCAGGAGCAACGGAGCGAGCTGAGCTCCGGTGGCGGTGCCGGCCCGCGCGATGGCCTCCGGGGCCCCCTGGGCCACGATCCGCCCACCCCCGGGGCCCCCGTGGGGCCCGAGCTCGACGATGTGGTCACAGCGCACGAGCATGCGGGGGTCATGCTCGACCATGACCACCGTGTGGCCGGCAGTCACCAGCTCGTCGAGCAGCGCCAGCAGGCGCCCCCGATCCTCGGGGTGCAGCCCGGCGCTGGGTTCGTCCAGCAGGAAGAGCGTCATCCCCTCGCCGCTGTCCAGGATCGCCAGGGCCAGGCGCAAGCGACGCCGCTCACCCCCGCTCAAGGTCGGGGTGGGCTGATCCAGGCGCAGGTAGCCCAGGCCCAGGCGCTCGAGCGCGGTCAGACGACTCACCAAGCGGGCCTCCCCGGCGAAGCGCGCGGCGGCCTCCGCGATGGACAGACCCAACGCATCGACGATGCCCAGGCCATCCACGCGCACCGCCGCGACCTCGCCCCGATACCGGCTGCCGTGGCAGCGTTCACAGGGGAGCCAGGCGTCCGCCAACAGCTCGAGGCCCACGGCCTCGCGCCCCAGGCCCTTGCAGGCCGGGCAGCGCCCACGGGGGCTCGTGTAGCTGAAGGCCGCTCGGCTCAACCCCGCGGCCTTGGCTTCGGGGCTGCGGGCGAACCACGACCCGATGAGGGGCAGCAGCCCAGCCAGGGTCGCCGGCGTGCTGACCGGGGAGCTGCCCATGGGACCCGCGTCGGCGAGCACCACCCGCGCGAAGGGCTCGTGGCCAGCCAGCGCCGCGCAGGCCACCGGCGCGCCCTGCCGCAGGCTGGGCTCGAGGACCTCACGCAGCAGCGTGGACTTGCCGCTGCCAGAGACGCCCGCCAGGCCGATGAGCCCGCCGGTGGGCAGTGACACATCCAGATCCACGAGGTTGTGTCGCACCACCCCGGACAGCGCGATGGGCACGCCATCCAGGGCTCCCGCGGCTCGTCGCGGGAGGCGGCGCTCGCCCCGCAACCAGGCCCCCGTGAGGCTGGCAGCCCCCAGGGCCTGGGGTGGCCCCGCGGCCACCACAGCGCCACCCCCGGCTCCCGCGCCGGGCCCCAGCTCCACCACGTGGTCGGCGGCCTGCACGATGGCGAGCTCGTGCTCCACCACCACCGCGGTCTGCCCGAGGGCCACCAGCCGACGCAGCTCGGCGATCAGCGCCTGGACGTCCCGGGGGTGCAGCCCCATGCTCGGCTCGTCGAGCACGCAGCACAGGCCCGCCAGCTCGCTGCCGAGCAGGCCCCCCAGCTGCAGGCGCCGCGCCTCCCCCCCGGACAGGGAGTCGCTGCGCCGGTCGAGGCTCAGGTAGCCGAGGCCGAGGCGGCGCAGGGTGCCGACCCCGGCGGAGAGCCGCTGGCGCAGATCCTCGGTCGCGCCGACCTGACCGTGCTCCAGCCCATCGCCACGGGCCCAGGCCTCGAGGCGCTCCGCGAGCGCGTCCAGGGGGAGGGCACAGAGCCGGCCAAGCCGGAGCCCACCGAAGCGCACGGCCCGGGGCCATGGGGCGAGCCGCTCCCCCTGACACAGGGGGCAGGCTTGCTCGTGCATCAGCGGCGCCAGCGCGTGGCCTCGCCGGGTGTCGTGGTCCCGATCCCAGGCCTCCTGCACCAGGGCCAGCAGCCCGATCCAGGGCCCCTCGAAGCGATGCTCTCCTTCACGCTTGCCCCGCTTGTAGCGCCAGCGCACGCTGTAGGCGCGATCTCCGCTGCCCTCCAGGGCCAGCGCCCGGGCCTCGGGGGAGAGGGCGCGCCAGGGCCCACGGAGGGCGAGGCCCAGGCTCTCACCCGCCGCCGCGAGGGTCGCCAGGTGCTGCCCGTCGGGCTCCCCCAGGTGGCGACCGAGCTTGCTGCCATCCATGGCCCCGTCCCAGAGGCTGCGATCCTGGTCGCTGACGAGGCGCTCCGGATCGCAGACCAAGCGGACACCCAGGCCGTCGCAGGCCGGGCAGGCGCCCAGCTCCCGGTTGAAGGAGAAGTGGCCGGCGCTGAGGGCGGGCGCGGTGGCGCCACAGCCGACACATCGCCCGTTCACCGGCAGCTCACAGTCGGGGCACCAAGCCGTGCCGAAGCGAGACCAGAGCAGGCGCAGCACCGGCAGGAGACCGGCCGCCGTGCCCACCACCGAGCGAGGGGACGCACCGAGGCCGCGCTGCCCCACCGCCACCGTGGGGGCCAGACCGCGGACCTCGTCGAGCCGCGGGCGCTGCAGGCGCGCCAGGCGTCGGCGGGCCTCCCCGGGAAGGCTCTCGCCGAAGCGCCGCCAGGCCTCGGCGTGGAGGGTGTCGAAGGCCAGGGACGACTTGCCCGAACCCGACACACCGGTGATGACGGTGAGGGCATCGTGGGGGATGTCCAGGTCGATCCCCCGCAGGTTGTGGGTCCGCACGCCGCGGAGCTCGATGCTGTCGGGAGGGGCGCCCTTCCCCGGCCCGAGCTCAGGCGTGGGCGACGCATCCGGATCGTGCAACACATCAGCCGGAGCGCCCGCGGCCACCAGGCGGCCGCCAGCCTCGCCTCCCCCAGGGCCGAGCACCATCACGTGATCGCAGGCGTCCAGCAGCCAGCGGTCGTGGTCCACCACCAGCACCGTGTGCCCTGCGTCCACCAGGCCCTGGAGCGCCGAGACCAGCACCGACACATCGGCGGGGTGCAAGCCGATGCTGGGCTCGTCCAGGACGAACAGGGTGGGGCCCCGGGGGGGACGCCCCAGGTGCGCAGCCAGCTTCACGCGCCGGGCCTCGCCACCGCTCAAGGTGGTCGCCGGCTGCCCCAGGGGCAGGTAGCCCAGGCCCACCAGGCGCAGGGCGTCGAGCATGGGGGCGATCCGTGCTTGGTCCCGGAACAGCACCAGCGCCTCGTCCACCGAGGCCTCGAGCACGTCGTGCACGCTGTGGTCCCGGAAGCGCACCGCCAGGGTCTCGTGGTCGAAGCGCCGGCCGCCGCACTCGGGACAGGGCAGGTGCACGTCGGGCAGGAAGTGCATGCCGAGCTTCAGGCTCCCGGCGCCCTCGCAGCGCTCGCAGCGCCCACCGCGGGTGTTGAACGAGAAGCGCGACGCCGGGAACCCGCGCTCCTTGCTGGCAGGCAGGGCAGCGAAGAGCTTGCGCACGGCGTCGAAGAGCTTGGTGTAGGTCGCCGCGTTGCTCCGGGGGGTGCGCCCGATGGGGGCCGCGTCCACCAGCTCCACGCCGCGGATTGGCCCGAGCCCGGTGATGCCAGCATGCTCGCCGGCCGGAGGGGCCGTGATGCCCAGCGCCGCCTGAGCCGCCCTGGCCAGGGTGGTCACCGCCAAGCTGGTCTTGCCCGCTCCCGACACGCCCGCCACACCCACGAGGCAGCCGACCGGGATCGATACATCGACATGCTTCAGGTTGTGGGCGCAGGCGCCGCGCAGGACGATCTGCCCGACGCCGCGGCGTTCCCGGGATCGCGGCGGCTCGAGCTCCGCGGTCAGGGAGCGGCCCGACGGGGGCCCAGCGTGACAGAGGGTGCCCCCCGCGCTGCCGGCCCCCGGGCCGACCTCGACCAGATGATCCGCCGCCGCCACCAGCGCCGGATCGTGCTCCACAAGCACCACGGTGTTCCCCAGCCCCCTGAGCCGCTCGATCACGCCCCGGAGCCGGGACAGCTCGCTGGGATGCAGGCCCGCCGAGGGTTCGTCCAACACCACGAGCATGCGGGACAGGCCGCCGGCCAGGCAGCTGGCCAGCTGGACCCGACGGGCCTCGCCGGCGCTGAGGCTGTCGGTGGGGCGGGCGAGCGCGAGGTGCCCGAGGCCCAGCTCCACCAGGTCACCCAGGCGCTGGCACAGCTCGTCCCGGATCGGTGCCGCGACGACCGCGGTCCGGGTGTCCAACCCGAGGTCGATGAGGCGGCGTCGGGCGCGGTCGAGGGGCAGCCGACACCAGCCGTGCAGGCCCAGCCCATCCAGCGTCACCGCCCGCGCCTCGGGCCCCAGCCGGGCGCCGTCGCAGGCCTCGCAGGGCACCGAGCGCACGAAGCGCAGGACCCCGGGGTTGCGCTTCTGGGTCAGGATGCCCTGGATGGTGGTGATGATGCCCTTGTAGTGACCCTCCTCCCGGGGGCGAGCCGTGATGCCCGACCAGCGCATGCGGGACTCGATGGGGTGCTTGCCGAAGGGCACGACCACCGCGTCGCTGCCGTAGAAGATCACCCGACGCTGCACGTCGCTGAGCTGCTCCCAGGGGGTGTCCACCGTGAAGCCGTGGGCCTGGCACACGATGTCGAGCACCTCCATCGTGACCTGGGAGTAGACGATGTAGGGCTTGGGTGTGGTGGGCACCAGGGCCCCCTGCCGCAGGCTCTTCGAGGCGTCGGCCACCAGCAGTCCCGGATCCACGCGGTCCTGCACCCCCAACCCTCGGCAGCCAGGGCAGGCGCCGTCGCTGCGGTTGAAGCTGAGCAGGCCGGCCAGCAGGGGCGGGGCCTCGAGACCGCAGGCCTCACAGCGGGTGGCGCGGTCGAGGGGAGCCCCACAGGCCAGGCACAGCCGCGACCCGACCCGGGCCATGAGCAGCCTCAGCAGCTCGAGCAGGCCGCTCACGGTCCCCACGGTGGAGCGAGGCCCGCCACCGGGGCGGCTCTGTCCCAGCAGCACACCGGCGCGCAGGCCCTCGGCCCGTTCCACGTGCGCGCGTCCCAGCTTGCCGAGGCGGTGCACCGCCGGCCCGGCCACCGCCCCCAGGTAGCGACGGCGGGCCTCCACCAGCAGGGAATCCACCGCCAGGGAGCTCTTGCCCGAGCCCGACACGCCGGTGATCACGGTGACCGCGTCGTGGGGCAGCGCCAGATCCACGCCGCGCAGGTTGTGGGCGTGGGCGCCGTGCAGGACGAGCTGTGTCGGTCTGGTCACCGGAGGGCTCCGGGCTGCTAAGATTCCCCGACCTATCGGATCCCGAGGACGCGTCCATGAAGCTGCTGGCCCACCCCCGCTTCCCCTGGCTGGCAGCCATCATCGGGGTGCTGCTCTGCGCCCCCGCGCTCTTCGCCGGCCTGGTGGGCGACGACTACCTGTGGTGGGTGCAGCTGCAGCAGACCGGGCCCATGGGCCAGGGCCTGCCCCCCATCCTCCACATGTACAACTTCATCCCCGGCGGCCTGCCGATGGATGTCCTGAAGGCCCAGGGCATGGTCACATGGTGGGCCGATCCCGACATGAGCATCGCGCTGCTCCGGCCGGTCTCGGTGCTCACACACATCGCCGACCACGCCGTCGCGCCCCGGGGCTTCGTGCTGCAGCACGCCCACAGCCTGCTGTGGTACGCCCTGTCCATCCTGGTCACCGCGCTGACCTACCGGCGCATCCATCCCCGGGCCGGCGCGCTGGTGGGCCTCGCCGCGCTGCTGTTCGCGGTCGAAGACGCCCACGCCATGAACGCCGCCTGGCTGGCCAATCGCCACGCGCTCATCTCCATGGTGGTGGGCGGGCTGGCCTTCCTGGCCCACATGCGCTGGCGCCGCGGCGGCGGCCTGCCGTGGCTGGCGGCGGCCCTGGGCACCATGACCGTCGGGCTGTTCTGCGGCGAGGCCACCCTGGGTGCCGCCGCCTACCTGGTGGCATGGCAGCTCACCCTCGACCGCGGGGGCTGGGGTCGGCGCCTCACCGGCATCGCGCCCTACGCCGCGCTGGTGGTGGCCTGGCGCCTGCTCTACAACGCCCTGGGCTACGGCATCAAGGGCTCGGGCCTCTACCTGGACCCCGGCTACGATCCCGTCGGCTTCACCATCGCCCTGCTCCAGCGCTGGCCCCAGCTGCAGCTGGGTCAGTGGTTCCAGGCCCCCGTGGACGCCGTGATGTTCTTGCCCATCGCGGCGGGGATGGCCCTCACGGGGATGGCGGTGGGTGCCTGCCTGCTGCTGGGCTGGTACCTCTGGCCCACCCTGCGCGACTCAGCCGAGGCCCGCTTCTGGGCCCTGGGCATGAGCCTGGCCACCGTCCCCCTGGCCGCCGCCTTCGCCATGGACCGCCTGCTGGCCTTCACCGGCGTGGGCGCCTTCGCGCTGCTGGCCATGCAGGCCCAACAGGCCGGCTGGATCGGCGGGGGCGAGCCCCGGCTGTCCCGACCCCGCCGCTGGCTCACCGGGGGCTTGCTGCTGATGCACATCCCCCTGGCGGCGCTGCTGCTGCTGGGCCGCACCGGCACCATCCCCCTCTTCGGGGAGATCTTCCGGGGCGGGGCCGACAGCGTGCCCGACGATCCAGCCGTCGAGGAGCAGCTGGTCGTCTACGTCACCGGCCACGAGTTCCCCACCGCCTACACCCCCCTGGTGCGCACCGTCGAGGGCAGCCCGGTGCCCGACCGCGTGGCGCTGCTGTCCCCCTTCAACGGCCACCACGTGGTGATCCGCGAGGACGCCGACACCCTGCGCATGGAGATGCCGGGTGGCTGGCTGGCCATCGTGGTCAACCAGCTGGAGCGCCGCGCGGACCTGGGCTTCTCGGTGGGCGAGGTGTTCGACATGCCGGACTTCGACGCCGAGATCCTGGCGATCAACGACGCCCGGGACGCCACCGCCGTGGCCTTCCACTTCGAGCGTCCGCTGGAGGACCCCAGCTACCGCTGGCTGGCCTGGAGCGCCCACCGGGCCGTGCCCTGGACACCACCTGCCATCGGCGAGAGCGTGGAGCTGCCCGTGCTGGACGCCTCGAGCTTCTTCCCGGCGCCGTGACGATCACTCGGTCGGCAGCACCGCCCCCAGACCCTCGACATAGTCGGCGCCCGCGGGCACCTGGATGCTCGAGCCCTCGAAGTCGTCGCCCACCGGCTGCACGCCACCCCCCAGGCATTCACCCAGGAAGCCCTCGGTCACCGCGTTGAAGGACATGCGGTTCTCGGGGCGGGCGAAGCCGTGGCCCTCGTCGGGGTAGAGCACGTAGGTCACGGGGATCTCCCGCTCCTGCATGGCGGCCACGATCTGGTCGGCCTCGGCCTGCTTGACCCGGGGGTCGTTGGCGCCCTGGCCGATGAGCAGCGGCTTGGTGATGGCGTCGACATGGAACAGCGGCGAGCGGGACTCGAGGAAGGCGCGACCTTCTTCGGTGCTGATGTCGCCCACGCGGACCGCGAAGAGATCGAGCATCGGCTTCCAGTACGGGGGGATGCTCTCGAGCAGGGTCACCAGGTTCGAGGGGCCCACGATGTCCACGCCGCAGGCGAAGACCTCGGGGGTGAAGGTCAGGCCCACCAGGGTGGCGTAGCCGCCGTAGCTGCCACCGAAGATGGCGACGGAGTCGGCGGTGGTCACGCCCTGCTCCACGGCCCAGCCCACCGCGTCCAGCAGGTCGTCGTGCATGGTGGCGGCCCACTGCTTGTTGCCGGCGTTGACGAAGTCCTTGCCGAAGCCCGTGGAGCCGCGGAAGTTCACCGCCAGCACCGCGTAGCCGCGGTTGGCCATCCACTGGTGGTAGGGGTTGTAACCCCAGCTGTCCCGAGCCCAGGGCCCGCCGTGCACGTCGAGCACCATGGGCACCGGGGCGTCGGCCTTGCCGTCGCCGTCGGCGTCCGCCCCGGCGGGCAGGGTCAGGTAGGAGACCAGCTCGCGGCCGTCCCGGCTGGGGATGATCACCGGGTGCATGGGCACCAGGGCCAGATCCTCGAGGGCCGGGCGATTGGTGAACAGGAAGCGGGCCTCGTCGGTCTCACGGTCGTAGGCGTAGTACTTGACCGGGCCGTCGTCGTCGTGGAACAGCACCAGCCAGTGGCGGTCGTCAAGGCTGCGATCCACCACAGCCAGCTCACCGTCTTCGAGGGCGTGGAGCACGTCCAGCTCGGCCTGGATGGACTCGTCGAGGACCGCCCAGCGCTCGCGGTCGTACTCGAAGGCCACCGCCTCGATGCGGTGCTCGGTGGGGTGCATCATCGTGCCGGCCACGTCGGCCTTGGGGTCCTCGGCCAGCACGGTCAGCTCGCCGCTGTCCAGGTCCAGGGTGGCCGCCGCCGCGGTGTCCCGGCCGCGGCTGTCGGAGAGGAAGACCACCTGGTTGCTGGCGTCGAAGCCCCAGATGCTGGTGGTCATCTCGTCCTCGGGCGCGACCTCGAGGATCGGGGTCCAGCTGGGCGGGTCCTGCTCGAAGTCGGGCTTGTCGTAGGCGGCGCCGCCCTCCGGGGTGATGCGCACGCCCAGGCGCAGCTCGAGATCGTGGTCGATGACGAAGGCCGCGAAGCCCTCGTCGTTCTGGTAGACCAGCTCGCGTTCGCCGGTGGTGACGTCCAGGCGGTAGACGTCGTGCAGGGCGGGGTCACGGTCGTTCACACCGACGATCATCGCCGCGGGCTGGTCGGGGCTCGAGGCCATGGGGCGGACGGTGACACCGTCGATGGGCACCAGGTCCACCGCCTCGCCGCCAGCGGCGGGCACCCGGTAGAGGTGCCAGTTCTCATCGCCGTCGGTGTCCTGGCCGTAGATGATGGCCTCGCTCGAGTAGTCCCAGCCGTACCAGCGGATCCCGCGGTGGGTGTCGGCGGTGATGGGCTTGGCTGCGCCCACGTCCTCGGCCGGGCCGACCCAGACATTGAGCACGCCGTCCACCGGCGCGAGGAAGCTGATCAAGGCGCCGTTCGGGCTGATCTTGGCCGAGGCCCGCTCGGGGTTGCCGAAGAACAGATCCCGCGGGATGAGCTCGGCAGCGGGTTGGGCGACAGCGGAGGGCGCCGCAGCAGGCACCGGCGACTCGACCGGAGCGGTGGTGGGAGCGCAGGCGACGGACAGCAGGACGAGGAAGCTCGCTCGGATCATGATCAACTCGTGCAGGGGAGAATGGAGCGGGGTGGCGACCCCACGTCAGGGTGGTGCGAAGAATGCGCCCCCTGTTGACCCGCGTCCAGGCCAACGGGCTACCCTGTAGCGCCCGCCACCCAAGGCGGCCGGCGACGACTCTCGCCCTCGGAGCAGGGGAATGCCCAGCGACATGCCCAGCGACGGCCCGACCTGGGTCGGGCCCAGGGGCGAAGAGCCCAGCTTCCCCCGGCGTGGTCGGCGGGTGCGCATCGTGCTGGCGGCCCTCACCGCGAGCTGTGGCCTGGCCTTGGCGTCGCTCGGGCTCGCGGGCACGGGCTGGCTGGCCGCCGCCCAGCTCTTCACCGGCACCTTCGCCGCCGTGCTGGGGACCTTCGGCATCTTCGGCGCCCGCCGCCTGAGGACCTGCGCCAGCTGCGGCGGCCCGCCCACCGTGGCCAGCGCCCGCCTGCCCCTCGACGACGCCGACGATCTGATCACCGCCGTCGAGCTGGCCGACCCGGACCGCATCGCCCGCATCGATCGCCCCCACCCCGGGCTCCCCACCCTGCGCCTCGAGCTGCTGCACTGCCCCCGCTGCCGCGACCTGGGCTGGCTCCGGGCCACGGCCAGGGTCGGGGACGTCCCCGTGCGTGTGGGCTCCACCTGGGTGCTGCTGGGGAGCTTCCTGCGGGATGTGCTGGGGGAGATGACCCGTCGGCGGCGGCCGATCAGTCGATAGGCGCCAACCCGTAGATCTCCCGCACCGCACGGCCATACGCCGCGACCGCGGCCTGCATCTCCGCCACGCGGGCCTCGCCCACGCCGGTGCTGTAGCTGAAGCTCAGCCGGATCTGGTTCAGCCCGACGTCCGGGTCCCGCTCCTTGGCGTCGGCCGAGTAGAAGCCGAACATGGGGATGGTGACCACGCCGTACTCGGCGACCAGGCGCTCGACGAAGGCGGCGTCGGTGCGGACCCGGCCGTCGAGGAAGGTGAAGACCGAGAAGAAGCCGGCACCGGGGCGGGTCCAGGCGAACAGCTCGGGGTGATCGCCCAGGTAGTGGTCCAGGCCATCCAGCAGGATCTTGCGGTTCTGGCCGTACACGGCGTTCTTGGCGGCAGCCACCGGCCAGAGGCTGGGGCGCTCGGCCATGGAGGCGTCGTGCAGGTAGGCCTCGAAGCTGCGCAGAGCTTCGGGGTTGTGGAACAGCATGGAGCCGGAGGCCTCGGTGAGCAGCAGGTTCTTGACCGGCACGACCTTGCCACCGGGCAGCTCCACCTTGGCCTGGGCGATGGCCATGCCGACCCGGGGGCCGGGCAGGCCGATCTTGGAGGCGGTGAACAGGTGCACCACCGCGTCGGGGTCCATGGCCACCAGGGGCTTGGGCCGGTTCTCCGCGGCCTCGTAGGAGATGTAGGTGTAGGGCGCGTCCTCCACGATGAGCACGCCGCGGGAGCGGCAGACCTCGAGGATCGCCTCACGGCGGGCCTGGGAGAAGGAGATGCCGCCGGGGTTGTGGCCGTCGGTGACGGTGTAGTAGAAGGCCACGACCTTGCCGTCGGCCCGGGCCTGGTCGATCTGCTGGCCCATCACTACAGGATCGGGGCCGTCGTCGTCCATGGGGACCGAGTAGAAGCTGGCGCCTTCGTACAGCTGCGCCCTCGAGATGAGGCCGGTGTAGGTGGGGGCGTCCACGATGTAGGCGATGGGGTCGCCGCTGTGCTCGAACATGGAGCACATCATGGCGATGCCGCCGGTGGCGCCGATGGTGGGCACCACGCAGTCGGGGTCGATGTCGACACCGAAGTCGTGACCGTAGACCCGGGCGAAGGTCTGCCGAGCCTGGGCCGGGCCCATGGTGTCGGTGTAGCCGTACAGGGTGGTCATCAGGGCTCGCAGGGCCCCGTCGTCACCGCCGGAGACATGCCCCAGGTAGCCGCGCTTCTGGGAGATGTAGGCGGTGGGGTCGGAGACCTCCGGGTGGGGATAGCCGGCCCCCAGGTGGTGCAGGGTCATGCCCTTGGCCTTGGCCTCGGCCAGGAGGCGACCGAGGGCGGCGGCCATCTGGCGGGTGACGGAGACCGGCTGCTCGCGCAGGGTGGGGGCGGGGATGGCAGACGTCATGACGCACTCCGGGCTGGGCGGGAGGATCAGCTATCCCCCTCCCCTTCCCCCGAAGGGCGACGAAGATCAGCCTCGGCGGGGATCACTTCAGGATCTTGGGATCGCTGGCCACCGAGTGGGCCGTCTCGTAGGTGATCTCGCCGGTGAGCCACGCCTCGCGCACCATGCGGTCCATGGAGCGCATCCCCATCGGGGCGTTGGTCTGGATGACCGAGGCGATCTGGTGCAGCTTGTTGGTGCGGATGTGGGAGCGGATGGCGTCGTTGGTGATCATCAGCTCGTAGACCAGCAGCCGCCCGGAGCCGTCGGCCCGGGGCACCAGGCGCTGGGAGATGACGCCCTGGAGTGTGAGGGCCAGCTGCAGGCGCACCTGCTCCTGCTGGTAGGGCGGGAAGACGTCTACGATGCGGGAGATGGTGCCCGCGGCCCCCGTGGTGTGCAGGGTGGCCACCACCAGGTGGCCTGTCTCCGCGGCGGTCAGGGCCGCCGAGATGGTGTCCAGATCCCGCATCTCGCCCACACAGAGGATGTCGGGGTCCTGGCGCAGGGCGTGCACCACCGCGCCGTGGAAGCTGTCGGTGTCGATACCCAGCTCCTGCTGCACGATGACCGAGCGCCCACCGGGGTGGCGGTACTCCACCGGGTCCTCGATGGTGATGATCTTGCGCCGCTGCTCCCGGTTCACCCGGTGGATGAGGGCGTGCAGGGTCGTGGTCTTGCCCTGACCCGTGGCCCCGGTGATGAGCACCAGCCCCTGAGGCATGCGCACCAGCTCGGCCATGGACTCCGGCACCCCCAGCTCCCCGAGCTCAGGCAGCTCCCGCGGGCTGATGCGCACCGCGGCCTCCATGCGGCCCATGTGGCTGTAGATGTTGACCCGCAGGTAGCCGTGCTCCGGGTGGGTCCAGGTGAAGCAGAGCCGACGGGTCTGCTCCCAGGCGCGCACCTGCGTGGGATCGAGGATGGCCATCAAGGCCGCCGCCAGCTCATCCGCCGACAGGGCACCCATGGCCAGAGGCTGGATGGCCCCGACAACCCGCACAGCGGGGGGATGCCCCGCGGTCAGGTGGAGATCGCTGGCTCCCGCGGAGATGGCGTCGGCGACGAGCTGATCGAAGGTGATGGTCACGGCGTGTCCTCCGGCTGCGGCGGCCAGCTCACCAGCGCGAAGGCGTCGTCGTCCTCGCTCCGCTGGGAGAGCCGCCCCATGATCTGGTGGCGGGGCACGACCCGCAGGTGCAGGCTGGGATCGTCGGGGTACGGCAGCCGATCCCAGACCGCGACGTGGCGCTCGGGGATCGCTGCGTCGAGCAGGGTGGGCAGCGGGGGCTGGGTGGGCCAGGTGTGCGGGGGCAGCGCCTCGCTGGGCTCGCCGTCCACGAGCAGGCCATCGGGGCCCTCCGAGAGCCGCTGCTCTTCGAGGGCCACCACCACCACCGGGAAGACCGCGAAGGTCTCCTGATCGTGGCGGATCCGCCGCTGCACGGCGAGCAGAGTCTGTGGATCGTCCACCCCTCTTAGACTCAGCAGCAGCGCGCCGTGGGCCAACAGCGCCTCGGGGTCGTCCCGCTCGAGCAGGACCAGCTCGCCGGGACGCAGGGTGTCCAGGGCGCCCCGCTCCACCCGGTAGCTGCCGTCGGGCAGCAGGCTGTCGCCCATGCCGTAGTGGAACACCGGCGCTGCGAGGCCGCGCACGAACCAGGCCAGGGAGAGCGCCGCCAGCAGCAGCGAGGCCGCCCCGAGCCAGCGCACGGGGATGCGGCGAGGCAGCCGAGGCAGGCGCAGGCGGGGGCGGCGGCGGGGCGGACGGGGCCGCGACTCCCGCAAGGGATTGGCCGCCCCCGCAGCGGGCACGAAGCGCGCCGGCCGCTCCACCGGTGCCTCCAGATCCTGACCGCAGTCCACGCAGGAGGGCAGCCCCGGCAGGTTGGGCGCGGCGCAGCGGGGGCACTCCACGGCTCTCAGCCCCGGCGGAGCAGGGCGCGCAGGCGCTGCCCGAGCCCCTGCTCCACCTGCTGGTAGTACTCGGAGGTCCGGCTGCGCTCGGTCACCTCGCCCTGCAGGATCTCCAGAAGGATCCCTTCGAGATCCTCGCAGGCCGGCCCGGGGAGCCCCGAGACGTGGAAGCGCACCGAGCCGTCGGTCCGGATCTCCAGCTCAACGACCGCGTGTTCGAGATCGGCTGCCACCTCTCCACCTCCTCAAGCTCGCCGTGACCCGGTCCAGCAGGCCCCGGCCATCCAGATCCGCCAGCGCCAGCCGCGCGGGCTCGAGCCCGGGCTCCAGGCTCAGCGCCCGCTCCAGCTCCTGACGCGCCAGCTCGAGCCTCCCGGCTCGCTCCCAGTAGACGCCCAGCCGCAGGGCCAGCAGCGGGCACTCCGGAGCCTGCCCGCGGGCCCGCTCGAGCCAGGTGCGCGCCCGGGGCAGGTCCCCGGCCCCCAGCGCGATCTCGCCGCAGCGTCGGGCGGTGTGCCCGCCGGGCTCACGCTCGTGGGCCTTGGCGAGGCAGCGCCCCGCCGGGCCGCCCTGGCCCTGCAGGTAGAGCACCTCGGCCCGGGCGAGCCAGATGTCGGGCCGGTCGGCCCCGACCCGCATGGCCCGGTCGGACCAGGCCAGGGCGTCGTCGGCCTTGCCCAGCCGGGCCGCCGCGATGGCCCGCTGGGCCAGGAAGCCGGGGCGCTCGCCGGCCACCCGCACCGCCTGCTCGAGCCAGGTGAAGGCCTCTTCGGGTTGGGCCATGGCGAGCAGCGCGTCGGCCTGCCCGGCCCAGGGCTCGGGGCGGGTGCGATCGTGCTCGAGCGCCCGTCCGTAGAGGCGCAGGGCCTGCTCGAAGCGCCCCCTGCCCATGGCCCGCTCGGCTTGATCCAGGAAGTGCCGGACGCCGAAGCCGCCATCGCTGGGGACAGGCTGCGTCGCGGTGCCCGGATCGATGTGATCGAAGCGACCCATCAGCGCCCCTTGCCGCCGATGCGGACCTTGACCGTGCCGTCCTCGAGCCGGGCCTCCTGCTGCACCTCGAGGCCGTGGCGCTTCAGGCGGCTCACCACCTCCCGGTAGGTCACCTGCTGCATCAGCAGGCCCAGGAAGCGCTCGGCGCGCTCGGCGACCTGTTCCTCGCTCATCCCCTCGCCGTGGGCCCGCACCGTGAGCTGGCCGCGGATGTCGCGGGTCAGCTCGACCACCAGGCCGTCACCGGCGAACACCATCCGACAGCGCTCCGCCACCAGCTCGCCCAGCTGCTCGCGCTTGGCGGGTGCGAGCTCGACGCTCGTCCGATCCTGCTGCAGGGCCTCCATCAGCCGAAGGGCCTCTTCCTCGCGCTCGTCCAGCTCCCGCATGGCCATGCGGGCGGCGGTGGCCGAGGCCAGGGCGGAGAGCACCCCGGCCCCCAGATAGACAGCGCCTCCCGCGGCGACGGTGCAGACCACAGACATCAGCAGGCCCTCCGGGTGCGGCCCCGCGCCCAGCTGCGCAGCCGGTTCAGCTCCTCCTCCCGGGTGCGGGACAGGGGCGGGGAGGCGGACAAGGCCCCGACCAGGTGCCGGGTGTCGAGGGGGCGTCCTTCGGCCAGGGCCGAGAAGGAGCCCTCCACCACTGCGGCCGCGATCTCGGCCCCAGAGTAGCCCTCGGAGGCCTCGGCCAGGGCGGTCAGGTCCAGACGACCGAGCAGCTCGCGATCCTGGGCCGCCGCCGCCCGATAGCCGATGTGGATGCGCCAGATCTCCGCGCGCTGCTCGGCGTCGGGCAGGTCCACGAAGAAGATCTCGTCGAAGCGCCCCTTGCGGAGCATCTCCGGCGGGAGCGCGTCGATCTGGTTGGCGGTGGCCAGCACGAAGACCGGCTCCTGCTTCTCTTGCATCCAGGTGAGCATGGTGCCGAACATGCGGGCGATGGTGCCCCCGTCGGTGGCCCGCTCGAGGCCCTGGAAGCCCTTCTCGATCTCGTCGATCCACAGCACACAAGGGGCGATGCGCCCGGCCAGGGCCAGGGCGTGGCGCAGGTTGCGCTCGGAGGCGCCCACCAGCCCCTCCATCAGGGCGCCCACGTCCAGGCGCAGCAGCGGCTGCTTCCACAGGCCGGCGACGGCCTTGGCGCTCAAGGACTTGCCGCAGCCCTGGACGCCCACCAGCAGCGCACCGCGGGGCCAGGGCAGGCCCAGGGCCCGGGCCTCCGTGGAGAAGCCCAGGGAGCGCTGGCCCATCCAGGCCTTCAGCCCGTCGAGCCCGCCCACGTCGTCCATGCCCGCGGTGGGCACGAACTCGAGGTAGCCCGAGCCCCGCACGATGCGAGCCTTCTCGGCGATGAGCTGGTTCACGTCGTGCTCGGAGAAGTGTCCGCCCGCGGCCCGGATGCGCGCCCAGATGTTCTCGGCCTGCTCCAGGGTCAGCCCGAGGCAAGCCGAGGCCAGGACCCGCTCGGCCTCGGCGGTGACCGGGACGCCCATCTGTCGGGTCACCCGCTGCAGCAGCGCCGCGTGCTCGCCCCGGTCCGGGAGGGCCAGGCGGTGGACCGCCGCGGTGCCGACAAGCTCGCCGGGAAGGGCGTGCCCGGAGCCCACGACCACCAGCACCGAGCCCCGCTCCCGGAGCACCCTGGCCGTGTCCCGCAGGGCCCGGATCAGGGTGGGGCCGCCCCCGTGGGGTTGCAGCAGGCCGCCGAGATCGAAGAGGACCCAGACCTGGCGTCGCTCCTGCCCGCGCATGTGCTCGAGCAGCGCCAGGGGATCCGCGTGGGGGCCAGAGCGCGCGGCGCCAGGCAGGTCGTGCAGTCCCCAGGTCTGGGTCCAGCCGGCCACCGGATCACCCATGCCGCGGGCGGCGCGGCAGATCAGCTCCACCGCCCGGTCCTCTTCGGCGGTGTCGAGCCAGATGAGCGGGTAGCGGGCGCGCAGCAACAGGTCGAGTTCAGCGGGCATGGTCGTCCTCGAGGTAGGCGAGGCGGCTGCGCAGGGCCGAGCGATGCTCCGCGAGCCAGGGGAGGATGGAGCCGGTGACCATGGGGGCCACCGTGTTGCCCGCGGCGTCGATCTCCACGGACACGGGCGGATCCCGGTGCCAGGCCCGGCGCCGGGGCACCGGCTGGATGGGGGTGGCGCTCGGGCGTGGCACACCGGGGGGGAGCAGCCCGAGGGCCCGCTCCGCGTCCGCCTCGCCCAGGGGCCGATCCAGGCCCGGCATCCCCCGCGCCTGGTGCAGGGGGGCGTACTCCAGCATCACGCGGGCCAGCAGCTCCCCGCGGAGGGCCCCGATCCAGCGCGCCAGGGGTGCGGCGCAGCAGTCGAGGTGCCCCGGCAGGACCAACAGCCGCAGCAGCACCCGCGCCCCCGCCCTCAGCAGGGCCTCCACCGCGGCCCGGGCCTGGGCGGGGTGGCTGGCCGTCGCCCCCAGCCTCGCGGCGCAGGCTGGGTCGTGGAAGCGCACGGTGCCCACCACCCAGTCGAAGTCCGCGGCGATGGACGGCGCGAGGGCCGCGTCCCAGCACAGGGCGGTGTTCAGCACCAGCGCCACGCCGGGACGCTCCCGTCGCAGCAGCGGCAGGACCTGCCGGATCCATGGCAGGTGCAGGCTGGGCTCCCCACCCACGAAGGCCAGCGCCCGGAAGGGTGGGTGGCGCTCGTCCTGCAGGTCTCGCACCAGCGCCGCGGGCTCCACGCGCTCCCCGGCCCGGGCTGAGCAGGAGGCCCCGGGGACGGCGCAGAAGGGGCAGCGCAGGGGGCAGCCCGCCAGGTAGATCTCGTAGGTGGGGGCGATCTCGTGCTCTTCGAGCAGCGTGACCCCTCGCCAGAAGACGCGGGTCTCGTCAGCGGGGATCAGCCCGCGCACGAACGCTCCAGGATCGCCATCCACGACTACACCTTGCATTGCACCTGGATGTGTCGACAGGCGCCCACACAGATGGAGCCCTCCCGTGACAAGCCTTGACAATTCGACAGGCGAGCCGCGGGCTTCCCACCAGCCCCCGCCGCCGGTATCATCGATCTCCGATCATCCCAGGCCCCCATCATGAGCTACGGCTCCGCCTTCGACACCGGCGTCTACGCCATCGAGCCCGAGAGCCTCGCCGCCCTCGACACCCCCGGGGTCGGCGACGCGGGCGAGGGCGAGGCGGAGCTCATCCACACCGCCCGACAGCGGGTGTGGCAGGCCCTCAACGAAGGTGACTTCGAGCCGCCGCGGATCCCGACGGTGGCCACCGAGGTGCTGAGGGTGTCGGAGAACCCCGACTGCTCCGCCGCGGGCATCACCCGCCTGCTCCACCAGGACGCGTTCATCGCCGGCTCGGTGCTGCAGGTGGCCAACACCGCCCACTACGGCCCCCGCAGCGGCAAGCGCATCACCCAGCTGCAGCGGGCGGTGGCGCGGCTGGGGGTGCGACGCACCCGGGACATCGTGCTCGCCGCCGGCCTGCGCCAGACCATCTACAGCGGCCCCCACGCAGCGCTGATGCGCACCCTGTGGCAGGCCGCCGTGGGCACGGCGGTGGCCATGAACCTGCTGGCTGGCGTGGCGGGCAAGAACAGCGAGCAGGCCTTCGTCATCGGGCTGCTGCACGACGTGGGCAAGCCTGTGCTCGCGGGCGTGCTGGAGCGCGTGGTGGCCGAGCTCGAGGGGCCCATCGAGTTCGAGGAGCTGGCCGACGAGGTCTTCCACCTGATGCACGCCCGCGCGGGGGCGGCCATCATCAACGGCTGGGGCCTGCCAAAGGCCTTGGCGGAGCTGGTGGACCACCACCACGATCCAGTCCCGCCGCGCTCCCTGCAAGAGCCCGGGGCCTTCCTGCGCCTGGCCGATCTGATCTACGAGGTCTGGCTCGCGCGCGGCGACGAGCTGCACGCCGCCGACGAGCTGCGGACCCACCGCCTGGTGGCCCGGCTGGACATCGGTGATCGCGCGATGATGCAGGTGCTGGCTCTCTATCCAGGAGCCCTCGAGGGGATGCTGATCACCTGACGGTGGGCGCCAGGTTCAACGGCTCGACCACCCGCGCCCGCTCCAGGAAGCGCTCCACGTCCGCCTTGGTGGGCGTGCGGCGGGCGCCGGTGACCGACTCGCCCTCGTCCCGGGTGAGCACGAAGATGCGGTTGCGGATGTAGGCCGAGGGCTCGTCCTCGGCCTGCTGGATGAAGGTGAGATCGTAGTAGCCGCCCTCGAGGACGATGTAGTGGATGTCGCTCGAGACCGCGATGAGCTCGTTGTCGTAGTCGTAGCCATACTGGTCGAGCAGCGGCAGCTCGATGTGCAGGCTGTCGCCCTGCTTGGTGACCGTGGCCTGCCCCACGTTCCACTCGTCGATGTAGTCTCCGACGTGGAAGGCGTAGCGATCCGTGTCCACGACGTACTCCGGCACCGCCACCGGCTCGGGGAGGTCGTCCACCAGGGTGCGGATGGCGGTGTTGACGGTCTCGGAGAAGTCGGTGCCGTAGCCTGAGCTGAGGACCGAGATGGCGAAGCCGTGTTCGGGCAGGACCTGGAAGATCGAGGTGAAGGCCATGGTGTTGCCGCCGTGGTTCCAGACCGGGATCTCGTAGTAGGCGTCGTCGAGCTCGAGGCCCCGCTGGACCATCAGGCCGTAGCCGTAGTGGCTCTCGTCGTCGTAGTACAGGGTGTTGACCTGCTCGGCGTGCATCGACGCGACCAGGGCGTCGTCCAGCACGGCGCTGTCGCCGTTGACCAGGAAGTCGGCGAAGTACAGCTGCTGGGTCGCGGTGGACCAGGCCAGACCTGCCGGGCGGGTCCAGGCGTGGTCGGCCACGTCGTCCATCTCCCGGGTGCCCATGCGCCCGGTCTGGGGATCGACGCCGTACCCGACGGCGTAGTCGCCGTCGGCGAGCACCTCTGACTTGCGCAGGTAGCTGCGGTCCATGCCCAGGGGCAGGTAGACGTCCTCGAGCATGATGTCGGGCCACGCGCGCTCGTCGTTCTCTTCGGTGATCAGCCCCGCCAGGGACCAGTTGGGGTTCGAGTAGTTCCAGAACTCCCCCGGAGGGTTCATCAGGTACCAGCTGTCGGCGAAGGTGCTGTAGGTCCAGTCGGCCAGCAAGCCATCGTCCTCGCCCATCTCCCACAGGGCGTAGTCGTAGAAGCCCCCCTGGTGGGTGAGCAGGTGCTGCACGAGCACCTCGTCGTTCCAGTCCTCGCCCCAGCGAAACTCGAGATCCGGCAGGACGGTGGCCAGGGAGTCGTCCACCGACACCAGCCCCTGCTCGACCTTCTGCAGAAGCGCCACCGCGGTCTGCTTCTTGGTGTCCGAGCCGATCTGGAACAGCGTGTCCGCCGTGATGGGGACCTCACGATCCGGATGACCCGAGCCGAAGGCCTGGGCGAAGGTGACCACGCCGTCCTCCATGATCGCGACGGACACGCCCGGGGCGTGGGAGGCCGCGAGGTCGGCCTGGATGGCCTCGACGACGGTGTCGAAGCGCGGGTCCCAGCCGCTGTCCTCCACGCCGGTGTCGAGGGGGCCGGTGTCGTCGGTGACGTCGGCGTCCTTGTTGCAGGCGATCAGGGAGAGCAGCAGGAGGGTGCGCATGGGGACCTCGGGCCAGGGGTTTGCCGCACGTACGGTGCCAGCGCGCAGATATTCTCTGCGATCACCATCCGAGGTATCCCGGCGCCCCGCGACTGTTGACCCGAGGTCTAGATGCGGAGCCCGACCGTGGCCGCCAGACAGAGGGTCGAGGGCAGGTAGAACCGCCCGACGATCTCGTCGTCGATCTCCACATCGTCCAGGTCGAAGCTGCCGGTGGCCGCGGTGAAGCTGGCCCGCAGGCCGAGCTCCGGGCGGAGCTTCCCCCGACCGAAGCCCAGCCCCAGGGCGCCGTGGAAGCGCGGGCCCAGGTGCAGGGCCAGGGGCTCCCCGGCCTCGTCCTGCAGGCGGATCAGCGCGGCCCCCAGGCCGGCCTCCCAGTGGGGATGGAGGCTGGAGGTCCCGGGGATGGCCTCGCGGTAGGCCAGGTCGAGCATGGCGTGGTCCACCACGCCGAAGTCGATGCCGCTGTGGCGCACGCCGGGGGCGACGACGAACCAGCGTGTCCCCGCGCTGCCGATCCCCAGCCCGAGCTCGGCGCGGCCGCCGACGCTCACCGGGATGGTGTGCTCCACGTCTTCGCCGGAGTAGCGGGCCATGGGTGAGTGCAAGGTGGGCAGTTCGGCGTGGAGCGCCACGGTGGGGGCCGCCTGGGCCGGGCCAGCCGCGAGGGCGAGGGCGAGGGGGAAGAGCTCGAGCACGGTGCAGTCCTCGGGGATCTCCCCTGCCCTATCCGGCCCCAGGCCACGCCGCCGGATAGGACCCCTCCATGGCCCTGGTCTTCCACGTCAGCGACCTCGGAGGCTCCAGCGGGCGCTACCGCCGGCTCTGGGAGTTGACCCGCCAAGAGCGCCCCGAGGCGCTGTTCCTGGGAGGGGATCTGCTCCCCCCCGGGCTGCTGCACGGCGACGAGACCACCCAGCACGAAGGGGACTTCATCGAAGACTTCCTGGCCGGGGGCTTCCTGGCCGTGCGGCGGGACCTGGGCGAGCGGGCCCCGCGGGTGTTTCTGGTGCTGGGCAACGAGGACCCGGCGGCCACGCAGCCGGCCTTCGAGCGAGCCGCGACGCGGGGGGCCTGGGAGCCGATCCACATGCGCCAGGCCTGGCTCGGGGATCGCCCGATCTACGGCTACGGCTGCGTGCCCCCCGGCCCCGGGGCCCTCAAGGACTGGGAGCGCTTCGACGTGTCCCGCTACGTGCCGCCCGGCGCCGTCTCCCCGGCCGACGGCTGGCGATCGGTGCCCATGGAGCGCCACCTGGTCCGCTTCCACACCATGCACCGGGATCTGGACCACTTGACCGGGGTCGAGGATCTGGGCCGCGCGGTGTTCCTCTGCCATGCGGCCCCCTACGGCACCGACCTGGACCACGCCGGCCTCGAGGGCGGCCCGGGTGACGACGTCACCATCGACCCCCACATCGGCTCGGTGGCCCTGCGCCGGCTCATCGAGCGCCGCCAGCCCTGGCTCACCCTCCACGGCCACGTGCGCAGCTCCTGGCGCCGCACAGGAGCCTGGAAGCAGCGCCTGGGACGCAGCACGGTGATCAGCGCCGCCCACGACGGGCCCGAGCTGGCCCTGGTGCGCATCGATCTCGAGGCGCCGTGGGCCGCCGAGCGTGAGCTGATCGAGCTCTGATCGCTGCCGAAGGGCGCGTCTGTCCGGCTATACTCGCGCGACAGGTCCAGACTCCAGGAGGGACCATGCGCCTGCCCGTCGCCCTCGCCCTGCTCGCCCTCACCGCCTGCCGGAACGACCCCGACAAGCCCGACACCGACACCCTC
>CAYZVO010000001.1:51389-139967 GCA_964481655.1 uncultured Enterobacterales bacterium | reverse complement strand
CCCGGGAAACACGCGCGGTTCGCCGTCGTCGCAGTCCTCCGGACCGGGTCCGCCCAGGGGCCAGCCGTCGCCGTCGGCGTCGAAGTCGCTGCCCCCGTCGCAGTCGCCGTCCACGCCGTCGTACCAGGTCTCGCTGGCCCCGGGGTTCGCCGCCGCGTCCGTGTCGTCACAGTCGAGCCCACCGTAGGCGTCGCTGTCGTAGCCGTCGCCGTCCTGGTCGTAGTCGCTCGCCCCGTCGCAGTCGCTGTCCACGCCGTCGTACCAGCTGTCGGTGGCCGCGGGGTTGACCGCGGGGTCGGTGTCGTCGCAGTCGGCGCCACCGAAGACGTCCAGATCGTAGCCGTCGCCGTCCTGGTCGTAGTCGCTCGCCCCGTCGCAGTCGGCGTCGATGCCGTCGTACCAGGCCTCGGTCGCCCCGGGGTTGATGCCGGCGCTGCTGTCGTCACAGTCCGCGTCGCAGGTGGTGGCGCTGTAGCTGCTGTCGCCGTAGCCGTCGCCGTCCACGTCGGTGCAGGTGTCGCAGGCGTCGCCGTCGCCGTCGCCGTCGCTGTCGGCCTGAGTGGGGTTGGCGACGTCCGGGCAGTTGTCGTCGCCCTCGGCGATGCCGTCACCGTCGCTGTCCTCCATGTCGATGACCACCGCGATGACCACGCCACGGGAGTCGCCGGTGGAGTCGGTGTAGTCCAGCTCGAGATCGCCGCTGTCGTCGTAGGCCACCTCCCAGACCTCGTCGGAGAGGCGGGAGTCGGTCGAGCTTCCAGCGGGCTCGCTGTAGGGGTCGTCGCCGTCGGCGCCCACGGCCAGATCGCTGTCGTCGAAGCCGAAGGAGCCCTGGGTGAAGATGCTGTTCCAGTCCTGAGCACTGCACGAGGCGTCGAAGGTCTCGCCATCGTCGCGCCCACCGGCGTAGGAGCTCTGGTTGACGCCGTCGACCTCGATGACGGTGTTCTGCTCGTTGGAGCATTCCCAGAACATGCCGATGGAGAGGATGGCGGAGCTGGCGGTGCTGTCGGTGGGCAGCCCGGTGAGGGTGGTGGAGTCGGTGGCGTACAGATCGTCGGTCACGACCGTGACGTGCCTGGGGGTGGCCAGGCTGGTGTCCTCGTACAGCACGACCAGGGTGGTCCCGCTCACACCGGCGCCGGAGTGGTAGCCGTAGTCGGCCGCGCCGGTCTCCGCGTAGCTGACCGCCCCCGCCGCCGTGATGCCGTAGGTGGCGGGATCGAGCTGGTAGACCCGGGTGTAGGTGTCGGAGTCGGCCAGGGTCGCCGAGCTCAGGTCCACCCCGTTGATGGCCACCTTGCTGGTGGGATCGCCGTAGAAGCCCGACCACTTGGCCACGAGGATGGCGTAGACCTCGGTCACGGTGGCGGTGCTGGGGATGACGATGTCGAAGTCGTCCTCGGCCGCCTCGAAGCTGGTGGAGCCGTCGTAGGCGGTGGACACGCCGTTGCCATCGATGGCGACGCCGCCGGTGATCTCACCCTGCCAGACCACGGTCTGGGCCAGCACGGGGAGCGGGAGCATCAGGGCGATCAGGCACGCGAGCAGAGTGCGCATAGGAGCCTTCCGGGGATGGGGACCAAGGCCAGGATACCGCGAGCCCACCGCTACCGTCTCGGGCCGGGATACGGGTCGGCACTGGAGGTCATCATGTCCCGCACCCTGCTCCCCCTCACCCTGTGCCTGTTGCTGCCCGCCTGCGGCGACAAGGACCCCGCCGACGACACCGCCGGGCTCGCCGGCGACGAGATCGACTGCTCCTGGTTCGAGGGCGACAACTGCTGGAAGGACGCCGTCGCCAGCGCCGCCGCCTGCGCCGCCCCCGACGAGTACGGGGTCTGGAACGCGGACTTCACCAGCTGCAGCTTCACCGACGGCACCGAGGTGCGCTTCGACACCCCCGCGCCTGTGGCCGGCTCCCCCACCGAAGACGACTTCTTCGACTTCGTCTGGAACTTCGACATCGTCGTCGGCGGCAGCGTCTGCCTGAACTACGGCACCGACGACACCCTCTGGTCCGTGGACACCCCCGACGGCACCTTCACCTCGTACACCGAAGGCGGCACCACCCAGTACACCTGCCCCGCCGGCGACCAGTACACCATCGGGGCCTTCTCCCTGTTCTCGGACTGCGACTGGAACACCCTCCCCGGCTACATCTCCTCCAGCGGCGGCAGCAGCCTCTCCTTCGGCCTGACCGGCGGCGCCGAGGACCTCACGCTGTTCCGCTGCGACCTGGCCCGCTAGCCGATCACCCCGTGCGCCCCACCACCCGGGCGCGGGTCTGCACTCCCCCGCGCAGGCGGGGGTGGATATGGTGGGGGTCCCTGCCCACGCGCCACCTGGAGCCGCCGTGTTCTCGCCTCGCATTCCCCGCTTCAGCCCAAGCTTTTCCCCTGGCGAACTGCTCACCATCGCCCACTCCCTGACCCGCAGGGGCGACGAGCACGCCGCGATCCGGCGCTTCGAGCACGAGTTCGCCACCATGATCGGGGTCAAGCACGCGGTGATGGTGCCCTCGGCCCGCTACGGCTTCCTGCTGCTGCTGCGGGGCCTGGGCCTGGAGCCCGGCGACGAGATCATCGTGCCGGGCATGACCTACTGGGCCATCCCCAGCATCGCCATGGCCGCCGGCTTCGAGGTCGTGCCTGCCGACATCGGCCTGCACACCCACGTGCTGGACCCCGACGCCTTCGAGGCCGCGATCACCGACAAGACCAAGGCCGTGGTGCCCACCCACCTCTTCGGCACCCCCTGCGACATGCCGCGCATCCTCGAGATCGCCAAGAAGCACGGCATCAAGGTCATCGAGGACACCGCTCAGGCCACTGGAGCCCGGATGGCCGGCCAGATGGTCGGCGGTTTCGGCGACGCCTCCTACTACACCTTCGGCCTGACCAAGAACATGACCACCCTCTCCGGGGCCATGGCCACCACCAACGACGACGAGCTGGCCGCCACCCTCCGCCGCGACATGGCCCAGGCCCAGCCCCGCCCCATCGGCAAGGCCCTCAAGGAAGCCGTGGTCGGCACCGCCATGATGGTGGCCACCCACAAGTGGGTCTACCCCTACTCGGTGCACCCCGCGATCGTGCTGGGCAACAAGCTGGGCGAGGACCCCATCCACGACCGCTTCGGCGAGGAAGAGATCCGCTACGAGCAGGCCCCCGACGCCAGCCGCTACCAGGCCCCCCGCGCCGTCCAGGCCGAGGTCGGGCTGCGCCAGCTGTCCAAGATCGAGCGCCTCAACTCCGCCCGGGCCTCGAACGGCCGCTTCCTGGACGAGCACCTGGCCCACGTGCCGGGCCTCGAGGTGCCGGCCTACCCCGATGGCGCCGAGGCCATCTACATGTCCTTCGTGATCCACCACCCCCGCCGGGAGGCCCTCGCCGCCGCCCTGCGCAGCCGCGGTGTGGACACCACCGTGGGCTACATGTCCGACATCACCCGCTCGCCGCTCTTCCCCGAGCTCGAGCGCTACGACTGCCCGAACACCCGCCAGGCCTTCGAGACCCTGCTGCACATCCCCGTGCACCCCCGCCTCACCCGCCGCGACCTGAGTCACATGGTCGAGGCGGTGCGCGCGGCCTGCCTCGAGGTCGGGAGCTAGCTCCATGAAGACCGCCACCATGGTGGGCATGGGCCTGGGCGCGCTGCGCCACAAGGCCACCGGCTGGCGCGCTCCACTCAACGTGATGCTGAGCGTGACCAACCGCTGCAACGCCCGCTGCAGCTACTGCAACATCCCCCAGCGAGACCAGCGGGAGCTGACCACCCAGGAGATCATCGACCTGGTGGACCTGCTGGCCGAGCGGGGCTGCCTGCGCATCGGCCTGTGGGGCGGCGAGCCCCTGGTGCGCAAGGACATCGGCACCATCGTGGACCGCTGCGCGGCCCACAAGCTGTGGACCACGCTGGACACCAACGGCTACCTCTTCCCCCAGTGGGCCGACCGGCTGAAGAACCTGTCGCACCTGATGATCTCCCTGGACGGCCGCAAGGAAAGCCACGACGCCAACCGCGAGGCCGGCTCCTGGGACAAGGCCATGGCCGGGGTGCGCTGCGCCTCCGAGCGGGGCTTGGACTTCTGGACCATCACGGTGCTGACCCGCCACAACCTCGACGACATCGAGTACATGCTCGACCTGGGCGAGGAGCTGGGCTTCACCCCCACCTTCCAGGTGTTGCACCACACCGCCGAGATGGCCGCCGACAAGGGCGACGCCCTGCTGCCCGCCGACGGCGCCTACCACCGCGCCCTGCGCACGCTGCGCGAGGCCAAGGAGGCCGGGCGACCGGTGGGCTGCTCCCGCAAGTACCTGGACTACATGCTGTCCTGGGAAGACTTCGGGAAGCCCACCTCCAAGACCGGCCACATGGACATGACCTGCATGGCCGGGCAGCTGTACTGCAACGTGGACACCGACGGCACCGTCTACCCCTGCTCCCTGCTCATCGGCGACTTCCCCGCCCTCAACATCCGCGACGTGGGCTTCGATCGCGCCTTCGCCAACCTGCAGTCAAACCGCTGCAAGGCCTGCACCGCCACGGCATTCACCGAGTACAACTACCTCTACCACCTCGACGCCCCCACGGTGCTCGAGTGGGTCAGCGCGCTGAAGCGCCTGGGCCCGGTGGGCTCGGGGTTCCGCCTCCCCAAGCTCCGTGGTTAGGCTCTGATCATGCCCCTGCGCCTGCCCCCCGTCGGACGCGTCGCCCGGGCGGCCCTCAGCCGCCGCGTGCCGGTGTACGCCCACTGGGGCATCACCCACCGCTGCAACCTGACCTGCAAGATGTGCGGCATCTGGCGCTACGGCAACAAGGCCGAGGAGCTCACCCTCGAGCAGGTCGAGGTGCTGGCCAAGCGCCTCAAGCGCATGGGGGTCATCCAGCTGGCCCTGGGCGGCGGTGAGCCCTTCGCCCGCGACGATCTCGAGGACCTGGTGGGCATCCTGCTGGACCACGGGCTCGAGGTGCGGGTGCTCACCAACGGCGTGGACGTGCCCCCCGAGCGCATCGAGGCCCTGGTGGACCGCGGCCTGCGCAACTTCGCCGTGTCCCTGGACTCCCTCTACCCGGCCCGCTTCGACTACATCTGCGAGCGCGAAGGCGCCTGGGAAGAGGTCGTCCGCACCCTGACCACCATGGGTCAGCTGCTGAAGGGCAAGCGCGGCACCCCGGCCATCAACTGCGTGGTCTCGCACCTCAACCTGGACGAGCTGCAGGAGATGGTCTGGTTCGCCAAGGCCCTGGGCTTCGCCATCAGCTTCCTGCCCGTAGAGCTGCTGGAAGAGCCCGGAGGATCCGGCAAGTCCTGGGAGGACCGCTTCATCCGCTTCCGGCCGGAGATGAAGATCCCGCGGGACCCCCAGAGCGTGCTGCAGGTGGGCGAGCGGGTGCGCCGGGCCTACGAAGGGCTGATCGACCTCAAGGCCCAGGGGTGGCCCATCCTCAACTCCACGCCCTACCTCGAGGCCAGCCGCCACTACCTCGAGACCGGCCGCTTCCCCGCCGAGAGCTGCGACGCGGGGCGGCTGTACTTCAGCATCGCCCCCAGCGGGCAGTTCACCGTCTGCCACCGCACGGTGCACCAGCACAAGCACATCCTGGACGACGACTTCGAGGACTACTTCCGCTCGGCTCGGTACGAGCACCTGCGCAAGCACGAGGTCGCCAGCTGCGAAGGCTGCATGCGCGCCTGCTGGATCGACACCAGCTTCATGTTCCGCACGCTCCAGGGCCTCACCGAGACCACCAAGCTCTACCTGTCCACGTCCACCAAGCGTCCCCTGACCTGGGAACAGGCGCGCACCTGGGCTCGCTACGACATGGGCGAGGTGGTGCCGAGCCCGACCAAGGGCTAGCGCTACAACCCAGGCTGCGGCGCTCCGGGTATCCCTGGCGGCGGCGCTCCGTGGGGAGGCGGCGGCCCACCACCCGGCGGACCTCCGGGGGGTCCTTCGGGGATCATGGCCTCGATGGCGTCGATCTGGGCGGGGGTGAGCAGGCCGTGCATGTCCAGCAGGGTGCCGAGGCGCTGCTTCATCTGTTCGGTCTCGGCGGCGCCGAGGGCGTCGGCGGCGGCCATCACGGCGGCGCGGTCGGGCTGCTCGGCCTGCAGGGACTCGGCGAGCGCCTGGCGGGCCTGCTGCACCTGCTGCTGGCAGCGCTCCATGGACGCGCGGGAGTCCTCGGCGACACGCTGGATCTCGGCGACGGTGTCCCCGTCGATGCCGAGGGCCTCGGCGTGCTGCTCGATGATCTCGTGGGGATGAGGCGGACGCTCGGGGGGCGCGGGGGGCTGCTGGGCCCAGGCGGCGCTGGCGAAGGTCAAGGCGGCGATGCTGGCGAGGACGAAGCGGCGCATGATCACAGCTCCTGGTCCAGGGGTTGCAGGAAGAGGGTGTCCACGGCGCCGTGGCTGCCGGGGATGCCGTAGCTGTCGCCGCCGAGGGCGCCGGCGAAGAAGGCGGGGACCGAGGCGGGCTCGGCGCTGGCCACCATCGGCGCGAACTCGGAGGGCGCCTGGACGATGGCGTCCTGGGCCGGCTCGGGCGCGCCGATGAGGTGGGAGGCTACGACCAAGACCAGGGCGGCCACCGCGGCACCGGCGAGGGTGGCCCGGCGACGCTTGCGGGCGCGCAGGCGACCGTGCAGGCGGGCGTCGAAGGCGTCGGCGTCCACACCGGGAGGGGACCAGGCGCCGTCGATGAGCTCGACGAGCTCACGGCTGTCGGAGTCGTGGTTGGTCATGGGGCGAGCTCCTCTCGCTGGGGCGCCAGCTCGGCGCGCAGCGACTTCAGGGCACGGTGCAGGTGGCTCTTGGCGGTCCCGAGGGCGACCCCGGCGATGGCGGCGGCCTCTCGGACGGTGAAGCCCTCGAGGTGGACCAGGGTGAAGATGGCGCGCTGCCCAGGGGAGAGGGCCTCCATGGCCGCGCCGATGCGCTGGCGCAGGGCGGGATCGCCGGCCACGTCGGGGTCGCCCTGGTCCTCGACCGCGCCGCCGTCGTCGGCCCCCGCACCCCACAGATCGCCCCAGCGCTGCCGCAGCCCCCGCCAGCGGCGTCGGTTGGCCGCCTGGCGCACCAGGATGCGGTAGAACCAGGTGCTCATCTCGGCCTCGTCCCGGAAGCGACCGAGCCCGGTGTAGGCCCGCAGGAACGCGTCCTGAGCGACCTCTTCGGCGGTGGCCCGGTCCTCACCGGTCAGGCGCCAGGCGATGCGCACGGCCCGCTCGCGGTGGTCGTCCACGAGCTGGGCGAAGCGCTGGTCGCGGCTGGGGGCCAGGGGCACCTCCCGGGGCGCCGTTGCGGAGACTGCGGTCACGGTCGAGCCTACTCCATCCAGGCGTTCGACCGTGGGACACCCAGGCGGCGGAGGCGGTTTACAACCGCCCTAAGACCCGAACAGCAGCTCGCAGTCCTCCAGCACGTCCTGGGCGTTGCTGCTGGCGCTCGCGGGGTTGTAGACCACGCGCAGCACGCCCTCGGCGTCGAGCAGGACCGTGATGCGGCTGGCCATGGCCTGGGTCTCGCTCGAGGCGGCCCCGTAGTGCATGGCCAGCGTGCGATCGAGATCGGACCACAGCTCGTACTCGTAGCTCTGGGCTTCGGCGAAGCTGGCGTTGTCGGCGGGATCGTCGAAGCTCGCTCCGATGATGGTCACACCCAGCGCGTCGAACTCGGCCTGGCGGTCGCGGTACCCGCAACCTTGGGTGGTTCAACCGGAGGTGTTGGCCAAGGGGTAGAACCAGATCACCGAGGGGTGACCCAGCAGGTGCTCCTGACCGCGCAGCTCACCGTTGTGGGCGGTGGCCTCGAAGCTCGGGGCGGCCAACAGCTCGTCGGGCTCGGCCCCGTTGAGCTGGTCGTACAGCCCGGTGTCGAAGGGAGGCGCGGTGTCCTCCGGAGCTGAGCTGTCGGCCACGCTGTCGCCGGGGGGCTCTTCGGTGGGCGTACAGCCGGTGATCAGGGCGAGGGCCAGCATCGCGATGAGGCGCATGGGTGCTCCGTGTGGTGAAAAAACGATAATACCACAACCGGAACGGCGGAACCCTACATCGACATCGCCAGGGTCAGGGCGTGGACCGGGGCGGAGAGGCCGTCGTCGTCGGGCCCCAGGTCGATCCAGAGCCCGTACTGCAGGTCGAGGTACTCCACCCTCACCCCCAGGCCGGCGCCGAGAGCGTGACGTACATCACCAGCATTGCGGGACCAGCCCACCCGGACGGGCACGACCTCGGCGATGGCGTACTCGGCGCCGAAGCCGAAGTCGACCCCGTCGAGCTCGTCGATGGGGAGCATGGCGTCGGCGAGCAGACCGAGGCCTTCGATGGGGGTGTACTGCAGGCCCGCGTCCACCCGCGGCTGCTCTTCGTAGCCCCGGGCGCCATCCACCAGCAGCGGCCAGGTGGTGCCCAGGTTCAGCGACAGGGTCTCATGGGGCCGGGCGGCGATGCTGCCGCCGAGGCGCAGGCCGCTGCCGGCACCGGCACGGTTGGCCCGCCGCCAGAAGTAGCCGCCGTGCAGGCCCACGGACACCCGCCGATCGCCGTCGGCGGCGATGGCGAGCCCCGCGGCGATGTGCTGAGCCGCGGCGGGGTTGTCGGAGCTGGTGCCGGGCAGCTCCCAGCCGGGCAGCTCGCTGTTGAGCATCGGCATGTCGGGGTGGTGCATGTACGAGTACACCAGGCCCATGGCGAGGGTGCTGGTGCGGGAGTCCAGCGCCGCCACCTCGAAGCCGCGCCATCCGCCGGGGGTCAGGAACCCCGAGCCGTGGATGTCGTAGCGGGAGTCCAGCGCCAGGACCGAAGATCCGTACCAGACATTGTCGATGTTGGAGGGAGAACCCCGACCTCCGCCGGCCAGGCCCATGCTGGTCGCGTCCGCCGGCGTGAAGGGGTCCAGGGCGGAGTCTGTGGCCCGCGCAGGGCCCGACATGGACAGCAGCGCCGCGAGCGCCACGGGGGCACCGACGCTACAGGGGGGGAAACAATGCGGGAAAACCCGCTGGCACCGTAGGTTCCGGTGTTTTCTGGCCTTGCGGTGTGTCATGGAATCCACTACTATGGGGCGCTTTCCGAACCGGCAATCCGTTGTCGGTATTCCGTCGAGCCTCGACGGCCGGTTTACCCCTCGGAGATGGCATGGACAAGAAGAAGCAAGAGTTCTTCCGCAAGCTGCTGATGGATCGCCTCCAGGCCTTGCTGGAAGATGCCGGCGCCACGATCGGTGACCTCACCGAGGACAAGGAGCGCCTGGCCGACGACATCGACCTGGCCTCGATGGAGTCCAACCGCGACTTCCAGCTCCGCATCCGCGACCGCGAGCGCACCCTCATCCACAAGATCCGCCAGGCGCTCCAGCGCCTGGACGAAGGCGAATACGGCTTCTGCGTGGTCTGCGGTGAGGAGATCAGCGAGCGGCGGCTGCTGGCCCGCCCGGTCGCGACGCACTGCATCGACTGCAAGACCGAAGCAGAGCAGCTCGAGCGCCGGTCCCGCGAGTTCTGATCGCCCGCGACACCGTCTCCTCCCGATCCGTACAGCGCTCGGGGGGTGAACTGCGTCCGGGCTTGCGCGGCGTGGCGGACGTCAATACGCCAGCCGACCCCCCGAGCCCACGAGGATGCCGATGGCAGCCCAATCTGTGACCCGCGCGGTCCTGCCCCTTGCGGGGCTGGGCACCCGCTTCCTGCCCGCCTCCAAGGCCGTCCCCAAGGAGCTGCTGCCCCTGGTGGATCGCCCCTGCCTCGACTACATCATCGCCGAGGCGGTGGCCTCGGGTATCGAGGACATGGTCTTCGTGATCTCGAAGGGCAAGGGCGCCATCATCGAGCACTTCTCGAAGGACCCCTACCTCGAGCAGTACCTCGAGGAGCGCGGCCAGGAGCACCTGCTGGCCGAGGTGCGCCGGGCGGCCCGCCTGGCCAAGGTCGTCACCGTGCGCCAGCACGACGCCCTGGGCCTGGGCCACGCCGTGCTCACCGCCCGCCCGGCGGTGGGGAACAACCCCTTCGCCGTGCTGCTGGGTGACGACATCATCCACAACCCCGAGCGCCCGGGCCTGCGGCAGCTGCTGGACGTCTGGGACGACAAGGGCGAGTGCGTGGTGGCCCTCATCGAGGTCCCGCGGGAAGAGACCAAGCGCTACGGCATCTGCGACGGCACCCTCGACGGCCGCCTGATGGAGGTCACCGGCATGGTCGAGAAGCCCGACCCCGCCGACGCCCCCAGCAACCTGTCCATCGTGGGCCGCTACGTGCTGCCCGGCGAGATCTTCGACATCCTCGAGACCACCCCCCGGGGCCGCGGTGGCGAGATCCAGCTCACCGACGCCCTGGCGGTGCTGGCCGGTCGCGGCCAGGCCTGGGGCTACCTGTTCGAGGGCGAGCGCTTCGACACCGGCAACGTGGGCGACTGGCTGCGCGCCACCGTGCACCTGGCCCTCAAGCGCCCGGACCTCGCCCCGCGGATGCGCGAGATCCTCGCAGAAGTGCAGGGCAAGTGAACCTGGCGGACGAAATCCGTCCCCACGCCTCACCGTCGACCCCCACCCCGCCGCGACGAAGCTGATAGCTGACAGCAGATGGCTGACAGCTTCGTCAAGGTCGCCGTGGCCGCTCCGCTGCCGGAGCCGCTCACCTACGCCGACGTCCCCGCCCAGCGCGAGGGCCCGGCGTTCGATGGCGGCTTGGTGCAGGGCCACGCCGTGCTCGTGCCCCTGGGGTCCCGGGTGGTCAACGGCTGGGTCGTGGAGACCATGACCGAGTGCGACATCCCCGCCGGCAAGGCCAAGCCCGTCAAGCGGCTGCTCGACGCCCGGCCGGTGTTCGGCCCGGAGCAGCTGCGCTTCCTCGGCTGGGCAGCCCGCTACTACCTGGCGCCCCTGGGGGAGATGCTCGCCACGGCCCTGCCGTCGGGGGCCCGGGCAAAGACCCGGCGGGTGCTGCTGCCCGGCGACGACGCCGCCGACGCCCTGGCCGCCGAGACGGTCCCCGAGCCCCGCGCCACCGTGCTGCGCGAGGTGGTCCAACACCCGGGCCGCACCCCGCGCTCCACCACCCTGCGCCTGGCCCAGGAGCTCGAAACCAAGCAGGTCAAGACCGCCATCGACACCCTGAAGCGCCAGGGCCTGATCGTCGTGGTCAACCGCGAGCTCGGCACCAGCCTCGACAAGGTCAAGCAGGTCCACCTGATCATCGACCCCACCCAGCTCGAGGCCCACAGCCCGCGCACCGGCAGCCGCATGCGCGGCGTGGTGGCCCGCCTGGCCGAAGCCGGCGGCGCCATGGACCTGCCGGACCTGCTGAAGCTCGAGGGCGAGTACGCCCGCACCGCGGTCAACAAGCTGACGGAGCGGGGCGTGCTGGAGCTGCGCACGCGGGAGCGCACCGCGCCCATCAACGCCGGCGAGTTGGGGGGCGCGGCGGTGGAGCCCCTACCCACCACCCCGGCCCAGCAGGCCGTGCTCGACGCCATCGCCGCCGACGGCGCCGGCACCACCCTGCTCCATGGCATCACCGGCTCGGGCAAGACCGAGGTCTACCTGCAGGCCGCGGCCAAGGCCCTCGAGGCGGGGAAGCAGGTGCTGGTGTTGGTGCCCGAGATCGGCCTCACCCCCCAGCTGGTGGGCCGCTTCCGGGCCCGCTTCGGCGACCGCATCGCCGTGCTGCACTCGGGCCTCACCGGCGTAGAACGCCTGCGGTCCTGGCGCCGCATCCGCTCCGGCCACGCCGACGTCGCCGTGGGCGCCCGCTCCGCCCTGTTCGCCCCCTTCCAGGACCTGGGCCTGGTGGTGGTCGACGAAGAGCACGACGACTCCTACAAGCAAGGCGACGGCGTGCGCTACCACGCCCGGGATCTGGCCGTGGTCCGCGGCGCCATGGCCGGCTGCCCGGTGGTGCTGGGCTCGGCCACCCCCTCCGCGGAGACCCTGCAGAACGCGCTGAACGGCCGCTACCGCCTGCGGCAGCTGACCGCGCGCATCTCGCCGCGGCCCGTGCCCGAGCTCGAGCTGGTGGACCTCAACCAGATCCCCCGCGGCGCCGAGGGCAAGCGCCCGATCCTCTCGGACCACCTGGTCCAGGCCCTCGAGCAGACCCTCGCTGCGGGCGGCAAGGCCATCCTGCTGCACAACCGCCGGGGCTACGCCACCATCGTGCAGTGCCCGGACTGCGGCGGCCGCTACACCTGCCCCAGCTGCGACATCTCCATGGTGCTGCACAAGCGCCACGGCCGACTCACCTGCCACTACTGCGGCCTGCAGCGGCCCTTCCAGACCGACTGCCCCAGCTGCGGCGGCGAGGTCGAGATCCTGGGCGAAGGCGCCGAGCAGCTCGAAGAGACCCTCCAGCGGCTGTTCCCCTGGGCGCCCGTCTCCCGCATGGACGCCGACACCACCGCCTCCCGCGGCGCCCACCACCGCATCCTCGAGGGGTTTCGTACGGGCAAGTCCCGCCTGCTGGTGGGCACCCAGGTGGTCGCCAAGGGCCACGACTTCCCCGACGTACAGCTGGCCGCGGCGGTCAACATCGACATGGTGCTCAACCTGCCGGACTTCCGCTCCACCGAGCGCACCTGGGCCCTGTGCACCCAGCTGGCCGGGCGCGCGGGCCGCGGAGACAAGCCCGGACGGGTGGTGCTGCAGACCCATCACCCCGAGCACTTCGTCTTCCGCACCCTGGACGATCCCGAGGCCTTCCTGGCCCAGGAGTCCCGCCTGCGCACCGTCCTGGGCTACCCGCCCTTCGCCCGCCTGGTGCTGGTGCGGGTCGAGAGCGCCCACCGGGCCAAGGCGCTGAACCTGGCCGTGGACCTGGGTCGGCAGCTGAAGCGCTCCCTGCCCCCGGGCAAGGTGGTGGACATCCTCGGCCCGGCCCCCTCCCCCCTGGCACGGCTGGTGGGACGCTGGCGCTACCAGCTGCTGCTCAGGGGCTGGGAGACCGGCCCGTTCCGGCGCTGGCTCGACGCCCACGCCTCGATCCTGCTGGGCGGAGGGCGCGAGCGGCGGGGGGTGCGCATCACCGTCGATGTGGACCCCCGCAGCGTGATGTAGGCACCGCCCGGCCCTTCGCGCTATCGTCCACCCCCCACCCCCACCAGGCCTGCCCATGCACCGCGTCCTCCCCCTCCTCCTGCTGCTGGGCTGCCCCGCCGACGACACCGGAGACGAGCCCAGCGGCGGCACCGCCACCGTCGGTGACAGCCACAACGCGACGCTGGTCGTCGGCCTCGAGGCCCAGAGCGTGCCGCTGGCCCAGGCCCTGGACCACACCATCTCCTGGGGCGATCTGAGCGCCGACCTGATGGGCCGCCCCATCGACCCCGCGGTCGACATCACCCAGGCCCGCATCTTCTCGTTCCTGACCCTGGACCAGACCACCATCATGGACGGCCTGGCCATGGAGTCCCTCGAGCAGAGCGACGTCAGCTTCATCGTCAGCTGCACCCCCACCGACAGCAGCTGCCTGCTGTCCGAGTTCGTGACCATCGGCCACTGGATCATCCCCGAGAGCGACTTCGTCGACGGGCTCGGCCTGTGGCTGGTGGAGCTGAAGGGCGACGCCGACGCCGGCCCCCGGGCCTACGCCTTCCTCGAGCCCAGCGCCGCGAGCGCCACCGAGGACTACGCCTTCAGCGACGGCTCATCGTCCATGAGCGCCACCCTCGCCCTGGCGGACGACGCCGTCCCCACCCCCGCGGGCACCGACGTGAGCATCGACTGGTCGGGCCTGGGCACCGACGCCCAGGGGCGCGAGGTGGACCCGGAGGACCTGGACCGGGTGGTGCTGTACCGCTTCACCGAAGGCGACCAGGCCAGCGCCATGCTGGGCTGGGACGACGCCGCGGCCGAGCGCTGGAGCCTCGAGGTCGACGAACCCCAGGCGCTGCTGTCGGCGCTCGAGGGCCCCACCGACTTCACCGGCCTGACCGACGCGGACACCTGGATCCTGGCCCTGTACTGCGGCCGCTGCGACCTCCCGGTGCCCCGGCTGATCGCGAAGCTCCAGCTCGACGGCTAAGCCACCGGAGCTGGCGCCCAGGGCAGCTCGCCCGCGGTGCGGATGCCCGCCGAGCGGAAGGCCAGCTTGGCCCGCTCGGTGATGTCGGTGCCGAAGGCGGTCTCGTAGCGGCCGTCGAGCACGTAGGCCTTCACCGTGATCTTGATGGCGAAGCGCTCGGTGCCCGCGCCCACCGGGACCTCCCGCACGTTCACCAGGATGGGCTTGTCCAGGTAGACGTAGCGGCTGGTGGCGGCCGCCTCGTAGGCCAGGCGCTTGGCGAGGCCGAAGTCCTCGGCGCAGCCGATCCAGAAGTCCAGCACGCACATCTGGTCCAGGGCGCCGGCGTTGGCGCAGGACACGGCGTCGTTGAGGAAGCGGTGGTTGGGGATGGAGACCAGGTTGTCGTCCAGGGTGACCAGGCGCACGGTGCGCAGGCCGATCTCCTTGACCTCGCCGTAGGAGCCGTCGAACTCCACCCGATCTCCCACCTGGAAGGGCCGGTCGAACAGCAGGATGATGCCCGCCATCAGCGAGGCCAGCAGGTCCTTGAAGGCGAAGCCGACGGCGACCGCCACGGAACCGCCGACGGCCAGCAGCAGCTCGTCGGTGAAGTGGAAGATGCTGGACGCGACCACCGCCGTGGCCAGGATGATGAACGCGAAGCGGGTGACCGCCGAGGCCTGCTTGAGCAGCAGGCGGTAGCCGGTGAAGCGCTCGCCCATGGCGTCGAGGAAGCGCACCAGCATGCGCACGCCGACGACGGTGACGACCACCACCACCAGGGCGTAGGGGATGCGCTCGAGGACGATGAAGCGCAGCAGGTTGGTGGTCTCTGAGCCGTCCATCCCCTACCTCGCCGCCAGGAAGTTCTTGTTGCGCAGGTGCCGCTCCACGGCGGGAATCCAGGGCAGCTCGAGGTGGTACTCGGAGCTGTCCTCGTAGCCCTCGCTGGCCAGGATGCCCCGGGCCACCAGGCGCTGGCAGGCCGTCCGCACCCCGCTGCGGGGGAGGTTGAGGGCCCGGGCGAGCTGATCCACCGCCAGGCGATCGTGGACCACCACCGCGGTGAGTACGAACAGCTCGTTGTCGCTCAGATCCTGCAGCTGGGCGGGGACCGGCTCGTCGAACAGCCCCACCCGCAGCGCTGCGCCGTCCACCGTCGCGCCGCCCAGGAGCAGCGCGCGGGCGACCTCGGGGTTGCCGGCGCTGGCGTCGGCCAGCAGCCGCCAGAACGCCACCCGGGCGCGGCCGCGGAGCCGTTCGGCCTCGAGGGTGTTGGGCCCGATGCCCGCCAGATCGTCGAAGGACAGCTCGAGCTCGGCCTGCTGGGTGACGGTGCCCAGCCACTGGGACAGGGCGTCGGCCCCGGCGGCGGGCAGCGGGTGGACCTGGTGGAAGAAGGCCGGGTCGAACACCCCGGGCACGCCCCGCAGGTAGCTCCAGGTGGGGCCGTGGAAGCCGCAGACCCAGAAGTGCTCGTCGGAGGTGGCGTGCAGCACCTGCAGCACCACCCGCAGCGCCTCGAAGCCGCCGACCTCGCGCAGCAGGAGGCGCTCCATGTCGTCCACCAGGAAGATCCGGGGGCCAGGGAGCAGGGAGATCTCGTCGATGAGCTCTTGCCGGGACGGCACCGCCCCGCCGCTGCGACCCAGCGCGGTGCTGGCCAGCCAGGCCCGCGCCTGCTCGGGCCCGTCGATGCGGCGCTCCACCTGCAGGTTGAGCACCTTGTGCTCGGTGACCAGGGCCTGGCCTACACGGCGCAGCAGGGTGGAGCGCCCCAGGCCGCGGTCGCCGGTGACCACGTGCAGGCCCCGACGGCGGCTGTCGAGCCATGCCGCGTGGGCCTCCACCAACTCACCGTGGACCTGCTCCACGCCAGCCAGGGGTGGGCGCATGGCCTCGAGCCGTTCGATGAGGGCGGGCTCGAGGGGGACACCGCGGCGCTCGGTGGTGTCCCGGAGCTGCCGCCGGGCCACCAGCGCGGCCAGCCGGGACATGCTGGGGCCGCCGCCGGCCAGCCGGGTCCCGAGGCGGGCGGCGTGTTGACTGGCGAGCAGGCCCAGGGCCGTCGCCCCCTGGAGGGTGCGCAGCAGCCAGGAGCTCGAGCTGCGGCCAGCCCAGCGCACCAGGCGGCTGTCGGGCTGCTCCCCCAGGGCGTGCACCAGCGCGGGGCTCCAGCGATGCAGGGCCACCACGACGATGACCCAGAAGGCGATGGTCCCCACCGCGTTGACCAGCTCGAGCACCCGATCGGCGTCGAGCAGGCGCAGGGCCGCCACCTGGCAGAGCACCAGCACCAGCCACCAGCCCACCACCAGGCGTCCGGTCCACAGCACCCGTTCGCGGGCGGCCGGGGACAGGACCCGCAGCGACGGTCGCTGCTCGTCGGGCGTGGCCAGCATGGCCGGGACCACGGTGGGGAGCGCGCGCCAGGCGATCACGGCGGCGAAGCCCCAGGCCATCAGGGCGACGATGGCCGGGGCCTCGGTGAGGAAGCGAGCCAGCTGCCAGGCGGCGAGGGCGTCGACCAGGGCCTGGACCAGGGCACCCCACGGGCGCCCGAGGCGGGAGAGGTCACCGGGCTCGAGCCAGCGCTGAGCCTGCAGGGCCAGCCAGCGGGGCAGGCCCCGGGCGTCGCGATCCTGGGAGGCCTCGTGGGCCTGGGCCAGCAGGCGCTCGAGCCAGCCCGGCGCCGCGCGCCGCAGCCAGACCCAGAGCAAGCCGAGCAGGAACAGCTCGACGGAGCCGGCGAGCAGCACCCAGATGGCCGCGAGGTCCAGCAGCTTGCCGGGCAGCGAGCGCAGCCAGGGGCCCGCCTGCCGCAGCTGATGCCCCACGCGGGTCGGCAACTCGGCGAGCTCGGCCACCAGCTCGGGCAGGAAGGTCCGGGAGACATCCCGCCGGGCGCTGACGGAGGCCTCGCCGCGGCCGACGCGACGCTGCACCTTGGCGCCGCGCAGCATCCGCAGCACCGCGCCGATCTCGTCGTCGGCGTTGCGCTCCCGCTCCTGCAGCGCCAGCGCGAGATCGCCCCGCGCGGTCTGGGCGTCGATCGTGAGCTCCCGGATGGGACCCGAGCTCGCCTGGACATCGACCGCGGGGGTGGCGCCCTCGAGCCGCTCGAGGCGTCTGTCGCCTTCGGCCTGCAGCGCGTCGAGCACGCTCACCCGGGCGGACACGTCGTCGCGGAGCTCGTCGACGATCTGGCGCAGGCCCAGGTAGGCATCGTCGATGCGCACCTGCCGCTGTGGGTCGAGGGGAGGCAGAGACATCGCCGCGTGCAGCGCGTCGGCCTGGCTCTCGAGCCGAGCCCCCAGGGCGTCGATGGACGCCAGCGCCGCGTCCCTGCGGGTGGCCTCGCCCTCGACGAGATCCGCGATCTCACCCCGGAGCTGGGCCACCTGCTGGCGCAGGACCGCCTCGGCCTGGGAGGCGCGCTCGGCTTCTTCGTCGGCCTTCTGCTGGGCGAGGTCGGCCTCGCGCCGAGCTTCGGTCAGCCGGGCCTCGTTCTGCTCCTGCTCGAGCCCGGCGTTGGCCAGGCGGCGGGCACGCTCGAGGGCCCCCTGCCGGGCGGCCAGGCGCTTCTCCTCGAGCCAGACCCGGAGCTGGGCGACCTCCTGATGCATGCCGTCCTGGCCCGCCTCGTGGAGCTCGCCTCCCAGCTCCTTGCGGGCGCGCTCGAGGGTCTCGTGGAGCTCGAGGACCTGCTGCTCGAGCTGCTCCACCGGGAGATCCTCGCCGGGGGCAGCCGCCGCGTCCTCGGCGGCGAGGGCGGCCTCGAGCCGCTGCTTCTCGGCGCCCAGGGCGAGCTGCTCGTGGCCGAGCACCAGGGCGTCGACGGCGGCGCGCTGATCCGGAGCCAGCAGCGGGGCCACCCGCTCGAGCCGATCCACGCGCGCCGGGAGCTCCAGGGACTCGACGGGATCCTCGGGGAGCTGCTCGGGGAGCGCCGCGAGCTGCTCGGCGACCGCCAACCCCAGGGCGTCGTCCCCGGGGACGGTGGCGGCCCGCCAGGCCAGCTGGCGCAGCCGCTCGAGCTCCGCCTGGGCGCCCCCGGCGGCGGCGGCGAGGGCCAGTTCCTCGGGGCTGGCGTCGGGATCCTCGGCGGCCGCGAGCAGCGGGGTCCAGCTGGCGAGCTGCTGCTCGATGGCGGCCTGCTGCAGCCCCGGCGCCCGCTGGAGCCCCGCCCTCAGCCCAGCCACGAAGCGCTGCTCGAGCTGGTCGGCGCGCTCCTCGAGGCCACAGGCATCGGCGAGGGCGCCACGCCAGCGATCGAGCAGGGCGTCGTCGGCTCCCTCGAGGCCGACGGGGGCCACGGCGGCCTGCTCGGTGGCGCGCTGCTCGGCGCGCTCCTGCAGCTGCCAGGCCAGCGCCCGCGAGAAGGCCGGGTCGCCGATGGGGGCGCCGGCGAGATCCGGGAAGGCCTCGGTCCAAGCGCCCTCGCCCGCGAACCAGCGCTCAGCGGCGTCGATGCGCGCCTGGGCGGCCTGGCTGCGGGCGGCGAGGGCCGGCAGCAGATCCTGCTGGAGGGCGGCGCGCTGCAGCGCGGGGTCGACCTGTTCCTGTGCGATGGCCGGGACCAGGGCCAGCCAACAGCAGAGCAGCAGGAGCAGGGGCATACACTTCCCTCCGACGGACGAGTGAAAGCCTGAAGCATGCCTAATGTCACGCTGCGCCCACGGCACCGACAGCGCCCTTTCAGGCCGCGGATCGGGTCACCGCGCTACACTCCGAAGGTCCGATCCGGAGCCCGCGATGCGCAGCTTGTCCGCCCTGACCCTCGCCCTGCTGGGCGCCTGCCCGTCCCCCAGCCAGGACTCCAGCGTTCCAGACGACACCGCGCCCATCACCAGCGATCCCGGCGTGATCGGGGCCATCCCCCTCGTCGCCATCGAGCGCCTGGACAGCCCGGGCACGACCATGGTCAGCGCCTACGGCTGGGGCCCCATGGACCGGGTGCCGACGTGGCAGCGCTGGGGCGAGCTGTGGGAGTACAGCAGCGAGCTGCTGCAGGAGGACGGAGAGTGCGTCCTGGTGGACTCCTGGGCCCACGGGTTCTGCGACGGCGGCTGCGGAGACGACGAGTACTGCGCCCCCACCGACAGCTGCGAGCCCTGGTGGAGTCAGCTGGACCCGGGCGCGATGGGCGTCGAGGGCCCCTCCCTGAACCTCGACTACCAGCTCGTCTCCGGGCTGCTCAGCCCCAGCGAGAGCCCCGCCGCCGACACCCTGCAGCCCGGCGATACGCTGACCCTGAGCGCCGCGGGGGCCGAGCTCCCGGCCTTCGACACCAGCGCCCAGGTGCCGGCCAGCATCAGCACCAGCATGGACTGCGACGCCCCCCCGGAGTCGGGCCAGGACTGGGAGATCACCTGGGAGCCGGCCGCGGCCCCTGCCACCGTGACCCTCGAGGTCATCGCCGTCTACCACGCGGGCAACGGCCCGATGATCCGCTGCGACTCTCCCGAGGACGGCAGCATCGTCGTGCCCGCCGCCATCGTCGACGCCTACCTGCCCCACCGGACCCCCGCGGAGGTCCTGCAGGTCACCCGCTGGACCGAGGGCCTCGCCGACGCCGGCCAGGATCGGGCCTTCGCGCTGCGGATCGGATCCCAGCAGGCCTGCTACTGATCTTCGGAGCTGGACACCCGCGCCAGCTTCTTGCCACCGAAGCTCCAGGCGAGGCCGGCCATGGCTTGCCCCTCGACGAAGAAGTTGGCGCTGTCGTTCACCCAGGCCCGGTACAGGCTGGCGCGCAGGCCGAGCTCCAGCCCCACGGCCGGGCCCACCGGCAGGTGCACGCCCGCGAAGGCCCAGGCCCCGGGGACCAGCTGCCAGGCGCGGAAGATCTCCTCGTCCCAGATCGCGTAGTCGTCGTCGTCGTACTCGAGGTAGTTCACCACCTGAAGCAGGGAGGCGCCGGACAGGCCACCGCCGAAGCTCAGATCGAGGCGCTGCAGGTGGCGCTCGGTGTACAAGCCGAGGCCGAGGTGGGTGGCGTCCAGCCGCAGCTGGCCCTCCCACTCGTAGCGAGCGCCGGTCTTGTGCCCGGCGATGACGGCCAGGGCCAGGGTCGGCCGCAAGCGGGCCCGCAGCTCGAGCTCACCGCCCATGGTCCAGGGGTTCTCCTGGATGAAGGGTGAGCCCGCCACGAAGCGGCCGCTGAGCCGCAGGGGGCGGGGCGCCCAGCCACCGCGGGCCAGCGGGTCCCCCAGGGAGACCGAGGACATCTGGGTGTCGTCCAGCCAGCGGTCGCCGCCCCAGACCAGGTCGAGCTCGGCGAGCAGCACGTCCTCTCGGCGCACCTTGCGCACCAGGTAGCGCCCGGTGGGCAGGGCCAGGCGCCGGACCTCGCCCGGCTGCTTGTCCACCCGGGCCACGACCTGGCCGTTGGTCACGGAGACCACCGCGTAGACCCCCTCGAGCTCCTCGGGCAGGATGAGCCCGGCGGCCCGCTCGGGGATGCGGGTGAGCACCACCTGACCCACCCCCTCGAGCTCGTAGCGGTACTCGGGCCGCTGGATGGAGCCTGAGCCCCCGGCGGTGCCGACCACGGTCTCGGCGAAGGCGTGGTCGTAGGCTTCCTCGAGGGTCACCACGCCGTCACCGTCGCCATCCGCGCTGCCTCGCAGGCCCGACAGCAGGGCGCGGGAGAAGACCCCGCCGCCGAAGCTGTCGGACTCCCGGGCCACGCTCATGGGGCCGGTGGAGGTCACCACGGCCAGACCGGACATGGTCAGGGCGTCGTCGACGGTGATGGCGATGGCCTCGACCGGGGTTCCACCCCGGGTGCGGGCCAGGCTGCCGCTCTCGCAGGCGTCGACGAACGCGAGCCGCACCCGGGCGGCGCTGTCCTCGAGCCACAGCCGCAGGGTCTCCATGGGCAGCAGGGTCCCGGTCAGGTGCAGGCCCTGCTGGCTGGCGTGGCCGGTGTAGTAGAAGACCAGCATCGCCTCGTCGCCGTGGGCGGTGACCTCGCGCACCTGGGCCTCGACCTGGTGCATGGCCTCGCGCAGCTCGGGGGCGGTGACCCCCTGCAGGATGATGGTGCGTTCTCGGTTCAGGTCGCCCATCTCCTGGAAGACCCGGGCCAGGTCGTGGGCCTCGTCCTCGGCGTGCATCAGAGGCTCGTCCTCGCCGAAGCCGATGTTGGCCCCCACGAACAGCCCGAGCCGGACGGTGCCGGCGTGGGCGGGGAGAGCGAACAGCAGGCAGGTGAGCAGTGCCAGCAGGCGACGAGCGATCACGGGTTGGGCTCCTTGATGACCAGCACCGAGCGCTGCAGGACGCCGGCGCCCAGGCCCGGCAGGCGGTCCAGGGCGGGCAGCGGCTGGTGGAAGGCTTGCTGGGCGGCCTGCTCGACCCGCTGCAGGGGCACCGGCTCGCTCGAGATCAGGAAGAAGATGCGCTCGGAGCCGGCGTAGTCGTCCAGCAGCACGGCGCGCTCCATCGGCGTCTTGGCCTCGATCTGGATCGGCTCGAGCCAGGCCTGCACCACGCCGTCGTCCTGTAGATCGTAGATCTGCAACCAACCGGCGGAGGGCGCACTGATGGTGAACTGGAGGCGATCCCCGGGCTGGGCGCTGACCAGCGCCCCTTGGGGTGACGCCTGGCCCAGGCGCACACGCATGAGCTCGAGGTCCATGACCTCCCCACCGCGCCAGGTGTCCGGGTCCTCGACCGGGCGATCGGGCACCAGCACCACCACCAGCGCGACGGCGGCCGCCAGGGCCACGGCCAGCCCCCCGAAGGCCGGGCGGGACAGCCAGGCCAGCCAGCCAGCGCGGGCCGGGGCCTCGTCCTCTTCGGGCAGCTCGAGGGGTGGGAGATCGAGGCTCGCGTCCTGGATCTGCCGCTGGACCCGCTCCATGCGGGCCTTCAGATCGGGATCGTCGGCACCCAGGGCCTCGAGGGCCGCTGCACGCTCGGGGTCGAGACGACCCAGGGCCCAGTGCTCGAGCTCGAGGAGGGTGACAGGGGTGGAAGCGTCAGCTCGCATGGCAGGCCTCCCGGCGGCTGGTGAGCAGGGCGCGGGCGCGGGCCTCCAGCCGCTCCAGGCGGCGCCGCACCGTGCGCGAGGACGTGGCGAAGTGCTCGGCGATCTCGTGGATGCGCCAGCCCTCGGCGTGCCGCAGCCTGAGCATGGCGGCGTCCTCGGCGCTGAAGGAGTCGAGCAGACGTGCGGCCTGGATGGTGTCCGTGACCTCGCCGGTGCTCGGGGCCGCTTGCTCGAGCCAACGACCGGGGTCGTGGCACCAGGGCTTGCGGCGGCGGATGATGTCGATGCTGGCCGAGCGACCGATGGTCTGCAGCCAGGCCAGGGGGTAGCGCCCGTCGAAGCGCTTGCGACCGCGCCAGGCGCGGATGAAGGTCTCCTGCAGCGCCTCGTCGGCGTCGGCCTCGTTGCCGCAGATGGCCCGACAGCGGGCGCGCACGGCGGGGCCGTAGCTGCGGTAGAGCTCCTGGAACTCGGCGCGGGAGAGGGCCACGGCTAGGCCCCCTCGTCCGGACAGGGCTGGCGCTCGGCGCCGCCCAGGGCCACGCCCTCGAAGACCTCCCAGAGGTGGTCCGGGAGGAATTCCAGGTGGACGGTGGGCATGCCCACGTCCCACAGCCAGGTCTGCTCTTCCTCTTCGAGGGGGTAGATGGAGCCGGCGAAGCTGCCGGTACCCAGCGGGACCTCCGGCAGGAAGCCCACCAGCTGCACGCCGGTGACGATCTCGCCCTCGTCGGGCTCCACCAGCAGCTCGTGACGCAGCGCGGAGGGCTCGCCGTCGGCGATCAGGATCAGGTACTCCTCGGCCACACCCCAGGTGCCGCGGGAGTCGTCGAGATCGGTGCGAACATGCTCGGGATCCGCGTCGGCGTGGGGCCCGGGCTCGGTGAGCACCATCAGGGCCATCCCGTAGGCGAACCCCTCACCCTCGATGAAGGTGCTGGCCTCGGGGGCTTCCTCGACCCACGGAGGGGGCACCTCGGCCACGCCGAAGTGGATCTCGCCGAGCTCTGTGTGGCCGGTGTGGGGCTCTCGCAGGCCGCACTCGACCAGCAGGGGCTGATCCTGGCCCTGGAACCAGCGCAGCTCCCAGGCCACCTCGGCCGGGAACTCCTCGGTGCCCAACAGATCATCGAGCCAGTCCCCGCCCACCTGGGAGTCGCCGCAGGCCGTCATGGCCAGCGGCGACACCGTGCACAGGGCGAGGGTGGCGAGACGCATGGGGGCTACTCGTCGTCCTCGGACCACGACTCCTCCTCTTCGAGTTCTTCCCAGCACCACAGCGCCTCCTCGAGGATCTCCTCGCACTCTTCGACGATCTCGGGGTCGTCGTCCGCTTCGTCGAAGCACATCTCGGCTTCGAGCTCGAGCTCCTCGCACTCTTCGTACCAGGCCTCGAGCTCGGCGTCCTCGAGCTCGTCCCAGCACCACATGGCCTCCTCCCACAGGTCCTCGCACAGCTCGACGAGCCCCGGGTCCTCCTCGGCCTCCTCGTAGCACCACTCGGCCTCGGCCTCGAGGGCCTCGCAGTCCTCGGCCCAGCCCTCGTACTCCTGGGCGGCCTCGAGGTCCTCGAAGCAGGCCTCGGCCTCGTACTCCAGCTCCTCGCACTCTTCAGCGAGCTCGGGATCGTCGTCGGCTTCGTCCCAGCAGGCGTCGGCGGCCTCTGCCAGCTCGTCGCACTCTTCCTCCCAAGCCTCGGCGGCGGCCTCGTCCAGCTCGTCGAAGCACATCTCCGCCTCGTGCTCGAGCTCTTCGCACAGCTCGGCGAGCTCGGGATCGTCGTCGGCCTCGTGCCAGCAGTCCTCGGCCTCTTCGGCGAGGGCCTCGCACTCATCCTCCCAGGCCTCCCAGCCTTCCTCGTCGTCCTCGTCCTCGTCTTCGTCGTCGTCCTCGTCGTCCTGGTCTTCGTCGTCGCCCTCGTCCTCGTCGTCGCAGTCCTCGTCATCGTCACAGTCGTCCTGCGGGGCGGTGTCGCCGTCGGCGGGGTCGACGCCGCCGAGGACGAGCTCACAGCCAGCCGAGGCGAAGAGGGAGAGGGTGAGGGTCAGCAGTTGGAAGGTGCGCATGGAATGATCTCCGCGTTGATGTTCGCACAGGGAACGCGGAGTACCTCCGATCCGGGGCGCTTTTTTTTCCCGGGCGCCCCGCTACCAGCCCAGCAACAGGTAGACCGAGCCGGAGCTGGTGCCGTTGTCGTCGGCACCGGTCGCGCTGACCATGATGTCGGAGAGGCCGTCGGCGTCGGCGTCACCCACCGCGATGGCGGAGCCGAGATGATCGCCGGGATCCTCGCCGACCCAGGAGTGGCTGGCATCGGCCAGGTCGCAGGCGCCCGCCCAGATGCCGGCGCTGCTCGAGACCAGGTAGAGCTTGCCCGTCAGCGCACCGCCTGAGCTGAAGTAGGGGGCGCCCACGGCCAGGTCCACCTGACCGTCGCCGTCGAAGTCGGGCACGAAGGACAGCGCCCAGCCCGCGCGGCTCGAGGCGTCCTCGCCCGCGAAGCTGGTGGGCGCCGAGGACAGCGACCAGGACGAATCGCCGCGGGCCCAGACGGCGTCGCCGAACCACAGGTAGACCTCGCCCTCGTCGCTGCCGCCGGGGCTGGCGTAGGGCGCGGACATCACGAAGTCGTCGTAGCCGTCGCCGTTGAAGTCCTCGCCGCCGGCCAGGGCCTGGCCCGCGTGGTCGCCCACGGCGTCGCCCACGAAGAAGTGCTCGAGATCGGCGAGCTCGCCCTCGCCCCCCGGCCACAGCCCGCGGCCCATGGCCATGTAGATGGCCCCCTGCCGGTCGCCGCCCGGGTAGCCCTGTGCCCCGATGAGCACGTCGAAGAAGCCATCGCCATCGACATCGCCGGCCGAGGCCAGCTGGGAGCCCAGGGCGTCGTTGGCGCTCTCGCCGGTCCAATACTCGCCCGCCACCAGCAGATCGGTGGGATCGCCCAGGAAGATCTCGGCGAAGCCCTCGTCGCCGCTGTCGGTGGTGACCCCGGGGCCGCCGATGAGGATGTCGGTGTAGCCGTCGCGGTTGACGTCGGCGGCCGAGGCCACCTCGCCCAGCTCCGCCAGGCTTCCCGAGACCGAGACGTACTCGTAGTCGGAGACGCTGGAGAACCACAGCACCGCCACCCCGGGCCCGTCGGCGTAGGGAGCGCCGACGCCGAAGTCCGTCACGCCGTCGCCGTCGGCGTCCCGGAACAGGGCCACGCTGTGGCCCAGCTCGGCGCCGGACATGGGGCTCGACCAGGTGATCGCCCCGGAGGACGAGGCCGCGTCGAGCTCCAGCCCGGTGGCATAGCCGAGGTAGTCCCCCGCCATGACGTAGAAGGAGCCGCCGGGCCCCGTCTCGGGCGCGCCGACCAGGAAGTCGTCGGTGCCGTCGCCGGTGAGGTCGTGCCCACCCGCCAGCGCGAAGCCGGCCTCGTCCCCCGAGCCGTCGCCGGTCCACCAGTCGTCGGCGGTGGCGACGTCCAGCTCGACGCAGGCGTCGTCTTCGTCCAACAGCGAGTCGCAGTCGTCGTCCAGGTCGTTGCAGCGCTCGGGGGCGTCCGGGTAGATGGCGGCGTCCTCGTCATCGCAGTCGTTGTCGTTGGGCACGTAGCCGTAGGGCTGCTTCTCGGCCTCGACCAGGTCGTAGGGGTCGCCAAAGCCGTCGCCGTCGCCGTCGTGGTACCAGTCGAAGACCGGCGCCCCGCCCTCCTCGTCGATGTCGCCGTCGCAGTCGTTGTCCACGCCGTCGTAGGGCTCCTGGGCACCCGGATGGATCTGCGGATCGGTGTCGTCGCAGTCGCTGTCGTCCGCCACGTGCCCGGGGGGCAGATCGCAGGCCAGGATCTCCGCGTCGGGGTTGCCGTAGCCGTCGCCGTCGTAGTCCTCGTACCAGGCCAGGGTGTCCAGGGCGTTGTCGTCGATGGTGCCGTCGCAGTCGTTGTCCGCGCCGTCGCAGACCTCGGTCCCGCCGGGGTAGGCGCTCGCGTCGTTGTCGTCGCAGTCCTGCTCGGCGATGTAGCCGTCGGCGTCGAGATCGTCGTCGGGGGTGCCCTCGTCGCAGTCGTCGTCCACGCCGTTGTAGGGCTGCTCGAGGGCGTCGGGGTGCACGTTGGCGTCGTTGTCGTCGCAGTCCACGCCCTCGACGAAGCCGTCGGCGTCCTGGTCCACGCCGGGCTCGCCGGTGTCGTCCTTGCCTCCGCAGCCGATGGCCAGCAGGAGCAGCAGCAGGTGCGTTCTCATGGGGTCCTCCGGCATCCACCACCCGACCATCACGGTGTCGGGAAGCTCACGGAGCGCCGCCTATCCTATCACCGGTCCTGGCCACCCGAAGGAGCGTGCATACCTGATGGTGCAACCCACGATTCGGAGCGTTCCCATGGCCATGACCCCCCGCGAGATGCTGCAGAAGATGATCCGCGAGCTGCCCACCAAGACCGGCAAGCCCTTCGAGCAGTGGGTCGAGGTGGCGAAGGGCAGCGGCCTGGACAAGCACAAGGCGCTGACCACCTGGCTCAAGAGCGAGCACGGCCTGAACCACTTCCAGGCCCAGTGGATCGCCTGGGGCGTGACCGACCCGGGCCGTGTGGATCAGTACGAGCGGCCCACCGATCTGGTGAGCGACCTGTACAGCGGCAAGAAGGCCGCCCTGCGCCCCATCTACGAGGCCCTGATCCAGGCGGCGAAGGAGGCCGACGACAGCTCCCGGGTCGAGGTCTGCAAGACCTACTCGAGCGTCGCCAACCGGGCCCAGTTCGCCATCGTGAACCCCCGCACCCAGAAGCTGGTGGACCTGGAGCTGGCCCTGCCCGCGGACACCGCCGAGACCGCGCGCCTGCAGGCCTACAAGACCTCCAACCCGCGCTTCACCCGGCGCATCCGCATCGGGGATGTGGCCGAGATCGACGACGAGGTGCGCGCCGCCATCGCCGCCGCGGCGAGCTTTGTGAGGGGCTAGGCGCCCAGCGCTGGAATAGGAGGCTCCTTCGCCCGTCCCGCGATGCCACGGCGGGGGTGGGAGCCCCATGAGCGAGCCGACCCCAGCGCAGCCCGACCGCGAGGAGGATCTCGAGGCCACCCTCGAGGCCCCGGATCTCCCCGCACCCGAGCCACCGCCGCGCCGCTCGTGCCTGGGCTGCACCGGCTGGGCGCTGCTGCTGTGGGCGCTCGGCGTGTTGTGGGGCGTCACCATCATGGGGCGGGTGGACACCACGCCGGCGGCTCCGCTGGTGGTGGCGGTGCTGCTGCTGCCCTGGCTCCACCTGGCCGTCACGGCCCTGGTCCTGCTGGCCCTGCTCCGACCGGGGCGCTCCCGCTGGCTGTTCCTGGTGGCGCTGCTGCACACCGGCGCCGAGCTGGCGATCCGCGGCGACGCCTGCACCCCCGCCTGCCGCCTGCCCAGCATCGGTGAGCCCGCGGGGGAACCCCTGCGCATCCTGACCTGGAACGTCGGGCGCCTGGGGTCCTTCGCCGATCCCGACGAGCCCCGCTGCTCCCCCGAGGCCGCCCGAGGCGGGGTCCTCGAGACCATCCGCACCGACGCCCCGGATGTGCTGGTGTTGCTGGAGATCAGCGGCCGCAGGCTCGAGGGAATCGCCGGCGAGCTGGGCCTGCAGTGCGAGCAGATCGACTACTACGGCCGCGGCGGAAAGGGCACCGGCGGGCTGGCGGTCTGCGTGCAGGACGACGGCCCCTGGCGCATCACCCGGGGCCGCGACCTGCCCCTGCCCCCGGGCTGGCGCTACGTCTTCACCGAGCTGTCCGACGGGGAGCGGACCTTCAACGTCATGGCCCTTCACGTGCTGCCCTACGGCGTCACCATGCGCGAGGTGGAGCAGGCCCTGGGCTCTCTGGGCTCGGGCCAGCCCGGCCCCCTGGCCGCGGTGCTCACCCAGATGGAGGAAGCCGTGGCCATCCAGGCCGAGCAGATCGCCGAGGTCCGCGGCCTGGTCTCGAGCTTCCAGGACCCCACCGTGATCGCCGGTGACTTCAACAGCACCCCCGACAGCGCCATCCACGCCATCCTCCGCCGCCAGCTGGACGACGCCTGGCGCGAGGTGGGCGCGGGATCCGGCAGCACCCGGGTGGTGGGGGGCTGGCTGCCCCTGCGCATCGACTACGTCTACACCACGCCCCGGCTCGAGCCCTTCGAGGCCGAGACCATCGACTGCCGCTGCGACGACGGCCTCAGCTGCTCGGACCACCTGGCCCTGGGGGTCGACCTGGCGCTGGACGCGCCCTGAAACGCTCCCGGGGCTTGGCGGCTCCAAGGGCTGCACGACCCACGGAGCGACACCATGATCACCGTCCGTCCCGAGCGCTGTCCCCAGAACCACCCCTGCCCCTCCCTGCGCGTCTGCCCCACCAACGCCATCACCCAGCAGGGCTACGGCGCCCCGCAGGTCGACATGGACAAGTGCATCGACTGCGGCCGCTGCGCCATGAGCTGCCGGGTCTTCCAGTGGGACGGGCCCCAGCGCGGGGCCCGATCCAAGTGACGGGCACGACCGATCAGTCGTAGCGCTGCTCGAGGGTCGCCCCTCGGTAGTAGTGGGCCAGGATGGCGCGGGCGTGGTAGCCGCGCTCGGCCATCACCGCCGCCCCGATCTGGCAGAGCCCGACGCCGTGGCCCCAGCCGGCCCCCCGCAGGCGGAAGCGGGCCGGCGGTCCGTCGTCCCCGCCCTCGGCGTCGACCACGAAGGCCGATGCGTACAGGTGGGTGGGTGACAGGGCGCGGCGGATCTCGAGCTCCTTGCCGATCACCGCGCGGCCCCGCTCGCCGACGATGGCCAGCTTCACCAGACGCCCCGAGGGGCCCCGCTCCACCGGCTCGAGGGCCAGGATCGCGCTGAGCTCGAGGCCCAGCTTGTCCTTCAACAGCCCCTGCAGCTCATCCTGCTCGATGAGCTGCTCCCAGCGGTAGAAGTCCTTGGTGTCGTGGTCCAGCTCCGGCAAAAGCTTCTCGAGCACGGCCCGGTCCTGGGTGTTGCAGAAGGCCGGGGGCGCCCCGCGGATGAAGGCCACCGCGTGGTCCTCGTCGGTCAGGGGCAGCTCGTAGGCGGGCTGCTCGCCCTCGGGGAGATCGGGGAAGGCCTGCAGGTAGGAGGGATCGTCCGGCCCCCAGGCGCTCGAGAACAGCTCGGTGTAGCCGCCGCAGCACTTGGAGAAGCGGGCGTCGCAGACCGCGCCCTGGCTCACCAGCACCTCGCCGCGGGTGGCCTGCACGGCGGCGGTGGCCTCATCGGAGAACGCCCGGGTGACCCCCTGGTAGCGCTGGCAGTGGTCGTCGGCGCAGACATCGAAGAAGGCGTGATCCTCGCGGTCGTACCAGCGCTGGACGTGCAGGCCGTCGTCGCGCTGCTCGGGCAGGTGTGTGGCATCCCCGGGGGGGATCGGGGCGACCCCCCTGGCCTCGAGCTGGGCCAGCAGCCAGGAGCGGGAGATCACGGCGTGGGCCTCGAGCAGGGCCGGCGGACAGCGGGCGCTCATCTCCGAGGAGATCACCGACAGCAGGTAGTCCTCGAGGCTCACCTCGTTGACGGCGTCCATGAGGTCGCCCTCGCGCAGCTCCAGGCACAGGGAGCCCGTGAAGCTCAGGTCCTCGTCGTGCTCCCAGTGGAAGTCGACGCCGACGGTCATGTCGAACAGCAGGAAGGCCGAGCGCTCCTCGACCAGGGGCCGCAGAACCATGTGGCGGCCCTGGGCGAAGGGCTCTTCGGCGCCGTGGCGCCACAGGGCGATGCCCTCGGAGCCGCTGACCACCCTCCAGCGGCCACCCACGCGGGCGACGGGGGCCTCGGCGCCGTCCACCAGCAGGTGGAAGAGGCCGTCGAGGCGGAAGCGCAGGGTGTCGCGACCCTGGATGAGGCCGACGCGGAGGCGGGGCTCAGGCATGGGCGAGTCTCCTCTCGAGCAGATCGCGGACCGGGGCCAGGGCCTGGGGCTCCAGCGAGGTCTCACTGTAGATGGTGCGGATCAGCGAGGCGTCGAGGGCCTCGAAGTCCGCCTCGCGCACGGTGACCAGCAGCCCAGCCATGTCGATGGCGCCAGGGCTGATGAGGCGCCGCCCGGGCTCGGGGGCGCTGTAGCAAGCAGGGCGGTGGGCGGCCCGGGGGAAGAGCAGGGCCAGCACCCCGTCCTTGCGCCCGCTGGTCAGCAGGTTCAGCCGAGGCTCGTCCGGCTCCCCCAGCACCATGGCCAGGGCGTCCACGGCCGCGAGCAGGGCGCGCTCGACGCTGCGCGCGTGCCCGAAGAACCCCAGCGCCACAGGCCCGGGTCCCGGGACCTGCCAGGCACGGAGCCGCGGGCGGTCGAGCCAGGGGGCGGGCCCATGACCGTCAACAGCCCGCCAGGCGGCGAGCTCCTCGGGCAGCAGCCCGGACTTCACGGCCTGCAGGTGCAGGTGGTCCGGGGCGGAGGCTCCGCAGGCCGGCCCGTTGTAGATGCAGGCGGCGTGGCCGGCGGTGCGCTCGGCCAGGGCCACCATGGTGGGGACCGCGTCCACCACGCGCTGGGGCCGGTGCTCCCGGTGGGCCAGCACGAAGTGCAGCGGCAAGATGGGGGCCGGGTTGGCCAGCAGCACCCAGTGGCGCCCGAACGCCAGGCCCTTCTCCGGCTCGGGCAGGTTGGCCGGACAGAGGAAGCAGGGCCGCTGCTGGATGCTGGCGGCGTCGACCTTGGCCGTGGTGGAGACCGCCCGGCCGGGGTTGAACTGGGCCACGACGGGCCGCCCGTCGAGCTCGAAGCGCCGGGTGCGCACGGCCTCGAGCCCCGCCAGGGCGTCGGCCAGCCGCGGCCAGCAGCCCGCCTGCCAGTCCATGAAGGGCACCAGCCGCGCCCCGAGGGAGGTCGCGCTGCCGGTCGGCAGCACGCCCCGGGGCACGAAGCGGCCGGCCCAGCCACCGTCCGCCTGGCCGGCCGGCGTGCTCACAGGCGCTCCGCCGCGCGGGCCTGCAGCTCCAGGGTGCGGAGGCGATCCTTGTAGACCTGGTAGCGGGCGGCCACCTCGGGGGGCAGATCGGCGTCGCTGTTGTCCTCCCAGCGGCGGCACAGGTAGAGCGAGTCGTAGATGCGCCCGACCTTCCACTCCCGGCTGATGCGCAGCACCACGGCGTAGTCCTCTCCGTAGCTGGCGTTGGGGAAGGGGGTCTGGCGGACCAGCTCGGTGGCGAAGGCCCGCGGCGCGCCCAGCCCGCCGATGCGGAGGGCATTGTTGGGCCCGTTGTCGTCGGTCCACTCCCGGTGGTCGATGAGCCCCGGGGGGATCTCGTTCAGGTCCATGTCCACCAGGGTGTAGCTGCCCACGGCCATGCCGCACTGCTCATCTCTCAGCAGCGTCACCATGCGCTCGAGGGTGTCGGTGCCCGAGTAGAGATCATCCGAATCCAGCTGCACGATGTAGCGACCGCAGCGGGGGTGGAACAGGCCCACGTTCCAGCAGCCACCGATGCCCAGATCCATGCGGTCGGGCACCACGTGCACCAGGCGCGGGTCCGCGCTGGCGATGTCCTCGAGGATCGCGGTGGTGCCGTCGGTGGAGTGGTTGTCCACCACGATGACGTTGAAGGGAAAGCTGGCCTGCTGGGACAGGGCCGAGCGCACAGCGTCGCCCACGGTCACAACCCGGTTGCGCACCGGGATGATCACCGAAGCCTCGACCGGGAAGCCGGGGGCCCGGGGCTCGAAGGGCCGGAACGGTCCAGGCAAGAACGCTCCGCAGACCTTCAGGTGGGCGGTGAAGACCTCCTCGGCCTCGACCTGGGCCTCGCGGGCGGCGGTGAGGTAGTCGAAGACCTTCTGTCCGGTCTTGCGGACGGCGAGGGGCCGCAGCACCGCGAGGGGTTCGGGCACCCGCAGCGCCGGGGCCTGGCGGGTGGCGGCCAGGCGCAGGTGGTACCAGGCGTGCCAGCGCAGGTCGTCGGCGAGGGGCTGCTCGGCGAGGCCCGCTCGCGCCCGGGCCATGGACCACAGGGACCAGGGGCCGAGGTCGAAGCTGTCCTGGAGGCTGCCCGGCTGCCAGTCCGCCAGGGGGTGGGGGACCAGCGCGCCATCGCGCTCGTCGAGGTAGTCGCCGAAAACCAGCGCGGCGCCGCTGGCCTCACCGGCCTGCAGCAGGCGCGCGAGGCCCCAGGGCTGCGGATCGAGCAGGCCGCGGGCCTCCACCCGCAACAGCCACGGGGTCTCGAGCCCAGCGACCAGGGGCCCGAGCACCGACGCGGAGCCGGGCTCGGCGCTGGACAGGGCGCGGCAGGGCAGCCCGGCCATGGTGTCCGGGGGGGTGTCACTGTCCGGAGGCAGCTGCAGCACGACGGCCTTCACCAGGCCGGTGGCCGCCAGGCGGCGGACGAGGGGCAGGGCATCGCTGTGGCTGGCGGTGGCGATCAGAGCGGTGATGGGCTTCACGGGGTCTCTCCCAGGGGCGGGATGGAGGATGGATGGAGGGGGCGGGCGACGAGCAATCCGGGGACGTCCCAGGCCACCATGCAGTGGTCCAGGGGCTCCTGGATGACCCGCCCGCGGCTGCGGGAGGCGTGCCGGACCATGAGCTGGTCCTCGACGATCAGCATCCCGACGTGGAAGGTGTCGAGCCGTGGGCGATGGGAGACGAAGCCGAGCCAGTCCCCGCTGCGGGCGACCCCCGCGAGGGCCTCCCGCTCGCTCCAGGGCAGGTAGCGGGGCCGCCAGGGCAGCGCCGGATAGCCCTCGAGGACGTCCAGGGTGCGGGGCTCTCCCGCGAAGGCCCAGCGCTCCGGCAGCAGCGGCTCGAGCGAGCCCGCGCGCACGTTGTTGGCCAGCCAGCGGTGGGTGTAGTGGTTGCGTTCACGCCAGCCCAGCCGCCCCCCGCGGTAGCGCAGGGCCCGCAGGCGCGGGGCGAAGTCGTCGGAGGCGCCCGCGGTGGCCAGGGCGATGACGGCGTCGCAGTAGGTGACGCAGTCGAAGGCGTCGAGCCGGGTGACGAGGCGCTCGGGTTCCTCGGGGCCCCCGACCAGGGAGCCGACGACGTAGGGCCGGCCCAGCAGGGCCCCGGTGAGGGCCTCGAGCCGCGACGGCAGGTCCGGCTGGGCCGCGGCCAGCGCCAGCAGGCGCTCCACCTCGCGGGGATCGGCGTCGAGGGGCACGGGTGGGGAGTCGTGGGGCACGGCGGGTCCTCGGAGGCCAGCCTAACCGCTGCGGGGCGCCGACAGCGCGGCTGGGCCGAGTGTGGGCGTTCCCACCGAAGAACGGACGATCCGGGTCCCGACGCGCCCCCGGGCAGCCGGCGCGTCTATCGTGGAGCCGATCCAGTCCGGAGGTGTCCATGTCCCATCCCAACGAACACCGCGTCGCGCTGGTCACCGGCGCGAACTCGGGGCTCGGCTTCGAGGCCGCAGCCCAGCTCTGCGACGCCGGCTACGGCCGGGTCATCCTCGCCTGCCGCGATCGCGACAAGGCCCGGGACGCCCGGGTGCGCCTGATGGATCGTTGCCGCGTGGATGTCTTCGAGACCCTCACCATCGACACCTCGGAGCTGAGCTCGGCCCGGGAGGCGGTGCGGACCCTCGCCGAGCGCGGCCGCACCATCTCGGTGCTGCTGCTCAACGCGGGCATGGTCCGCCCGCAGCTCACCACCAACAGCGACGGCATCGATCTGGCCTACGCCTCCACCCTGGTGGGCCACCACGCCCTGACCGTCGGGCTGATGGCCGCGGATCTGCTGGCCGAGGACGCCCGGGTCATCATCGCCGGCTCCGAGGCCGCGCGCTCCGACCTGCCGGGCATGGGCATGGAGGTGGAGAACGTCCGCCACATCGCCGAGGCCGACTACGACGGGGACCTGGCCAGGACCATCGAGGCCCTGGCCCGGGGCCGCAGCTGGGGCCGCTACGACCCCAACCGGGCCTACGCCACCGCCAAGGCCCTGGTCGCCTGGTGGGCCGCCGCCATGGCCCGCAGGGTCCCCGCGGGCACCGTGGTCGTGGCCGTCTCCCCCGGGGCCGCGATGGGCACGGGCTTCTCGCGCAACATGCCGTTCTTCATGCGCTTCGTGGTGGTGCCCGCCATGACGCTGCTGGGGCCCGCGCTCGGCGTCAGCGGCAGTGTGGCCGACGGCGCCCGCCGCTACCTGGACGCCACGAGCTTCGGCACCGCGATGAGCGGCGGCTTCTACGCCTCGCCGCCCGGGAAGATGGTGGGCACCATGGAGCTGCAGAGCACGCCGCATCTGGTGGACATCGCGCTGCAGGAGGCCGGCTACGCCGCCATGGTCTCCATCACCGGCGGCATCGACGCCACCAGGGCCGCGGCCTACGCCGCCAAGTGACCCTCAGGCCCCCTCGAGGAAGCGCTCGAGGGGCATCACGCAGAACCCAGCGCGGGCCGCGTCCCGCCACAGCACGCGGTACAGGTCGAAGCCGGGCTCGTCGGTGGTCGTGTCCACGGAGCTGCCGCAGCCGGTCTCCCAGCGCACCCCCAGCTGCCGGCCCCCCGGACAGGCGGGCAGGCCATAGGCATCCTCGCCCTCCGGTGTGTGCTCCACGGGTCGGCAGAGCAGGTCGGCGGAGACGTCGAAGAGGGTGATCTTGTAGCGCTTGCGGACCTTGCCGCGGGGGCCGACGATGCCCAGGGCCTGCAGGGTGCGCGCCTGGTCGGCGCCGGCAGCCTGGACCCAGGTGCGCAGCTCGGACACCCGCACCACGGACAGGGAGCTGCGGCCACGGGCGCGCTTGCGCACCGGGGTGACCCAGGCCACCTGCAGGTGCTCGGGAGGTGACTGCAGCTCGGGGCAGGCCGGGGCGTCACCGAGCTGCTCGGCGCCCACCACGCTCACACCCGCCCACAGCAGGGCGACACCGAGCGGGAGCACGGCGGCCTACTGGCCGCGGATGGTCAGCTGGCCGTCGACCGCGAAGGGCAGCTGACGCATCTTGCCCTTGGGACCGCGGTAGTAGACCGTGCCGGTCAGGGTGCCCTGCTGGAAGTTCATCGGGGCGTCGTCCTTCCAGCCGAACTGCACATCCAGGCGCAGCTCGGTGGAGCTGCCACCGGGCACCACCATGTCCAGCTGCTCGATGCTGTCGGGCATGGTGTGGCGTCCGACGGTGCCGCCGTACTCCACGCGATCGAGGGTGATCTCGCCCTGGAAGCCGTTCTGAACCGTGATCACCCCCCGGTAGGTGGGCTTCTCGGCGGTGCCGACGACCTCCTTGCGGATGACCACCAGCCGGGCCAGGTCAGCGGTGACGGCGGGGCCATCGGCCGCGGCCTCGGGCTCGGCCTTCTTGCCACAGCCGATCACCAGGAACAGGGCGAGGGCCACCAGTCCGAACAGCTTGCGCATGAGTCTCTCCGTTGTCCGCGCTGCGGGTTGGAAGACGTGGATCATACGCAAGGGGGCCCGCGAGGGGAAGCCGAGGGCACTACGGGCTACCGTGATCGGCCTGTGTTCCCAGCCCTCCCCGTGCGCTCGATGCTGCTGGCAGGCCTGGTGGCCTGCTCGGGCGACGGGTCCAGCGGTGACGACCAGGGTGACCGCGAGCACTACCTGGCCGGGGTCACCCGTGGAGAACCCGAGCAACGGCTGGCCCACTGCCGCGCCATCGGGGACGAAGCCCTGCGCTCCGACTGCCTGTCGGCCCTGGCCAGCCGGACAGGGGTGCTCGAGGGCGTGGATCCCGAGAGCCTGTGCGCCGAGATCGCCGAAGGCCAGTGGCGCGACGAGTGCTACTTCGTGGCGGCGGAGCGCGCCCGGACCCAGAGCGAGCTCGAGCGGGCGGCCCAGCTCTGCGCCCACGCGGGCATCTTCATGCGCGACTGCTCCAACCACCTGTGGCAGCTGGAGCTTCGGCAGGCCGTCGGCGACGACGGCATCCGCGTGATGGTGGACGACCACGACAGGGTGCAGGTGATCCACGACCGCTGGGTGGAGGCCTTCGGTGGCCAGCCCGAGCTGTCCAAACACTTCTGGCAGCACGCCTACCAGGTGGCCTTCGAGCGCGCGCGCCACATCGCGGTGGGGGTCTGCGAGCAGGTCCCCGAGACCGAGCGGGAGACCTGCTGGATGACCGCCGAGACCAGCTTCCGCGGCTGGCTCAACGAAGCCATGAAGCCCCCGGGCCACCAGGACGCCCTCTGCGCCACCGAGCGCTCCGAGCTGAGCCCCTCATGGGCCTCCGCCACCATCGGCACGGGCACCGCGCCCGATCACCCGCGGCTCATCCAGACCCTGCAGCACTTCCAGAAGGCTCGCTGCTTCCCCTCAGAGAAGGGGCCCCGCCACTGATCAGCTCCCGCGGGCGCGCGCCAGCAGCACCAGGTCGCGGTGGGAGCGGTGGTCCACGACCTCGAGGCCGGGGCGGACGCGGTGGAGCATCAGCCGCTCACGACCGCGCAGCAGGCGCTTGGTGGTGAGATCCATGACCGTGTCCAGGATGGGGTGGCGCTCCTGGAGCCGCACCAGGGCCTCGTAGAGGGCGACCTGCCGCTCGGCTCGCGGCTGGAGGATCCACAGATCCAGGCTGGCGGCCAGCGCGTCGCGGAGCAGGTCGGCCACCCGCAGGCGTTCGGCCTCCGGCGCGATGCTCGGGTCCTCGGCCAGCAGCAGACCACCGAAGCCCAGGCGCTGGCGCAGCTGCCCCAGCATCAGGCCTTCGGTCGCCCAGACCGGCCGCTGCTCGTCGAAGGCCGGCCAGCGGCCCCAGCCCAGCAGCAGCGCCGGCGCGCCGCCGCGCCCCGCGGCCGCCCCCCGGGCGCGGGCCGCGGCCCCCAGCCCGGGCAGCTCCTTCTCCCAGGCCACCAGCCGGCCGTCCCGCAGCCAGCCTTGGGCGAAGCAAGGACAGGCAGCGCAGGCGTCGCCCGGCTCGTCGTGCACGAAGGCGCCGATGGTGCGGGCGGTGCGCGGCGGATCGTCTCCCGCGAGCAGCGATCCGAGCTCATCGGGGCCGGCGGGGAGGGTCTCGCTGGCGGCAGGCTCGAGCTCACAGCGGGGCCCCAGCTGCAGGTGAAAGCCCATGGCGGCCAGCTCCCGCCGCCAGGCCCGGCCGACCGCGCGGGTGAGGGCCGGGTCGTCGGCGCCCGCGAGCCAGCGCAGCGGCGGCTGCTCGGTGGCCCCGGGGCAGGGGCGCCCGACGTCGTGGCGGGCACAGAGGACCGGCGGCAAGGCCGGCGGCAGGCGGGCGGTCAGCTCGGCGGCCAGCTCCCGCAGCTGGCCGGGCTCGTCGGCCCCGGTGGGATCCACGACGAAGCCAGCGGGCTGCAGCTCCGCCAGCAGCGCGCGCTGGTCGTAGCCGAGCCGGGGCTCCGACAGGGTCAGCAGCAGGCGCTGGCCGGCCCGACGCTTGCGCTCGGACAGGCTGGTCTGCTCGCCGGAGGCGCTGACGCGGAGGGACACGGTGGGCCCCGCCTAGGGACGCAGGCGACGGCGGAGGCCGAACAGACCGATGGGGAAGAGCAGCAGCAGCGCCTCGGCGCGGCCCGGGGAGGTGCAGCCCCCGCCCTGGACCGTGTAGAGGGAGGCCAGCTCTTCGGCCAGCTCTTCGCGCTCAGCGTCGGTGCAGCGCACCTGGATGTCGACCGTGGCGGTGCGGGTGAAGCTGTCCCACAGCACGCAGGTGGCCACCAGCGAGGTGTCCTGGGGCTCGCACATGTAGGGCCGCTCGGTGGGGGCGTCCCACCAGATGTTCAGCCCCTCGTCGGTCTGCAGCTCGCCCACGTCGGTGGTGAGGGACCAGACGCACACCAGATCGCTGCGGCACTCCCGCAGGGTGTCGATGCGGAACAGGTGGCTGTTGCCGGAGCTGGTGGTGACCGCGTCGGGGTTGACCGACCAGTCCTTGCAGAGCTCCTCGCCGGTGTCGGCGAAGGCGCTGGTGGCGAGGGCCAGCAGGAGCAGGGGGGCGGACATCGTCAGTCCTGGGGCTGGGCCAGCTCGATGAGCACGCCGCCGGCGGACTTGGGGTGGATGAAGATCACCTGCTTGCCGTGGGCGCCAGGGCTGGGGCCGTCGGAGAGGAAGCGGTAGCCCTTCTCCTTCAGGCGGGCGACGTCGCCGAGGATGTCGTCGGTCTCGAAGCAGATGTGGTGCAGGCCGCCGCCCTTCTTCTCGAGGAACTTGGCGATGGGCCCGGCACCCCGCAGGGGGTGCACCAGCTCGATCTTGGTGCCTTCGATGGGGAAGAAGGCGGTGCTGGTCTTGGCGGCTTCGACGTCCTCGCGCCCCGACAGCTCGAGGCCGAGATCGGCGGCGAAACGCTGGATGGCCAGCTCGAGATCGGGCACGGCGATGGCGATGTGGTCGAGGCGGGTGAGCATGATGGAGGTTCCTCCGGGCGCGCACGGGATCGCACCGATGTTAACCTGAGCGACCCGAAGGGCGACCGACGACGGCGCCCTCCATTGGCGAGGTCCCCATGTCCCGCGCGCTCATCGTGCTCATCCCGGCCCTGATCGGCAGCGGCTGTGCCCCCGATCTCATCGACGGCGTCTGGCAGTTCTCCATGCAGGCCACCGACCAGGCCGAGGAGACCTGCACCGAGACCATCTCCCACAACTTCACCTTCGGCTGGGTCGACGGCGAGGACGACGAAGAGGACCCGGACTGGACCGAGACCACCGACGAGTCCTACAGCGATCAGATCTTCTACGGCCTGATCACCAGCACGGGCCCCGACGCCGCCACCCTGATCATCGGCACCGACGCCTACCCGGGCGTGCACGAATCCGACGGCGCCTGGACCTTCACCTGGACCGGCATGTCCACCTCATCGGACAACGACACCCACGCCTCCGGCTACCAGTACAGCGCCACCTCGGACCAGACCCGCGAGGTCACCTTCACCCTGCAGCAGGACGGCGACGTGCTCAACGGCACCGAAGACGCCGACGTCTCCACGGTCCAGGACTGGAGCGAGAGCGACGGCTGGAACCCCAGGGCCCTGCAGGGCTACCTGGGCGGCGGCGGCGCCTCGGGCAAGATCCCCTCGGGGACCTACCTGGTCACCAACGACGACGACCCCAAGTCCCCCCCCGGCGCCACCGTGCCCCAGTACAACGAAGCCGAGAGCTCCGACTGCGACGACGACCTGTGCCTGCTCAACCGCATGTTCGTCTGCAACGAGTCCTGGCCCATCGACGCCGTCCGCACCACCCTGAGCACCGGCGAAGACTACGAAGGCGTGGTCGGGGCGGGGCAGGCGTCGGGCTACTAAGGGCGGCCTACGGGAGCAGGTGAACTGCTCCCCTGCGTTCGGTGATCGAACCGCCTCAGCGCGACCCCCAGCACCGCCAACACCCCCAACAGCGCCACGCCTGGGCGCCGGGTGGGGCTCGTGGCGCAGCCGCTGCAGCCGGGGGACTCACCGTCCCAGTCCCAGGTCTCGCCCTGGTAGTCCAGGGTCAGGCTGCCGTGGAAGACGTGGTCGGGGGCGCCGCGGTTGGAGACGACCAGGTAGAGCTGCTCGTCGTTGGTCTCGGTGGACTGGCTGATCAGCCCAGGGCCCACGCGGCGCTCCTGGGTGATGATCTCGAAGGCCTCGCCCGCCTCGAACAGGGCCAGGTTGGCGGCGTCCATCAGGTACAGGTCCACGGCGCCTGGCTCGTCCAGGGGCTCGATGAGCCCGCCGCCGTAGGCGTAGCCCAACTCGGCGTACCACCCCAGGAAGCTGCGGCTGGCCGGCGCGTCGAGCAGCACGTCGTCGAGGGTGAGCTCCAGGTCCAATGCGACCTCGATGGAGCCGGTGTGATCGACCTCCGCCGGCCGGCGCTCCAGGCGCCCCCCCAGGACGACGGGGATCTCGTGGCTGGAGCCGGCCACCGCCTCGGCCGCCGCGATGGAGGGATCGCCCGCCTCGGTGGCCAGGAACCAGTTGGGGTAGGAGCCGGACTGGATGTCGGTGATGCTGGCCGGCGCCCAGGTCTCGCCATCCTCCAGATCCGCCGCGGCGATGAACCAGAAGTTGCGGTTGTCCCCCAGGGTGAGCTCCACCTCGCCGTTCAGGTCGGTGTGCACCCACGCCCCCTGGTCCAGGTACTGGTCGTAGTAGTAGTTCTCGACCGCCACCAGCACCATGGCGCCGGGCACGGGGTCCCCGTCGACATCGCGGACCGTGACGTTCGCGGTGATCGTGTCGGTGTACAGGGCCACGTGCTCGTCGGCGATGAAGCCGTTCTGGTGGAAGCCCATGATGGCGGAGACCTCCTTGCCGCCGCCGTAGCTCGAGTCGGCGCCCACCCCGCCGTTGTCGATGCGGGTGGGGCCGTCGGACCAGTCCACCTGCCAGGCGTGCCAGCCGTCCTCGAAGAAGAACTCGTTCCAGACGTGGTCCTCGATGCTCCAGACGTTCATCGTCGGGATCAGGCAGGCCCGGGCCGCCGCGGTGATCATGTCCTGGCACTCGCCGCAGTTGCCGAAGTGGTTGTGCATGATGCGCTGGGGCCAGACCGAGCGCTCCCCGTCGTAGTCGCTGTGGGTGTTGGAGTACTCGCTGACGTTGTCGAACATGTTCTGGGTGACGAACCAGCCGATGGCGTCAACGGCGGAGAGGGTGTCCGCCAGCGCCCGATCCCCGCTCAGGCCGTCGTACCGGACCCCGTCCCAGAGGCTCTCGACGCCGGCGATGCTCTCGGCCAGCACCGGGTGGCCCAGGAAGCTCGGGTCGCTCACCTCGTCCAGCACCACGCTGATCCCGCAGGGGTAGGCGTAGCTGTCCCCCAGCTCCGGGTCGGCCTGCAGCAGCAGGGTGCCGCCGCCGGAGACGAAGCTCTCGAGGGCCTCGGCGCTCGTCTCTTCGTAGACGGTCTGGTAGGCCTCGAGGCTCAGCCCCTGGGGCACGATGACCTTGGCGTAGCCGTCCAGCTCGGGTGCGCCCCCTGACAGATCCCAGGTCTCGTAGGGCAGCACCTCGGCCTCGAGGTGGGTGATGTACTCCGCCCCCGCGTCACCGCCGTCGGTGAGGATCAGGGTGATCTCGTCGGCCTCGAGCACGTCCCGCCGCTGCACGTACTCGAGCACGTTCGCGGCGACGTCGTGGCTGTCCAGGTGGGCCAGCTCGAGGTCGATGGTGGTGGCCAGCACCGAGCCCTTGCCCCAGTCCACCTCCACCAGCAGCGGCGCGCCCGCACCGTCCTGGACCACCACGATGGGGTCCACCTCGAAGCCGTAGAGCCAGCCGACGGCCTCGAGGTCGGCGAGGTCGTCATCGACGACGGCGTAGGGTGTCTCCTCGAGCCAGTGGGTGCGGTAGTCCCAGGTGCCGTCGTCCATCGCCGAGAAGAAGATCCACTCCCGCCAGTGCACCCCGCGGGGCGGATCCGCCAGGCTGAAGGACTCCGGGTCCATGAACAGCGGCAGCTCCATGTCGAGCTTGGGGTTGACCACGTGCCGGTAGTAGATCTCGGGGTCCACCGTGTAGGACTGCAGCCCGGAGCCGTCGTCGTGGTGGTACTCCACGGTGGTGCTGCCGTCGTCCAGCTCCACCAGATCCGCGAAGTCCACCCAGGGGTCGATGTCGTAGATGGCGGTCGCATTGGCCACCAGCACGTCCAGCAGACCGTACTGGGCGCTCAGGCTCAGCTCTTCGGGGCTGGTGGCCGCGATGCTGTAGGCCAGCTCGTCCAGGGCGACGTCGTTGGCGTATTCGTTCAGCAGCGCAGCGATCTCGTCCTGCCGGCTCTCATCGAGCTTGGAGAGGGTCAGCGCGAGCTGGGCCTGCATCCAGGACGGGACCAGCGCGACGGCACCCGCGGCGGCCTCGCTGAGGACCAGCCCACCACCACGCAGGACGATCTCACCGGACTGGATGTCGACGGTGAGCACGGCGGACTCACCCCCGAGCAGCCAGAGCTCCGAGCTCAGCGTCCCCTGCTGCTCGAAGGTGCGCGTCCCCGTGCCCCCCTTCTTCGCGTAGTCGTCCGAGGCCAGGCTCGAGGTGGGCAGGAGCAGCGCGAACAGGGCGAGGCTGCGGATCATGGTTCCCTCCGGGACATAGCCCCGCCAGTATACCCCCCCACCATCCGGCTCCCGGCCCGGGTGTTACAAGGCCCGCGTCGCTCGCCCATCCGGGAGCCCCCATGCGTCGAATCCTGCCGCTGCTCACCGCCGCCCTGCTGCCCGCCTCCGCTGATGCCGCCGGCTTCTACTTCACCGACTCCGGCACCCGGGCCATCGGCCGCGGCTCCGCGGTGGTGGCCAGCGTCGACGACCTCACCGCGCTGTACCACAACCCCGCGGGGCTGGCGCGGCTGCGCCAGGCCCAGGCCTTCGTCAGCGTCTCTGGCGTCGATCAGTACGTCGAGTTCGACCGCATGGACGAGCCCGACAACGACCTGGACTTCGCCCCCATCTACAACGAGGGCCCCTTCATGGTGGTGCCGGGCCTGGGTCTGTCCCACAGCTTCGGCGTGCCCCGCACCACCTTCGCCATCGGCTTCATCTCACCTCAGGCCCCCGACGTGGACTACGTGGCCGACGGGGCCCAGCGCTACAGCCTCATCGACCAGCTGCTGTGGGAGTTCGCCGGCGTGGCGGGCGTGGGCGTCCAGGTCACCGACTGGCTGGCCGTGGGCGGCACCTTCCAGGCGCGCATCCTCCGGGCCGACATGGAGCTGGCCATCACCACCCTGGACGGCGACGACCCGGCCAACGACATCGACATCCGCTTCGAGATCGCCGACTGGTTCGCCCCCAACTACAGCTTCGGCGTCATCGCCGATCCCACCGACTGGATGAGCATCGGCGCCAGCTTCCAGCCCGCCACGACCTACCACCCGGTAGGTTCCATTTCGGCGGACTTCGAGGGCCACGCCTTCGAGAGCTTCCTGGACGGCACCCACTTCGTGGACGACGACGTCAGCTCCACCATCACCATGCCCGCCATCGTCCGGGCCGGCGTGGGCATCCACCCCACCGAGAAGTGGGACGTCGAGCTCGCCGGCGCCTGGGAAGGCTGGCACGTCTGGGACGAGATCGTCATCACCGACGTGGACCTGGTGGTCGAGATGGACCCCGAGGGCTTCATCCCCGAAGACGCCGTGGTCACCAACGACATCGTCATCCCGGCCAACTACCTGGACGTCTGGTCCGTGCGCCTGGGCGGCGACTACAACGTGAACGACAAGGTCACCATCCGGGCCGGCGGCTACTACGAGACCTCGGCGGTCCCCAAGGCCTTCCAGGGCGTGACCCTCGTGGACGGAAACAAGATCGGCGTGGGGCTGGGCACCGGTGTCCACCTGGGCAAGTTCGACATCGACGCCGCCTTCGGCCAGACCTTCATCCTGCCGCGGGACATCACCGACTCGGAGCTGCAGCAGCTGGTGCTGGACCTCAACCTCTCCGACCCCGCCGCCTCCGAGGTCACCCAGGGCAAGGTCACCGGCAACGGCCACTTCGCCAGCCGCCTGACCTTCCTGTCGATGGCGATGACCTGGCGGTTCGGGAAGGAACCCGGCTAGCGATCGCTGCCCCCCACGCCCTGATCGCGCTATGAAGGGCGCGCCATGAGCCAGCAACCAGGCGCCAAGACCACGATCCACATCCGTCCGCCCGACGAGCGGCAGGGGTTCGACTGGCGCTCGATGAGCGAGCTGTGGGAGCACCGCGAGCTGCTGATCTCGTTCGTGATCAACGACCTGCGCTTCCGCTACATGGGCAGCTCCATCGGCTTCTTCTGGACCGTGGTCAACCCCATCATCGAGCTGATCACCTACACCTTCGTGTTCAACGTGCTCATCGGGGTGAACTACGGTCCGGGCGGAGGCACCACCCACTACGCCCTGTTCCTGTTCTGCGGCATGGTCACCTGGTTCACGGTCAGCGACGGGCTGAACCGCGCCACCACCGTGATCCGCGACTACGGGCACCTGCTCAAGAAGGTGAACTTCCCGTCGCTTGTGCTGCCGGCCCACGTGATCGCCTCTGCGGTGGTCAACCAGGCCATCCGCACCGTGATCCTGTGCATCGGGGTGATCCTCTTCGGCGAGGGGCTGTCGCTGCACTTCCTGCTGGTGCCCATCTTCTGGGTCATCCAGGCGGTCTTCGTGTTGGGCGTTGGGTTCTTCCTCGCCACGGCGGGCGTCTACTTCCGCGACGCGGTGCACTGGGTCAACGCCCTGCTGCTGACCTGGATGTTCATGACGCCCATCTTCTACCCGCCATCGGTCTACCCCCCCCGGTTCAACTTCCTGCTGCAGCTCAACCCCCTGTCCCACATCGTGGGGGTCTACCAGGAGCTGATCCTCAACCACCGGCTGCCGCACCCCAACAGCATGCTGGTGCTCTGCGTCTCCGCCGTGCTGGCGCTGGTGGTGGGTTTCTCCATCTACGTGCACCACCGGCCCAAGTTCGCCGACCTGGTCTGAGGCCGAGGGACCCCGCGTGAGCCCGCGTCCGGATCGCCGCGAGCTCGCGCTGCTGGCCGCGGTGCTGGCCGTGGCGTGCCTGCTCATGCTGCGCCCGGTGCTGCACGGCCCGGCCACCTGGGCGTTGGGCTCCCCCGACAGCGAGGCGCCGCGCCACCTGTGGGCCCTGTGGACCACCATGCTGCACCTCGACACCTGGGGCCCCTTCGTGGCCCACCTCGAGGCCGGCTTCCCGGGTGACTACACCCGGCACCTGATGGACCCCATCAACCTGCTGTTCTTCGCGCCGGTCTACGGGCTCATCGGCGGTGCCACGGGGGCCGTCGTGGGCTTCGCCGCCGTGCACGTCGGCTGGACCGCCCTGGCGGGGCTGGGGGGCTGGCTGCTCGTCCGACGGCTGCTGGCTGGTCACCCCCAGGCCGGCGCCGCTGCCCTCATCGGCGCGGCCGCCTGCGCCACCGCGCCCATGCTGATGGCCTCGCCCTGGCTGGGGCGCACCGAGCTGCTCCCCGGCGCGGCCTGGGGCCTGCACCTGTGGTTCCTGCACCGGGTCCTCCACCCGCCGGCCGAACGGGCCGACCGCGCCATCAGCTGGGACCTGCTCGGCGCGGGCCTGTCCCTGGCCGCCATCGTGCTGGGGGGCTGGTACCTGGCGGGCTGGCTGCTGCTGCTCGAGCCCCCCGTGGCCCTCGCCATGGCGGCCCGCTACGCCGGCCAGGACCCCCGGCGCTGGGGCCTGCAGGCGCTGCGGCTGGTGCTGGTGGCCCTGCTGGCGGTGCTGCCGACCCTGCCCGCCCTGGCCGCCCTCATCACCCACCCGCCGCCCATCCTGGCGGAGACCCAGCGGCTCACGGTGCACATGGGCATCAACACCCCGCCGTGGCTGCTGTTGCCCTTCACCGGCAGCCAGGGCCTGCCCGGGGTCGAGGTGCCCGCCTACCCGGGCTGGGTCCTGGTGCTCCTGGGCGGCTGGGGCGCCTGGCGCCGGCCCCGGGCGGCCCTGCCCTGGCTGGCGCTCGCGGCGCTGATCCTGCTGCTGTCCCTGGGGCCCTACCTGGTGTGGAGCAACACCCCGCCGGCCGACGGCGCCACGCCCCCCCGGCTGCTGGCCTGGTACGTGGAAGCCCTGCTCCCGCCCCTGCGCTTCGTCTGGGGCTGGTGCCGGATCGGGATCCTGGTCAGCGTCCCGCTGGCGGCCGCGGCCTGCTGGGGGGTGGCGGACCTGCTGGACCGGCTGCCCGCCCTGCGCCCTCAGCTGCTGGTGGGGCTGCTGGCCCTGATCGCCATGGACCAGGCCGTGGCCCGCGCCCCCGCCGGCGTGCGCTCGAGCGCCTTCGACCCCCGCCCCCCCCCCCCCCACCGCGCCACCCAGGCCGAGCAGCCCCCCCGCGCCCGCCAGCACCCCCCGCCCGCGCGCCGCGGGCGGCGCGACCCTGGCGGAGCTGCCCCCCGGCGCCGTCCTGCAGCTGCCCCTGGACGACCACTACCTGGTCTGGCAGCCGAGCCTCGGCCGCCCCGTCGCCGAGTCGCTGGAGCTCGAGCCGGTGCGCGAGACCAGCTACGCCGTGCAGCGGGTGCTGGAGCTGCTGGGCGATCCCGCCGAGGGCGACGACGATCGCGGCGCGGTGGCCCTCCAGGCCGCGGTGAGCGACATGCTGGCCCGACCGTCGCTGGCCCGCTGCCTCGACGCCGATCTCCACGCCCTGCAGGCCCAGGGCTTCGCGGCGGTGGTCCTGCACCGGGATCGCCTGCCCGACGCCCACGGCGCCGTGGAGCGCCTGCTCGCCACCGGCTGGGGCCCCCCCATCATCGACAGCCCGACCATCGCGGTCTGGCACCCCACACCGGGAGACCACGACCGAGACCCCGCCTGTGCACTGGACCCCGTGGAGCTGAGGATCGGAGACTAGGCGTCGGCCAACGCCTGCTCGACCTTGCCCGCCAGGTAGTGGATGGAGAAGGGCTTCTGCAGGTAGCGGCCCTGGGCCGCGAGGTCGTGCAGCTGCGCGTAGTCGGACTCGGCGTAGCCGGACATGTAGAGCACCGGGACGTCCGGCCGCTCCTGGGTGAGCAGCAGGTGCAGCTCCACGCCGTCCATCCCCGGCATCACCACATCGGTGAGCAGCAGATCGATGGTGCCCTCCCAGCCCCGGGCCAGCTCGAGGGCGGCGGGCCCGTCAGCTGCCTCGAGCACCTCGAAGCCCCTGGCCATCAGCGCTTCGGCCACCGTCGCGCGCAGCTCCGGCTCGTCCTCGGCCAGCAGGATCACGGGGGCCGTCGGGGGCTCCACAACCCAGGCTGCGCCGCTGCTGGGCTCCGGGGATCCGCCGCCGTCGGTGGGGGCGGGCTGGGGCCGGCCCATGTCCATCACGCCCCGCCCGAGGTCCCGCAGCTGGTCGAGGGCTTCGAAGAGCACGGGGAAGCGCCGCTCGGCCACGGCGTGGCCTTCGAGCTGGGCCTCGAGCAGCTCGAGGTGGCCCCGAAGCACCATCAGCTGGTTGTTGAGGCTGTGGGCCACCGAGCCGGCCAGGCGGTCGACCTCCTCGCGCTGGCGCTCCTGGGCGATGAGCTGCTCCGAGGCCCGGAGATCGTCCTCTGCGCGCCGCAAGTCGGTGATGTCGTGCAGGGTGATGAGCCGCGCCTGGGTCCCCTTCCACGCGGTGGGCGCGCTGCGGACGGAGGCGACGCCGCGGGTCCCGTCGGCGCGCACGATCTCGACGTCGTGGGAGGACGGGGTGACCGTCGTGAGCTGCAGGGGCTTACCGACCAGGCGGTGCACCGCGCTGCCGAGCATCACCGCCGCCCGTGGGTTGGCGAAGCGCAGGATGCCGGCCTCGTCGCTGACCAGGATGGCCTCGGGGTGTTGATCGACGATGGCCCGGAACTCCTGCTGGCTGCGCTCGAGGGCGGCGAGGGCCGCCTGGCGCTCGAGGTTGGCGGCCATCAGGTCGGTGATCTCGCAGATGGAGAGCAGCAGGAAGCCGCGCCCGTCGATGTCGACCCGGCCGAACTCGATCTCGAGCTGAGCCTGCTTGCCGAAGGTGGTGACCACGCTGAGCTGGCGCCGCACCGTGCTGTCCGACGCCAAGGCGTGCTCGGCGGCCTCCAACAGGCCGCTCTGCTTCCAGGACCCGATGCGCCGGTAGTCCTGTTCGAGCACCTGCTCCGGGCGCGCGCCGATCAGCTCTGCAACCGCGGGGTTGGCCCACACGCAAGGCCCCGAGAGCTCGTACAACGCGAAGCCGTGGGGTGAGGCCGCGAGCACGGCCTCGAGCAAGGCAGTGCGCTCGACTGGGAGGGTGCGGTTCATGGGTTCCCCGGACGGCGCAGGACACTGCAGCCGGTTCGATCGGTCGGATCAGGCCGAGGCTATCACCACCTCGCGGGGGTGTCACGCCGGCAGCATCCCCGTTTTTCCTACGCTCTCGTGGGGGAGGCGTGAGTCGGGCGCCCAGACACTGTGCAAAGTGGGCAGACATCCCCGCGCACGACGAGCGCGGCGCGCGACCGCGACCCCTCGGCAGCCATTGGCAGCGTTGAAGGGACGTAGACGCCGGAAACGGAGCGCGGTGCTTCCCGGGGCGGCCCGGCTTCGCTAAGGTGTGCGCATGTCCCGGCGAGGCACCCCAAGCACCAGTTCGTCCTCCTCCACCCGCGATGCCACTGTCCTCCGCGACGGGCTCGTGTGGGTCCTCCAACGTCAGGACCTGGGGGCCAAGCGCTGGCGCCTCGAGCGCCTGTTGGAGCGCCTCCAGCGACTCCCGGCCCCCACGGGCCTGATCCGGGAGTTGGAGCAGACCGTCCCTGCGCGCAAGGAGCAGTCGTCCGGCGGCGTCGATCTCAGGTCCACGAGCAAGCAAGCCGCCTCGGACTTCGCCGACAAGACGGTGGAGCTGTTGCGGGCGCTCGCGGCCAGCATGTCGGACGCCGCCTTGATCGACAGCGAGCTGCAGAACAGCATCCGGGCCTTCGGCGAGTCCATCCCCAAGCGCGTCATCGTGGCCGACCTGCGCCGCCTGATGGCCGACACCCGCGCCATCGACGTCGCCTCGCGCCGCGCGCGCCGCAGGGAGTTCCAGCGCCGCCAGGAGGTGTCGAAGATCGTCGCCGCCCTGGCCAAGGCCATCAACAAGACCTCCGCCAAGAACGATCGCGTGGCCAAGGGCCTCGAGGACATCATGCAGCGGCTGTGGGCCCAGCAAGATGTCTCCGGCCTGGTCAGCCTGCGGAAGGATCTCACCTCGCGGGTCCGGGCCCTGAGCGACGAGTCCCGCAGCCTGCGCGACGACCTCGAGGGCGCCCGGACGCGCACCTCGGCCCTCGAGCACATCGTCGCCGAGCAGGCCGAGCGCATCGTCGACCTGCAGGCCGCCGCCTCCCAGGATCCCCTCACCGGCGTGGCCAACCGCCGCACCTTCGACCACTGGCTGCCGAAACAGATCCAGATCTGCCAAGCCAGCGACACGCCCTTCGCCCTGGTGATCCTCGATCTCGACCACTTCAAGCAGATCAACGACACCCACGGCCACCCCTTCGGCGACGAGGTCCTGCAGAAGGCGGCCCAGGCCATGGTCGAGGCCGTCCGCCAGGACGACATCGTGGCCCGGGTGGGGGGCGAGGAGTTCGCGGTGCTCATCAAGGGCGCCGTGCCCAACGTGGCGCGGGTGGTGGCCGAGCGCATCCGCGGCTCGGTGGGCCGGGCCGAGCTGCGCGTGGACGGCCGGGACGAGCCGGTGCCCATCAGCGCCTCCGCCGGCCTGGCCAACATGCGCCCCGACGACACCATGGACACGCTCTACGGCCGCGCCGACCGCGCCCTGTACCTGGCAAAACGAGGCGGCCGGGACCGCCTGGTGGACGACTGGCTCGAGGACGAAGGCGACGCCTAGCACTTTCTCCGAACCCCACACCGATCCGGCTCACACGAGCCGCGGAGCACCGCGATGACCCCTGACACCGACGAGACCCTGCCCGAGCTGAACGCGGCCGACCTCGAGATCCTCGAGCAGGTCAAGCCCGCAGACGATCCGCCGCGCCGCAGACGCCGCCCGCGCCTGGGGGAGCAGCTGGTGGACGCAGGCGTCATCACCCCGGAGCAGCTCAAGGAGGCCCTGGGACACCAGAAGGCCCACGGCGGCCGCCTGGGCTCCGTGCTGGTCACCCTGGGACACCTGGACGACAAGATCCTCGAGGCCCAGCTCGGCAAACAGCTGGGGTTGAAGACCTGTGAGGTCGAGTCCATCGACCCGCCAGCCGACGTGCTCCTGAAGATCCCCGAGAAGCTCATCCGCCAGTACGAGCTGGTCCCCCTGGAGTACGAGGACCGCCACCTGGTCGTGGGCATGACCGATCCGGGCAACATGGCCGCCCTGGACGATCTGCGCTTCATCATCGCCTGCAAGAGCATCGAGGTGCAGCTCATCACCGAGACCACCTTCCGGCGCTTCCTCAACACCCGCTTCGCCACCGCCCTGCTGATGGACAGCATCGCCGGCGACGACGGCTTGTCCGCGACCGACGTGGGCATGGGGCCCGCCTACGAGAGCGCCGGCGGCGACGAGGGAGAGTCCGAGGAGGCGGACGAGGGTCAGGATCCTCCGGTGGTGCGGCTGGTCAACTACATGCTGCTCAACGCCGCCGATCGCCGGGCCTCCGACATCCACCTGGAGCCCTACGAGACCTTCTTCAGGGTGCGCTACCGGATCGACGGGCGGCTGTTCACCGTGCTCACTCCGCCCCTCCGCATGCACCGCGCGGTGATCTCCCGCATCAAGGTCATCTCGGGCATGGACATCTCCATGCGGCGCCGTCCCCAGGACGGCCACATCATGATCAAGCTGGGCAAGGAGTCCATCCACTTCCGCGTGAACACCCTGCCCACCACCTACGGCGAGAAGTGCGTGATCCGCTTGCTCAAGAAAGAAGCCCACCTGGCCGACCTGGGCCGGCTGGGCTTCCGTCCCGATCAGCTCAAGGAGGTCAAGCGCGCCGCCCGCCTGCCCCAGGGCCTGGTCCTGGTCACCGGCCCCACCGGCAGCGGCAAGACCACCACCCTGCACGCGATGCTCAACGACATCAACGAGCCCGAGACCAACATCGTCACCGTCGAGGACCCCGTGGAGTCCGCGATCCCCGGCATCAACCACGTCCAGATCGAGGAGAAGGGAGGCGTCACCTTCGCCTCGGCCCTGCGCGCCATCCTGCGCCAGGACCCCGACGTGGTCTTCGTGGGTGAGATGCGCGACCACGAGGTCGCCAGCATCGCCATCAAGGCCGCACTGACCGGTCACCTGGTGCTCTCCACCCTGCACACCAACGGCGTGGTGGAGACCTTCAACCGCCTGATCGACATGAAGCTCGAGCCGTTCCTGCTGGCCAACAGCCTGCGCCTGGTGCTGGCTCAGCGGCTGATGCGCCGCCTGTGCCCGGACTGCTCGGAGCGGGTGCACATGCCCCTCGAGGTCGTCACCAAGTTCGGGCTCACCAAGGAGCAGGTCGAGACCGCCCACTACCGCGAGGCCCGGGGCTGCAACCGCTGCATGAACACCGGCTACCGCGGCCGGGTGGCGGTGTACGAGTCCATCGTGCCCAACCAGCGCATCGGCGACATCCTGCGCGCCGGTGGTGACGAAATGGAGCTGCGCAAGGCCGCCCAGGACATGAACGTGGTGTGGATGTACGAAGCCGGCATCGCCCGCGCCCTGGCCGGCGAGACCACCTTCGACGAGGTCGGCCGCGTCCTGGTGCAGACCCAGTAGCGTCCGGGATCAGAGCGCGTAGAACCCGTCGAAGAGCTGCACGTCTCCCAGGGCGCAGCCCGCAGACGCCCTCAACTCCCAGGCGATCACCCCCGAGGGCGTGACCTCCTGGACCAGACCCGAGGTGCCGAAGCTCACCAGCCAGTTGCCGTTGGCGAGCTCACGGGCCATGCCCATGGCCGAGCTGAGCAGCTCCTCATCACGGCCGTGGGTACGACCCAGGCGCAGCTTGTGGCCGTCATCGTCGAGGCTGTATTCGGCCACCTGCGTGCGCGCGTCCAGCACCGTGGTCAACAGCAGGGTCCCCGCGGCGGTGAAGGTGGGGTCGTGCTGCATCCGGAACGCCTCGTCGGAGGAGGCCTGGTAGAGCCGATCGTCCGAGACGAAGCGTGCACCGCCCTCGAGCCCCAGCTGCCGCACCGGCCAGGCGTCGGTGCGGTCCTCGTCCAGCGCCAGCTCGAGGACCGTGTTGAGGTTCCGCAACGACAACACCAGCAGGTCCCGATCTTCGTCGTAGTGCAGGCCGTTGCCGTGGGACCAGTCGGCACCCTGGGGGTAGAACGCGTCGTCCCACAGGGATGACGGTTCGGGTTCCACCCAGTCCCAGGTGGAGAAGATGGTCCGCTCGACACCGTCGGGGCTGCGCAGGACCACCGCGTCACCCACCACCGAGATCTCGGCCTGCGCGTCCTCCGACCACCAAGCCCGTACGTCGATGGCCAGCCAGGCCAGGCTCCCATCCGGGAAGCGGGTGAAGGCGTGGTGTCCAGCCGCGGTCGGAACGACCTCGTCCAGCACACCATCGTAGGAGGCCCGCCGCACCACGCTCTCATCGACCTCGGGATCATCACCGAAGCGGTTGTAGACCACGCCTCCCGCCGTGGACACCAGCTCCAGGGGGATGCTGCCCTCGGGATCCTGGTGGTACCAGAGGCAGCGACCTTCGCGATCCAGCGCGTAGACCCCCGCGGCGCCGACATCCTCGCCGAGCATGGTCCCGACCGCGTAGGGCTCCGGGCTTGCCAGCGCGGGCTCGTACACCGTGACCGCCAGCTCTGGCAGCACGGCCGGCAGCGCTCCGGTCGCGGCGCGGCCCTCGACCACGTGGCGCTCCCCCTCGGTCTCGGTGATCGCGCGGATCCAGAGATCCTCGTAGGGAGGCAGGCCCAGCAGGGTGTGGGCGTGGTCCACGGCGGTCGTCGCGCTCACCGGGGTGCTCTGGGAGGCCTCACCATCCAGCCCGAACTCGACCCAGGAGCTGCCGGGGGCCTCGGTGCTCCACGACACCCGCAGCACCGTGGCGACCTCCGGGTCCTGCTCCACCGACAGCGCCGAGGCGCCGGGCGCGCAGGCGCCCAGCAAGGGCAGCAGGATCCAGAGCGCGGATGTGGACAGCAAGAGCAGGCCTCCGGGACGATCGAGACGCCCGAGAGCCCATAGTGTCGAACCCGCAAGAATCAGATCAGCGAATCGCCTCGCCATACACCCAGCCCGCGATCACCCCGAGGTGCTCGGCGTCCACGGTGTCGAAGCTGCCGGGCTTGGTGGAGTCCACGTCCAGCACCGCGACGATGGCGCCCGAGCTGTCCCGCACGGGCACGACGATCTCGGACTGGGAGCGCGGGTCACAGGCGATGTGACCCGGGAAGGCGTGCACGTCGGCGACGACCACGGTCTCTCCCCTCGAGACCGCGGCCTGGCAGACGCCCACGCCCGCGGGGAGGATCTGACAGGCCACCGGGCCCTGGTAAGGGCCCACGATGAGACTCCCGTTATCTATCAATCGATAGAATCCGGTCCAGCTGTATCGAGGTTGCTTATGGTGCAACAGCGCTGCGATGGTGGCCATGCGCGCGGTGGGGTCGGGGCTCCCACCGAGCAGCTCGATCAGTTGGGCTCGGATGCGACCGTAGCGGCCGTGCTTCGCCTCCGACATGATCACTCCACGTCGGGGGCGCGCAGTCCGTCGGCGCGGTCGGCCTCGGCGGGGGCCCAGGCGTCGATCCAGTCGGCGACGGCTCGCTCGAGGCCCCGCTCATCCACCAATGCCAACGGATCGCCGCCCGCGGCACGGGCCGCGTCCAGCTGCTGGGGGGTGAAGGGCTGGAGCCCAGCGGCCCTCGCCGCCGCCAGCGCGGCCTCCCCATGGGCGAGGTCGATCCGCTCGGGCAACACCGGCGTGCCGAAGTGCAGCGGCAGCGCCGCCAGATCCGGCGCGCCCGGGACCAACAACAGCAGGCGCCCGCGCTCCCAGTCCGCGGCGAGGCGCTCGGCGGGCACGCCGCCCAGGTAGATCACCGGCTCGGCCACCTGACGGGACAGGCAGAGCGCGGGCTCGGCGTCGATGGCCAACAGCAGGCCCTCGCGGATGGGAGGGTGGTCCTTCATCCAGTGGTAGGCCCGGGGCTCGTCGAGGCTGAACTCCCGCACCGCGACGAGCTCATCGGTGGGCAGGGGCAGCACTGCAGCGTCGACCGCGGGCGGGGCCTGCTGGGCCACCACCGCCGGGGCGCCAGCCAGGGCGAGGGCGAAGATCAGGGGAGCGAAGCTCACGGCAGCACCTCCAGGTCGTCCACGCCGATGCGACCCTGCACCGAGCCGTGGGGGCCTCCCAGGTCGAAGCGCACAGCGGCGATGTCGCTGATGTCGATGGCGGTGCCTTCGGCGTCGAAGGCGTGCAGCGGGATGCGGACGGTCTCGAACTCGTTGGCCCAGCCGCTGCCCTGGCCCGAGCTGGTGCGCTGATAGGGCTGGTTGAGGCCACCCAGGCTGGCGAAGGACACCCCGCTCTCGGCCCCGGAACCGTCCACGAGGGTCACGGTGAAGTCCAGCGGGACCCCCAGGGCGACGGTGTCGGGGTGCCGGGTGACCTGACAGGCCCTGAAGCTCAAGACGCTCCAGGCGGACCAGTCACCCTCGCCCGCGGGGACCTCCCAGCTGACGGAGGCCTCGTCGCCGGCGCTCCAGCCCAGCACCAGGCCGCGGTCGGAGTCGAGGGGGTCGTCGGCCCAGGTCATGCCGTTCATGGTGTCGCCCGCGGACCACCCGAAGCGGCTGTCGCCGTCCTGCAGGATGTCCTCGTCCGGGTCGCTGGCGTCGATGGTGACGGCACCGCCCGAGGACGAGATCTCCACCGGCGGAGCCTGCTGGAAGTTGTCGAGGGCCAGCCGGTCGGACGCCAACGCCGGCCGGTAGACGTTGGCCAGCACCGTGCTTGGCGCCAGCGCCGAGGGTCGCAGATCGTCGTAGAGCCGCTGGAAGTACTCCGCGGCCGGAGCCAGATCGTCCAGGTACCAGCGCAGCAGCGCCAGGTAGTAGGCCTTGGACAGCTGCTGGGCTTCCGCGCGGCCGATCTGGGCGGGGCCCGTGGCGTCGTCGAAGCCGCAGCAGTTGAAGTCGTTGTGACCCGCGCCCTGGACGTAGGTGATCTGCAGGGGCCCGCGGGCCGCCGCGGCGATGCGGAAGAACTGGCACTGGGTGCAGTCCGGCGCGCCGTTGACGTCGCCGTCCGCCGCCCCCGCCAGCAGGTGGTAGGGCACGTCGTGGGGGTCGCTGGCGGTGACCGAGTTGAACACGGTGGGGGCGATGCTCGAGACCAGCACGATGTCCCCGAGCACGTAGTTCAGCGGTGTGTAGTCGCCGTCGGCGATGCGGTCGTAGGCCCGCACCACGCCCTCGCCACCCCGGGAGTGGCCGATCCAGACGATGGCGGCCCCATCGATGTGGCCCTGGAGCACGCCACCGCCGATGCTGTCGAGGTTGCCCAGCAGGTAGTCGGTGTTGCTCAAGGTGGTGGTGCTGGCGGTCTCGATGCCCGGGCCGGTGTTGTTCTGGTGGGACATCACGACGTAGCCCCAGCTGGCCAGGTGCTCGCCCAGGAAGTCGTACCAGGTGTAGTCGTGGCCGTTGCCGTGGCTGATGACCACCACGGGCAGCTGCCCCAGGCTGGCGATGTCGGCGGGGTGGTAGGTCCGCTGCCCCTTCCAGCTGCCGCCGGAGTACTGCAGGGTCTCCACGGCGTGGGGTCCGCTCGCGGTGAGATCGCCGAAGACGGTGAACCCGGCGGTGTCCTCGGACAACCCGTCGATGAGGTCCCCGGGACTCAGCTCGCCGTCGCCGTCGAAGTCCAGCACCAGGTCGTAGCCCTGGGTCAGCGCCGTGCCGGGGTCGTCGGGGGCGGCCCAGGCGAGCACCTGGCTGCCGTCGATGGTCAGCTCGGGCACCAGCAAGGTCTCGACGCCCCCCGAGACGTCCACCAGATCAGGCTCGGCACCCCAGCGGTCGGGGCTCTTGTGCTCCACCACGTACACGTCGGCCTCGAGGCCGATGCGATCGGGCAGGCGACCCGGGTCCACCGCGGCCATCACCGGGTGGTCGGTCTCGAACACTTGGTGGAAGGAGACCCAGGGGAAGGCGTCCAGCGCACCGCCGGCCAGGCCGGGGAGAGACGCCACCCGCAGGCGCAGGCTGTCGCCGATGGCCTCGCATCCGTCCACGGTGTGGGCCAGCGTGAGCAGGCCCTCGGCCCCCGCGGTCTCACCGACCACATAGACCTCTGCCGGGAGGACCCCCGGCGCGAGATTCAGGACACCATCCGTGAGCTGGCCATCGGGATCGAACAGCGACACCCCGTCACCGTCCAGGCTCAGCTCCACCGCGCCGGCCTCCGCGGTCACGGTGATCGCCCGGGACATCATCTTCTGCTGGAAGAACGGCGCATCGGGTCCGAGCCCGTGGGCCACCAGCACCACCCCCACGCTGTCCTCGTCCTCGTCGAGCACGAAGGCGTCGGTCAGCTCCGCCGTGCAGGCCACGCAGCCCTCGCCGTCTTCGCAGACGGCCTCGACGCACTCGGCCTGGGAGACGATGTCGCCCTGATCGTCGCAGACCAGCTCCTCGCCGTCCAGGCAGAGCACCTCCCCGGCGTGATCGTCGCACGCGTCCGGCGGCGGGCCGGTGTCGTCGGTGGTGGGCTGGGTGTCGTCGGGGTCGGGACCGGGCCCGTCACCGCCGCAGCCGTCGCAGGCGGACAGCAGCAGCAGGGCCGGGAAGAGGAGCGCGCGCACAGGCTTCATGGAGGGCCTCCATGCTCGCTGTACCTCGCACCCGCCGCGGGCGCTGCCAGGGATGGGTCAGGACTCGTCGCCCTGTGCCTCCAACCCCTCGGCCAGCCCATCGACCACCCGGCCGAGGCTGCGGCGGGTGACGGTGAAGGGCTCGCGGCTGCGCTCACCGTCTTCGCCGACCTGGTAGCGCTCGAGCTCGGCCTGGCGGCCGTCGTCGCTGATGCCGATCTCGAAGAAGCGACCCTCGACCATGTCGTCCGGCGCGGTGCGCAGCACCCCACCGCCCAGCTCGGGGGCCAGCTCGACGGGCTCGACCCGCTCGCCCAGCCCGTGCATGCGGCCGGCGATGGCGCCGGCCTGGGCCGCCACGTCGCCCGGCTCGTCACGGCTCACCCGCAGCCGATCCACGGTCGCGCCGATGCGCTCGCAGTCGACCACATCGGCCTCGAGGGTCACCCCGCCGGCCTCGATCTCGATCTGTCCCGGAGGACCCGGGTCGGGCTCGCCAGCGTCGCGGGCGGCCTGGGCGCGCTCGAGGTGGGCGTCGAGGGCTTCGTCGAGGGCCTTGGAGAGGGGCATGGGCGTCCTGGGCTAGGCGTCACCCTTGACGTAGACCGTCTGACTGGGGAACGCCATGTCGAAGCCTTCGGCCCCGAAGCGCTCGAGCACCTTCATGTTCACCTCGTCGACCCTGGCGAAGTAGTCGCCGGGATCGCTGACCCAGAAGATCACGGTGAGCAGCAGGGCCGAGTCGCCGAAGTCGTCGAAGCGGATGGCGGGCTCGGGCTCGAGGCCCTCGGTCTCCGCGAGGATCTCCCCCAGCAGCTCCTTGGCCCGCACCATCTGGGTGTGGCTGTGGTCGTAGGTCAGGCCGATGGACATCACCCGCTTGCGCTTGCGCCGCGCGCTGACGTTCTCGAGGGGGCTGTCGGCCACCTGGGCGTTGGGCAGGATGAAGATGGTGTCGTCGTAGGTGCGGATGCGGGTGGTGCGCACGCCGATCTCCTCGACGGTGCCGGTGGAGCCGCCGACGGTGATGACGTCGCCGATCTGGAAGGGCTTGTCCGCGAAGATGCTGGCGCCGCCGAAGACGTTGGCCACCGTGTCCTTGGCCGCCATGGCGAAGGCCAGGCCGCCGATGCCGAGGCCGGCGATCAGGGAGTTGACGTCGACCCCGGCGTTCGAGAACGCGATCATCAGGCCCACGGCCCAGATGGCCAGGCGGCCGCCCTTGACGCCGATGGGCAGGAGCTGATCGTCGAGCTTGGTCTCGGTCTTCTCGACGATGGGCCGCAGGTAGTACTCGAGCAGCTCGCCGTACAGGCGGGCCAGCACGTAGGTGACCAGGACGGTGACCACGAAGCCGTAGATGCCCAGCACCAGGGGCGTGGTGGCCAGGAAGCCCTCGCCGTGCCGGATGAGGAACAGCCCGAAGTACAGGGACGAGGCCACCAGGGCCAGGATGGTGGGCCGCTCCACCGCGTCGAGGACCAGGTCGTCGACCTGGGTCTCGGTCTTCTTGGTGAACGCCTGCACGATGCGTCGCAGGAAGTAGAAGATCACGCGCGAGAGCATCAGCGCCAGGATGGTGATGCCCAGGTAGGCCAGCCAGCGCCAGGCCTCGTTCTCGAAGACCATGGTGTTCCAGAACTCCACGGGTTCCTCCAGGGATGAGGGAAGGGCGTGGGCCTAACCCCGGGGCGGGGCCGGGAGCCAGCCTAGCGACGCACCATCGGCAGCTGGATGGAGAAGCAGCAGCCGCGACCCGGCGCGGAGACCAGATCGACCACGCCCCCGTGCTGCTGCACGATGCTCTTCACCGTGAACAGCCCCAGGCCGGTCCCGCGCTCGGGCGCCTTGGTCGTGAAGTAGGGCGTGAACACCCGGTCCTGCAGCGCCGGATCGATGCCCGCGCCGTCGTCCTCCACCTCGACGATGGCCAGCGCCGCCTCGGCGTCGGCGCGGGCGCGGATCACCAGGCGACCGCCGTCGGGCATGGCGTCCCGGGCGTTGATGGCCAGGTTCATCAGCACCTGCTCGAGCTGGATCCGGTCGCCCTGGACCCACAGCGGCTCCGGGGCACGCACCAGCTCCAGCTGCACAGCCTTGCCCAACAACGGGCCGACGAGCGCGACGAAGCCGTCGATCAGGGCGCCGAGCTCCAGCTCGCTGCGCTCACTGGGCTGCTGGCGGGCGATGGTGAGCAGCTGGCGGGTCAGCGCGGTGCCCCGATCGACCGCCTGCAGGGCTGGCTCGCGCCACTCGTGGGTGGCTCCTTCGCCAGGCGATGGGGCCGCATCCATGAACGCGCGGATCACCATCAGCATGTTGTTGATGTCGTGGACCACGCCCCCGGCCAGCTGCCCGACGGCCTCGAGCTTCTGGGCCTCGAGCATCCGGGCCTCGAGCTCCACGCGCTCGGTGATGTCCTGGATGAAGCCCTCGAGGGAGACCAGTCGATCCAGCTCGTCGTACACCGCGCGGCCGCGCTCCCAGACCACCCGTTCCCCGCCGTCGGCGGTGTGGATGCGGTACTGGAGTGTGAAGGGCTGGCCGGCGTTGATGGCCTGCTGGACCTCGTCCCAGACCCGCGCGCGATCCTCGGGGTGGAGGATGTCGCCGAAGTCCTTCTCGCCCCCGATCATCAGCGCCTCGGGGGTGTAGCCGGTGACCTCGAGGCAGCCCTGGCTCAGGAACTGCATGGGCCAGCCCGGCTGGTTGAGGCAGCGATAGGCGACGCCGGGGAGGTTGGCCAGCAGGGTGGAGTGGGCCCGCTCGGACTCCCGCAGCGCCCGCCGAGCTGCCCGCACGTCGTGGGAGCTCATGCGCGCCTACTCTCGATCGAGCGCGACGGTGATGGAGTAGTCGAGGGTGAAGCTGGTGGAGCCGATCTCGTGGGGCATCTCGCCGTCGCCCGTCGCCTGCAGCGAACCGGCGTCGGAGACGGAACCCTCCCAGCTGCCATTGGGCTCGGAGTCCGACCCCTGCTCGGTGGCGATCAGGAAGCCGGTGATGGCGCCGTCGGCGTCGATGCTGCCCGCGAACTGCAGGCAGATGTCCACGTCGCCGTGGGAGCTCAAGCCCTGGACGGCGCAGCAGCTGCCGCCGCTCACCGCCGGCTCACCGCCCTCGAGCACACCGAGGGTCAGCTCGACCTCGCAGTCGCCCTCGCCCCCGCCGCCGGACATGGCCAGGGCCATGGTGCCGGTGTAGTCGCCGTCGCGGGAGACCGCGGCGGCCCCGGTGTCCGAGTCCTTGGTGTCGGGCTCGCCGCAACCGATGACCAACAGCAGTGAATACACGAGAGGGGCGGTGAGACGCATGGGACCTCCGTCGGGAGAGCCTCCGCTAACACCGCGGCGGCCGGCAGGAGCGAGACTATGGGCTCCTGGTCGTCATCCCGACCAAGAGCGCATGGGTGCCCCGCTCGAGGCTGGCGGCGAAGTCGTGCTGGAAGCCCTGGAGCTCGGGACGTTCCAGGACCTCGGCGACCACCGGCGGAGGGTTGGTCATGGGCCACAGCCCCGCGAGCAGCGCCATGTAGGAGGTCAGGAAGCCACGGGCGCCGTCGATGCCCAGGCCCGGCAGCGAGACGAACAGCGCGTTGCCCAGGCGGATGAAGAGCCCGACGCTGCGCAGCTTGAAGTCCAGGATCACCTCGGCGGTGACGTTCTGCTCGAGGACCGTGGTCATCACCGCCAGCAGCCTGCAGGCGCGGGGCCGTTCGACCGCGGTCCGCGCGAGGACAGCGGCCACCGCCGCCGGATCATCACAGCCAGCGAGGGGGGCGAGCTCACGCTCCACCGCATCGACCCACTCGACCCAGCTGTCGTGCAGCAGCTCGAGCAGGATGGCCTCCCGACTGGAGAAGTAGCGGTAGAGGTTGCCCTTGGACAGCTTCACCCGCTTGGCGATGGCGCCCACGCTCACGCCCATCGGCCCCAGCTCGTCCACCAGCTCGCCCGCGGCCTGCAGCAGGGCCGCGCGACGCTGTGCCTTCTGCTCGGGACGGCGGGCGCGCAGGAACGAACAGGTGTCGGACATGGGGCCTCCTGATGACAAGTGAATCGTATTCACCCAAACAGGGACCTGCCAGGACGAAGAAACCACTTGACGCCCTGAACTGCTGCGCGTAGTTAAGTGAACGTTAGTCACCTAAACCCCTCGACCCGAGGTGAACCATGAGCTGGACCCACACCGACATCCCCGATCAGACCGACAAGATCGCCATCGTGACCGGAGCGAACAGCGGCATCGGCTACGAGACCGCCAAGTCCCTGGCCGCCCGCGGCGCCACCGTGGTCATGGCCTGCCGCAACCCGGAGAAGGGCCAGGTCGCGCTCGAGGCGCTCCTCGACGACCAGCCGGAGGCCAAGGTCGTGCTCATGTCCCTCGACCTGGGCAGCCTTGGCTCCATCCGCGCCTTCGCCGCCGCCGTGGCCGACCGCTACGATCACCTTGACCTGCTCATCAACAACGCGGGCGTGATGGTGCCCCCCAAGGGGCTGACCGCCGACGGCTTCGAGACCCAGCTGGGCACCAACCACCTGGGCCACTTCGCCCTGACCGGCCTGCTGCTGCCCCTGCTCGAGGCGGCGGACAGCCCCCGGGTGGTCAACGTCAGCTCCATGGCCCACAAGTTCGGCACCATCGACTTCGAGGACCTGCAGAGCGAAGACCGCTACCGCCCATGGGCCGCCTACGGGCAGAGCAAGCTGGCCAACCTGCTGTTCACCACCGAGCTGAACCGGCGCGCCAACGGCTCCGGGGTGGTGGCCACCTCGGCCCACCCGGGCTGGACCGCCACCAACCTGCAGGGCGGCTCGGCGATGATGCGCATCGGCAACAGCCTGTTCGCCCAGCGCCCCCCCGACGGCGCCCTCCCCACCCTCCGCGCCGCCACCGACCCCGACGCCGAGGCCGGCGACTACTTCGGTCCCGGCGGCCTGTTCGAGATCAAGGGCCCGCCGACCAAGGTCGCCACCAGCGACGCCGCCAAGGACGAGGCGGTGGCCCTGCGGCTCTGGACCCTGTCCGAAGAGCTCACCGGTGTGAAGTACCTGTCCCAGCACGCCTGAGGTCCACCATGTCCAGCCGCAAGAAGCTCGCCGTCGCCGCCGGAGCCGCCGCCGTGGGCGGGGTCGGCTTCGCCTGGGCCGCCCTGGGGCTGCCCGCCCTGGGTGCCACGCCGGGCGGGGACCGCCTCGCGCGCATCCAGGCCTCCCCGAACTTCGAGGGTGGCAAGGCCAAGAACCTGGTGGACCGCCCCATGTCCCCCGACGGCACCTCGATGCTCGGCACCGGCGTGCGCTGGGTCACCGATCACCGGGAGGCCCGCCCGAAGATCGAGATCCCCATCGCGCAGCCCGACCCCGAGACCCTGTCCCCCCACAACGAGCGCCTGCGGGCCACCTGGCTCGGCCACAGCACGGTGCTGCTCGAGATCGACGGCCACCTGCTGCTCACCGATCCCGTCTGGACCGAGCGCGCCGCCCCGGTGGGCTGGGCCGGCCCCGAGCGCTTCCACGCGCCGCCGCTGCCCCTCGAGGCCCTGCCCGCCATCGACGCCGTGCTCATCTCCCACGATCACTACGACCACCTCGACCACCGCACCGTGGTGGCCCTGGGGGAGCGGGGCGTGCGCTTCCTGGTCCCCCTGGGCGTCGGCGCCCACCTCGAGAGCTGGGGCGTGCCGGTGGGGCAGATCACCGAGCTGGACTGGTGGGAGGCCACCACGGTCGGCGACCTGCGCCTGGTCTGCACCCCCAGCCACCACTTCTCCGGCCGAGGGGTGCTGGACCGGGACCGCACGCTCTGGGGCTCCTGGGTGGTGATCGGGTCCCAGCACCGCGCCTGGTTCGGCGGCGACACCGGCCCCCTGGAGGCCGCCGACCTCATCGCCGAGCGCTACGGCCCCTTCGATCTGACCATGCTGGAGATCGGCGCCTGGGACGAGTCCTGGGCCGGCATCCACCTGGGTCCCGACGCCGCGATGGAGCTGTTCGAGCAGGTGGGCGGCGGCGCGCTGCTGCCCATCCACCACGGCACCTTCGACCTGGCGCTGCACGACTGGGACCAGCCCATCGTGCGGCTGCAGCAGCTGGCCGAAGAGCGGGGCGCGACCCTGCTGGCGCCGATCCAGGGCGAGACGGTCGAGGTCGATGAGCCCCACATCGCCCCGTTCTGGAGGGAGCGTCGGGCGCTGCGGGAGGGCGACCAGACCTGACGGGCGATTAGAGAGGTGCCCTGGCACCCCCATGCTCCCGCACCCCACCAGCCTCGCCCTCACCCTGCTCGTCGCCACGGCGTGCAGCCCCGCCATCGACGGGCCGCTGCACCGCTTCGACCACAGCGAGGGCGACGCCCTCGACGTGGTGATCGTCACCCTGGACACCACCCGCGCCGACCACATCGGGGCCTACGGCTACCCGCGGCCGACCACGCCGGTGCTGGACGCCCTGGCCGCAGACTCGCTGCTCTTCGAGCGCTTCCACGTGCCGGTGGCCACCACCCTGCCCGTGCACACCAGCCTGTTCACCGGCCTCGAACCCACCGAGCACGGGATCGTGGCGAACATGGCCTTCTCCGGCGAGCGCTTCGTGGCGCCGGCCGGTGTCGAGACCCTCGCGGGCTGGCTGGGGAGCAGGGGCTACGACTGCGCCGCCTTCGTCAGCGCCACGCCGGTCAAGCACCAGACGGGCATCGCCGAGGGCTTCGCCACGTACAAGCAGCCCCGCACCTTCGAGCGCACGGGGGCCGAGACCGTGGATCTGGCCATCGGCTGGCTCGGGGAGCAGGCCCTGCCCCCCTACCTGCTCTGGGTCCACCTCTACGATCCCCACCACCCCTGGGAGCCCGCCCTGCTGGACCGCGTCCGCTGGCGGCCCGACGAGACCCTGCGGGCCTGGGCCCACGAGCGCGGGCTGGGCGAGGACGACCTGGACACCCTGGCTCGCTACGACGCCGAGCTGCGGGAGACCGACGCCCAGCTGGGCCGGCTCGTCGACAGCCTGAAGGCCGCTGGGCGCTGGGATCGCACCGTGCTGGTGATCGCCGGAGACCACGGCGAGGGTCTGGGCCAACACGGCATCACCCACCACGGCATGGTCTGGGGCGAGCAGCTGCACGCCCCCCTGCTGATCCGGGCCCCCGGCCTCGAGCCCGGCCGCAGCGACGCGTTGGCCACCGCCACCGACCTGGTGCCCACGCTGCTGGGGCTGCTGGAGCTCGAGGACGGCGCCAGCCTGGGGACCCAGGCCACCGGGCTCGACCTGCTGGGCGAGCAGAGCTCACGCCAGGGCCTGCTGGCCCGCACCTCCCCCAAGCGCGAAGCCGAGGGCGGCGGCGGACACCGCACCATCCCCGAGACCTGGGCCTGGACCACCGACGAGTGGGTCCTTCACTGGACGGTCAACAAGGCCGTGGCCCTCTACCACCGACCCACAGACCCCCACGAACAGCAGGACGTCCTGGCCGACGAGCGTCCGCGATCAGCCAAGCTCTACCGCCAGGCCCGGCAGGCCCACACCCAGCAGTTGAAGCTGGGCCGCAGCCTGGGGGCCGGGGAGCTGGCGCCGCTGGATGAGGGGCTGATCCGGGAGCTGGAGGTGCTGGGGTATATGGACTAGGGCGCGGGGGTGATCTGGAGCTGTTGAGCGCAAGCTCTCGGGCATTTCCCGGCGCTCCGGCTCTCGCCGCGCTCCTTGACGATCGACCGACCCGGCGGGCAGACTGCCCGACAGGAGGGCACCCGCACGTGCGAACGACCCTCTCGCCGTGGAGGAGGGCTCGAGCTTGTACGGATTGTCTACGCGTCACGTCGAGGCCGCGCGCGCCATCCACCCGGTGGAGCCTCTGCTCCCAGACCACGGTGAGCTTCCGTCGCAGCACGTTCGTCCGATGGTGGCTCTCGGGACCGAAGGAGGCGGGAGATGAGGCTGGTCCCCCTCGCGCTGCTGACGGTGCTCGTCACCGCCCGCTGCGGGGACAAGGAGCCCGTGGACACAGCTGCCCCACAGGACACAGGCGCGCCCGGGGACACGGGCGCGCCCCCGGAGACCGGCGACACCGACACCGCCGAGCCGGCCGACAGCCAAGCGGAGACGGCGGTTCAAGACGACTGCACAGCGGACACCAGCGACACCGGTGAGCGGGAACCCCTCTCCACCGACGAGCTGCAGGTTGGCGACCTCATCGTCACCGAGTTCATGGCCGAGCCCTGCAGCTCCCAGGCCTACTGGGTCGAGCTGCGGAACACGCTGGACCGTGATGTGGACCTGTACGGCCTCCAGGTCGGCCGCAGGGTCTTCATCGGCAGCAGGCACACGATCCCCGCTGGGGGGACCTTCACCATCGCCCGGAACGACTCCTGGACCTCGAACTACGGCGTCTACCCCGACCTCGAGGACAGCGACTTCGTCCTGGACGCCGAGGGCGACAGCCTCGACCTGTCGGTCGACGGGCTCGTCATCGATGCGTTGCGCTTCGACAGCGGCTGGTTCGCCGACCGACACCTCGGCCGGGCCATCGCCCTCGATCCCAGCGCCTACGACGCCACCGCCAACGACGATCCCGGCGCGTGGTGCTACGGCTCCCACGAGCTGCGGGCCAGCTCGAACTGTACGGCCTACGGCTCTCCCGGCGACGACAACGAAGCCTGTGACCACGAGCTGGGCGATCGCGACGCCGACGGCTGGTACGGCGACGACGACTGCGACGACGAAGACGCCGGGGTGAACCCCGACGCCACCGAGACCTGCGACGACGGCCTCGACAACGACTGCGACGCGCTGGTGGACTGCGAGGACGGCGGCTGCGCGGGCGTCGGGAGCTGCGGGGAGGTGCTCTGCCACGACGGCCTGGACGACGACGCGGACGGCCTCACCGACTGCGACGACGACGACTGCTGGGGCGGCGAGTGCCACCCGGCCGGGGTCAAGGTGCAGGCACGAGGCGGCCACTTCACGCTCCGGCAGGACGCGGAGACACGCTGGGGGATCGGGCCCTACTACTGGAGCACCTCCGCCTGGGACTGCCGCGGGTTTCATCGGCGAACCAGCACAGGCACCATGCAGGTCACGGGCCTCCACGGCGTGGTCCAGGTGCTCCCGTCCGGTGCAGCGTGGAGCACCACGTCCGCGCGCACCAGCTGCAGCTGGTCGGTCGACACGGCCTGGCGCTCCCAGCAGTGGCTGGCGGCGTTCGACCACTACCGGGGCGGGAGCAGCTGGTCTGCCACGCTCGCCCGGAGTGGGTTCCACATCGAGAGCGGATGCAGGGTCGCGGGCTCCTGGTTCCTGCCCCCGCGACCCTGGCGCATCGGGGAGGTGGTGTACGGAGACTATTTGGGTTGGGGCGGCTCTCTCTTCTACGCCTACTCCCCCTGGTACCAGCTCCGAACCACCACCGGGACCAGCTGGCAACACACGAGCACCACCACCAACGTCTGCGGCACGCGCACGAGCGCGAGCTGGGGCAGCTCCCTCGCGGGCGAGCTCGGCTCGAGCCTCTCCCCGATCCTCGTGGTGCCGTAGCGCCCTTCGTTGGCTGGAGCCGATCCTCCGCACCCCCACGCGCTGTCGAGCTTCACCCGCGCCGACGCCGCCACCGCGTCCAGCAGAGACGCGTCCGTCACCCAGATGTCGGCTGGATGCGCAGCAGCCAGCCGTTCACTCCACGATCACGAACTCCACCCGCCGGTTCAGCTCGCGCCCCTGCGCATCGTCGTTGCTGGCCACCGGCTGGGACTCGCCGAAGCCCTGGGCCTTCAGGCGCCCCGGCTCGATCCCCAGCTCCACCAGGCGCGCCACCACGGCCTCGACCCGCTTCTGGGAGAGGTAGAGGTTGTAGGTCTCGCTGCCCCGGCTGTCGGTGTGACCGCGCACCTCGATGTGGAGCAGGTCGGGCCTGGACTTCAACACGACGGCCACCTGGCGCACCAGGGGCTCGGACTCCGGCCGGATGCTCCAGCGGTCGTGGTCGAAGTAGATGTTGTCCAGCAGCACGATGGCGTCCTGCTCCTCGCGCACGGTCTCGGGCTTCAGCTCGACCTCGACCACCACCACTGAGGTCTCGTCGGGCAGGATGTCCAGGGAGCGCTGCTCCACGTCGAACTCGGGGGCGCTGACGAAGACCTCCCAGTGCCCGGAGGAGAGGTAGAACAGGCGCTCACCATCAGTCACCGCGCCACCCCCGTCCAGCTCCCCGCGGGGACCCTCGAAGCGGGCGGTGGCGCTGGTGATGGGGCCCTGCTGGCTGCGGGTGATGACCTTGACTCGACCCGGCAGCCAGCGCAGCTGCAGGACCATGTCGTTGCGCCCCGCCGACAGCTCGACGGTGACAGGCTCGAAGGGCTCGGTGAAGAAGTGCTCGGCCCCCAGCTCCATCACGACACCCGCCTGCAGCCCCGTCAGGCGGAGCTCGCCGTTGGCGTCGCTGATCCCCAGCAGCTGCTGGGCCGAGGTGATGGAGACCTCGGGCACCGGCAGCCCCTCGCCGTCGGTGGTCACCACGCGCAGCCAGGTGTCGCCGCGGAGCTCGGGCTCGAGGATCACCTCGATGATCACCTCGGCGGTCTCGTCCGGGCCGATGCTCAGATCCCGCTGCTCGGTCTCGAAGCTCGGGGCCGAGACCAGCACCCGCCAGTCGCCCGGGGCCAGGAAGAAGCGCCGGCGCCCGTCGGTCACGGGGCCTCCAGGCGCCTCGGCGGGGCCCTCGAAGCTGGCGGCGGCGTTGGTGATGGGGCCCTGCTGACTGCGGGTGACCACCACGACGCGACCGGGGAGCCAGCTGGGCTCGAGCAGCGCGGGGTTGTCGCCCTCGGCCAGGACCAGGTCCTGGGCATCCATGGGTTGGAGGTGGAAGTGATCCGGGACCAGCGACAGCTCCCGGCCCGGCTCGAGCCCCTCGATGCGCAAGGCTCCCTCGGCGTCGGTGCGTCCAAGCAGCTCGTCGCCGTCGAGGATGTCCAGATCCGGCAGCAGCACCCCCTCGCTGTCCCGCACGGTCAGGCCGAGGGTCGCCAGGGCGTCGGGGCAACCGTCATCGTCCTTCCAGTCGTTGAAGACCTCGGCATCCCGGGGGCAGGCGTCGTCGGCGCCGATGAAGCCGTCGAGGTCCGGGTCCAAGGGGGCCTTGGCGGCGAAGCCCGCCCCCAGGAACACCCGCCAGAAGGCCGCGCCCACGCCGGGGGTGATGGCCGCCGAGCCGCCGACGGTGAGGTGCCCCCCGCCGGCGGTGCGGAGGCGCAGGGACAGGGCGGCCTCACCGGGGGATTCGTTGGCGGCGAAGCTGCGCAGGTTGGGCTCCACGTGGGCCTCGGCCCGCAGGGCGAGGGCGTCGCTCAACACGGCGCTGGTCCCAAGGCCGACGATCCCGTGGGGGCCGCCGTTCAGGTCGTACAGATCGAGCGCGGGGTCCACGCCCGCGCCCAGGTTCGCCGTCAAGGCCAGGCGGGGGCCTGCGAGGCCGACGGGCAGGATCAGGCCGCCGCCGGCCCCCGTCCGGCCCAGGTTCACAGCCTCCGCTCCGGTGGGCAGGTCCACGTAGGGCACCAGCGACAGCCCGAAGCCCCGCCCCGCCGCGTCGGGCAGCACCAGGCCCCCCGCAGCCGAGAGGCGCAGGTCGCCCACGGCGAAGCCCAGGGGTCCGTCGGGGCCCCAGCCGGACAGGAAGAGGGGGAAGGCCGCGCCCAGGGCCAGGCGCTCATGGGGCGCCCAGCTGCCGCCCAGGTTCATGGTGAAGAGATCGTCCACCAGGGCCTGGGTCGAGCTCAGCTCGCCGTCCCGGTAGAACTTCAACACCAGGGGATCGCTGGCGTACTCGAAGATGGCCTCCGCCCCGAACGAGCCGGCCTGTTGTCGCTCGGGCCGCCAGGTGTAGAGCAGATCCGCGGCGTCGCCGTCGCTGGCCGCCACGACCACGCCGTGGCCGTCCATGCCCTCCTGGGCCTGGGCCGTGAACGCCCACAGCAGCAGCCACAGGGTGACCAGTGCGCGGATCACCGCCGCCTCCGGGCGATGACGGGCAGCAGGGCCAGCAGCCAGGCCGCCGCCGGGGCCGCGACGCTGCCGCAGCGCATCCCCCCGCTGACGCCCTCGTCGCAGCTGGAGACCTCGGCGTCCAGATCGTCGCAGTCATCGGAGACCTGCACGCCGTCGCCGTCCTGGTCGTAGTCGTCGGCGCCGTCGCAGTCCCCGTCCACGCCGTCGTACCAGGTCTCATCATTGCCCGGGAAGGCGTCGGGGTCGTCGTCGTCGCAGTCACCGTCCACCGCGCTGGAGCCGTCGGGCTCTTCGCAGGCCTCGACGCCTTCGCCCTCACCCCAGCCGTCGCCATCGGCGTCGCCGTACCAGACCGAGGTCGCGAGCCCCTCGTCGACCTCGTCGTCGCAGTCATCGTCCAGCTCGTTGCAGACCTCATCGGCCTCGGGGTGAACGCCAGCGTCATCGTCGCGACAGTCGCCATCGACGCTGGCGCTGCCGCCGTCGTCGCATGCAGCCTCGCCGATCTCGTCCACCTGCAACAGCAGGGTCTCCTCGCCGCCGTAGCCGTCGCCGTCGTCGTCCACCCAGCACTCGGACTCACCGTCACAGTCCTCGTCCAGCCCGCTGCCGACCTGCTCATCCAGGCCCGGGCTGCGGTCCGCGCGCTCATCGTCGCAGTCACCGTCCTCGGACACGTACCAGGGGTCCTCCCACTCGCACGCAACCACGCTCTCGAGGCCGCCGTAGCCGTCCTGATCACCGTCGTAGTACAGCGTCTCCGTCACGCCGTCGCTGCCGCTGCAGTCCTCGTCGACCCCGTTGTCACAGAGCTCGGTGGCGCCGGGGTGGATGGTCCAGTCCTGCTCGTCGCAGTCTCCGCCGACAGGGGCGCCCAGCTCGCTGTTGACGCAGGTGAAGTACATGCCGTCGTACTCCCACTCCCAGTACACGCCGTCCTGGCCGTAGCCGTCGTAGTCATAGTCCGCGTAGCAGCTGGCCAACCCGTCGCAGTCGTCGTCCAGATCGTTGCCGGGCACCTCGCTGGCGCCGGGGTTCACCTTCGGGTTCGTGTCGTCGCAGTCCACGCTCTCGTCGTAGCCGTCGCCGTCGCCGTCGGCGGCGAGCGCGGGGGCAGCGAACAGCAACAGGGCGAGGACGAGGGACATGGGTGCTCCGGGTCAGAGCCCGGCGGCGGCGCGCAGGGGCTCGAGGTAGCGGGGGCTGACGGTCACATCGCCCGCCGAGGTGACGGCGAAGTCGTCCTCCACCATGGTGACGTGGGCCGCGTTCACCAAGAAGTCACGGTGGACCCGCAGCACAGCGGGGTCCGCGATGGCCCGGTCCAGATCCGTGATGGTCTCTTCGCAGAGGAACGAGCCCGTGGTGGTGTTCAGCCGAGTGTCTTCGCCGTCCCGGGCCGCCAGGACGAGGTCGGCGACCCTCACGGTGCGCGGGGTTCCGTTCACCGTGATGAGGACCTCCCCGACGCCTGCGACCGGCGTGGACGCGTCGGACACGGGATCGGGCGGCGGCTCGACCGCCGCGACCTCCACCGCAGGTGGGGGCTCGTCCCGCACCGGAGGGGCACTCGGCTCCACCACGGTCGTGGGTTCGGGCTGCGGCTCGACAGCGGGCTCCGCCACCAGCTCGGGCTGTGGCACCGGCTCGGCCTGGGTGACCACCGCGGGATCCGGCGCCTCCGGCGGTGGCTCGACCCTCTCCGGTGTGGCTGTCTCGGGGGCCTCATCGGGCACGGCCAGCCGATCGATGATCAGCAACCCCACCGCGACCATGGCCGCCAGGCCCAGGGCCCCCAGAGCTACCGCCCATGGCCGGGAGCTCCCCCGGGTCGCGGCACCCCGCCCCTCGAGCAGGTCCAGGAAGTGGTCCCAGTCATCCAGGCGCGCGGCGGGATCGGGGTCGGTGGACCGCCGCACCAGCTCCCGCAGGTGCGCCGGATGGCCCGGCCCCGGATCACAGGCGCTGGCGTCGAGCTTGGAGGCCATGACCTTGGCGAAGCGCTGCCCGTCGGACAGACCGTCGGGCAGCTCGATGGTCGGGCGCCCGGTGAGGGCCTCACAGAGGATGGTACCCAGGGCGTAGATGTCGCTGGAGTGTGGGTCCGGAGCCACCGAGGCCGTGATGAGCTCGGGGGGCATGTAGCGGACGGTGCCGGGGACCTGGTTCTCGGTGGTCAGCCGGGTGCGGTCCTGCTGGAAAGCGATGCCGAAGTCCACCAGGCGGGGCCCGTCGTCGGTGAGGACGATGTTGGCGGGCTTGACGTCCCGGTGGAAGATGCCACCCGCGTGGGCGTGCTGCAGGGCGCGGGCCAGCAGCGTGAACACCTCCACCGCCTCGTCCAAGGGCATGGCGCCGCGCTCCAGGCGGTCCTCGAGGTTCTCGCCCTCGAGGTTCTCCATGGCCAGCCACAGCAGCTGGCGCTCGGGGTCTTCGCCCCAGCTCAGCAGGGCCACGATGCCCGGGTGCTCGATGGCCGACAGGGCCTCCACCTCGCGCATGAAGCGCTGGCGGCCCTCGGGGCTGACCATGGCGTTGACCTTGACCGCGGCCTGGATCCGGGCGCCCAGGGTGTCGCGGCACAGGAACACGCTGCCCATGCCGCCTGCACCGATGGGGCGCAGGACTTCCCAGCTGCTGATGAGGTCTCCGGGTTGGGGCACGACCGATCCGCTCCTCTTCACCAGGGGTGCGCTGGCGACACTGTCCCGTTCCCGAGCGCAGGGAACGCGGGATGGAGCGCCGCTGTGTAACCGACCGCGCTGCGACGGAAAGGCCGCCGGGCGACGAGCCGCCATTCACCTCGGACACCCCGTGCTACCGTGGGGCCGGACCCCGTCCGAGGTGCCCTGTGATCCGTGCCTGTACCCTCCTGCTCATCCTCTCCGCCTGCCGCACTCCCACCGACGACAGCGCCAAGGATCCCGTCGACACCGCCCCCCCCTACGTGGACGAGGACGGCGACGGCTTCTCGGTGGACGAGGGAGACTGCGACGACCACGACGCGGGCATCTCGCCGGACGCCGACGAGATCTGCGACGAGCTGGACAACGACTGCGACGGCGAGGTGGACGAGGGCGTCCTCGAGACCTTCTGGGCCGACACCGACGCCGACGGCTACGGCGATCCGGCGAGCACCACCGAGGCCTGCGAGCTCCCGGCCGGCTTCGCCGAAGACGCCACCGACTGCGACGACGGCGACCCCGAGGTCCACCCCGACGCCCCCGAGCGCTGCAACGGGATCGACGACGACTGCGACGACAGCATCGACGAAGACGTGCTGGCGCTGTGGTACCAGGATCGCGACGGCGACGGCTGGGGCGACGCCGAGCTGACCATCGAGGACTGCGATCCAGGCGACGGCTGGGTGGCTTCGGCCGGCGACTGCGACGACCTGACGGCCAGCACCCACCCCGACGCCGAAGAGCAGTGCAACGGGGTGGACGACGACTGCGACGACGAGGTGGACGAGGGGCTGCTGGACACCTGGTACGACGACGCGGACGGCGACGGCTACGGGGATCCGGACAGCGCGGTCGAGACCTGCGATCCGGGCTCCGGGCAGGTGGCCGACGCCAGCGACTGCGACGACCTCGACCCCAGCAGCCACCCGGGCGGGATCGAGACCTGCGATCTGGCGGACAACGACTGCGACGGCGTGGTGGACGAAGACGTGACCTCCACCTGGTACGCCGACAGCGACGCGGACGGCTGGGGCGACGCCACCGCCGCGGTCGAGGCCTGCACCGCTCCCAGCGGCCACACCTCCCTCGACGGCGACTGCGACGACAGCGACGACGCCATCAGCCCCCTGGCCGCCGAGCTGTGCAACGGCGTGGACGACGACTGCGACGGCTCCACCGACGAGGACAGCGCCCTGGACGCGGAGACCTGGTACACCGACGCGGACGGCGACGGCTACGGCGACCCGGCCAGCAGCGCCGCAGCCTGCGAAGCGCCCTCGGGGCATGTGGACGACGATGGCGACTGCGACGACGGAGACGCCGCGATCAACCCCGCGGCGACCGAGATCTGCGACGGCATCGACAACGACTGCGACGGCGTCGTGGACCCCGACAGCGCCGCGGACGCCGACACCTGGTACCTCGACGGCGACGGCGATGGCTACGGCAACGCCCTGGCCACCACCACCGCCTGCAGCCAGCCCACGGGCCACGTCGCCGACGACACCGACTGCGACGACGGCGACGCCGCCTACAACCCCGGCGCCACCGAGATCTGCGACGGCGACGACGACGACTGCGACGGCGACGTGGACGAGGGCCTGGCCACCACCTGGTACCTGGACTGGGACATGGACGGCTACGGGGACGACAGCCGCACCGTCGAGGACTGCGCGGCCCCCTCGAGCGACTACGTGGCCACGGGGGGAGACTGCGACGACGGCTCCGCGGACTACCACCCGGGCGCGACCGAGGGCTGCGACGGCGAGGACTACGACTGCGACGGCGCGGTCGACAGCGACGCCGACGGGGACGGCTACGCCGACGCGGCCTGCGGCGGCGACGACTGCGACGACGGCGACGCCAGCCTGTACCCGGAGGCCAGCGGCGGCTGCGCGGTGGGCACGTCCTGCCTGGACATCCTGGATCAGGGCCGCAGCAGCGGCGACGGCACCTACACCATCGACATCGACGGCTTCGAGACCGGCGAGGACCCCTTCGACGTGCACTGCGACATGAGCACCGACGGGGGCGGCTGGACCATGGTCGCCAGCTTCTCGAACGACGACGGGGCCTATCTGTGGACCCAGTACGACGTGGAGACCAGCTACCTGTCCAGCTGGACCGACCAGAGCGTCTTCGGCACCCTCGCCGACCACACCCTGTACGACTACAAGTCCGAGGCCTTCTGGCTGGTGGACGACGCCACCGACCTGATGGCCGTGGACTCCGGCGCCAACTGGGCCTCCTTCGATGACGCCCTGACGGGCTCGCTGCTGGACACCCTGTCGGCCTACAGCAGCTGCCAGACCTCGGTGCTCAGCGGCGTCAGCGTGGACTCATCCGACGCCACCATGGCCGCCTACGGCCAGCTGGTCTACTACGGCGGCGATCCCAACAACAGCGACTACTGCGCCTTCGGCTACAGCAGCTCGGCCACGGACTCGTCGGTCATCGGCATGGCCGGCACCGGCTGCGGCACGGCGGGCTTCGGCCACGTGGGGTGGTGGACCGGCTCGGAGCACACCGACGACGACTTCATGTTCTGCCTCGAAGGCGGCGTGAGCCTGAACACCAGCACCGCCTGCGGCGCCTGGCACGGCGTGGAGATGGTGTCCTGGTTCGACGAGGACCAGTGCGACTACGCGCTGCTGTACGTGAGGTGAGCGGGGCGACGCCCACGTGCTACGGTGCCGCCGTGACCAGACCCGACCGCCCAAGCCCCCGATCGGACCCCTGGCCCGGGGGCCACGCCGCGCGCCTCGCGCGCCTGTTCTACGCCTACAGCGTGGTGGGCGCCGGGATCTTCGGGGCCTTCGCGGCCTTGATGTTCGCGCGCGGACAGACCGACATCGCCATCGGCTGTGGGATCGGCATGGTCCTCACAGCGGGGAACCTGGTGGTGTGGCGCCTCACCCGCCGCCTCGACCCGGCGATGATGACCTTGGTGCTGGTGGGGGCTGCGGGGATCCTCTGGGTGATCGCCTGCGACCTCGGGCGCAGCTCTCCGTTCTTCTGGGCGCCGTTCTTCGTCCTGGTGCCGTTCTTCCTGCTGGGCCACGTCCGGGGCCTCATCGCGGCCCTGCTGTTCGCCGCGCCCGTGCTCGCCCTGGCCTGGCAGACCCAGGCCGACACCGTGATGGCCGAGCACGATCCCGTCTTCTTCGTCCGCTTCGCCCTGTCTCTGGGCGGCACGGTGCTCTTCGCCTACCTCTTCGAGCGTTCCCGGCAGCGCTCCTTCGCCGAGGTGAAGCTCCTGAGCGGCTTTTTGCCCATCTGCGCCCACTGCAAGAAGATCCGCGACGACCAGGGCTACTGGAAGCAGATCGAGGCCTACATCGCCGAGCACTCCGAGGCCCAGTTCAGCCACGGGCTGTGCGAGGGCTGCGCGGTCGAGCTGTACGGTGAGGACATCCTGGACGACGCCTGACCGAGCGTCGGAATCCACTGGACGGCGCGGGGGTTGGCCGAACCAGCTCCACCAGCGATACCCTCCCCCATGGCCTGGCTCCCCCTGCTGCTGACCCTGCTCCCCCTCGCGGCCGCCGACGAGGGCGACGCCGACACGACCGAGGCGGAGCCGCCGATCCCGGTCGAGCCCGCAGAGCCTGAGCCCGAGCCCAGCCCCATCGTCATCGATCTCGACGTGGCCTTCCCCTCGGCCCTCGAGCGCCTCGAGCCCAGCGCCGAGGCCATCGCCCGGGAAGGAACCCCCGAGCTCGAGGCCATCACCGCCGAGCTCCCCGAGCTCGCGGGCCTGATCGACGGCGGCGGCTTGCTGCGAGGCCGCTTCGGCCTGCGTCCGCGGCTGGCCTGGGTCGGCCGCCTCACCGAACCCGGCGGCGGGATGCGCGCCGGCCTGACCCTGCGCCACCAGTGGTGGTCCCTGCTGCCCCTCGGCCCCCAGTGGGTCGGCGAGAGCGCCCTGCGAGGATCGCTGGGCTTCGCCGGGGCCCGCGGCGCCGAGGCCTCGCTCCAGAGCGTGGCTGGGGCCTGGGCCGGCCCCATCTCCATCGCCGTCGGCCCGCGCCTGGCCTGGGACGGTGCCGAGTTCTCCTCCGGCGCGCCCCTCGAGCCCGTCCTGGGCGCCGGCCCCCTGGCCATGCTCGGCACCGAGCTGGGCCCCGTGGGCCTGCAGCTGGGGGGCGGCCCCGCCTGGCTGCTGGCGGGGGAGCGCGAGGCCGCGGGCCTGCCCGTCGGCCACGAGTGGTACGGCCTGGCCGCGGTGGGCGTGGACACCGGCCTGCTGCGCTGGACCGTCAACGGTCAGGTCCGTGAGACCAGCGCCGGCACCATCACCGAGCTCTCGCTGGGCCTGAACCTGGCCCTGGACTGACCCATGCGCACCCTCTTGCTCGCCCTGATCGCCGCGGCCAGCGCTGCCCCGCCTCCAGAGGTGGACCTGGACGACGTGACCGGCTGGAGCGCCCGCGGCCGCGCCCTGCTCGAGGGCCCCCCGGGCTGCTGGGAGCTCGAGGGGCAGGCGCAGGTGCGGGTGGCGATGTTCCTGCCCGGGGGCCTGGTGGGGAAACCCCAGCGGGTGGAGACCACCCTGGCCGGGCCGTTCTCCGGCCGCCTCGAGGACGGCCTGTGGACCCGCATCGAGCACGAGCTCGTCCCCGTGGGGGCCGACAGCGACATCGAGGTGGTGGACGTGCCCCTGCACCCCATGGTGGGCCGCGGAGCGTCCCAGGACGAGCGCCCCGAGGACCTGGCGGACGACGAAGAGGGCGACCACGGATCGGTCTCGGTGGGCATGAGCGGCGACGGGGTGGTGATGGGCGCCCAGGCCTGGGGCCAGGCCGCCAACCTGGTGGACGGCATCATCGAGACCCTCGATCCCGACACCGTCATGGTCTGGACCGGCTGGGACGAGGCGACCCGGGCGGTGCGGGTGGTGGAGACCTTCCCCGTGAGCGAGCGCGCCTCCGCTGGCGAGCTGAGCATCACCTCCCTGCACCCAGTGGCCGGCGGGCCCCTGCGGCTGGACGTGGGCTTCCCCAAGAAGACCAAGCTCGGCGATGGCCCCGTCAAGGTCACCCTGATCGATCCCCAGCTCCACCTGGTGGCCCTGCCGACGGAGCACGGCCCCCTGCCCGCGGCGGAGAGCCTCTCCACCATCCTGGGCGTGCTGGGGTTCACGCTGGGGTACGAGCAGACCTTGAGGTACGGGGTGGCGACGCCCTGTGGGGGGTGAGCGGGCGCGGACTTCAGTCGCGCAGGCTCTCCAAAACCGACCGACAGGTCAACCGATCACCGGGCCGCCCCATGTTGCCGCGGTTAGCGGAGAGGACCGACTCGCGGAGGGACCATGCGCCAGCTGTCGTTCTCGCTGCTGCTGCTGTGCGGCTGCCTCGCTCGCTCGTCCTGGCCGCCGGCCTCGATGCAGACCCAGGTCGAGGCCCTGGGCGCCCCGGTGGAGATCGACTTCGACGCGCTGGGTGTGCCCCATGTGCGGGCCGAGAGCCCCGAGGACCTGGCCCTGGCGGTGGGCTTCCTCCACGCCCGCGACCGGGGCTGGCAGCTCGAGCTCATGCGCCACGCCTCCCAGGGCCGCCTGGCCGAGATCCTCGGCGCGGCCCTGCTGGACGTGGACCGCCAGCTGCGGCTGCTCACCCTGAACCTCGACGAGGCGGTGGCCAACCTGCCCGCGCCCGACCGCGCGCGGGTCGAGGCCTACTGCGCCGGCATCAACCGGGGCCGCGATGAGCTCCCCCGGCCCATGGAGCTGAAGCTGCTGGGCCTCGAGCCCGCGCCGTGGACCCCCCGCGACGTCATCGCCGTCGCCCGGCTGCAGGCCTGGGATCTGAGCTGGGACGCGCGCCTCGAGCCGGTCCGGGATCGGGTGGCCACCCAGGTCGAGTCCATGGAGCTGTTCAACCTGCTCACCGCCCCCAGCCCGGACCTGGGGGCCGGCATCGTGCACCCGGATCCCGAGCGCTGGCCCAGCCCCGAAGGCGTCGTGCCCCCCAGCACGGGCCTGCCGCTGCAAGACGCCGGCGGCGTCGCCACGACCCGGGGCTCGCGCCTGCCCGCCCCCGCGGTGGACGCCCAGAGCCTGAAGGACGCCCTGGCGGCCTGGGCCCTGGCGCTGGACACGCCCCACGAGAGCGGCAGCAACGCCTGGGCCGTCAGCGGTGAGCGCACCGCCAGCGGCGAGCCCATCCTCTCGGGGGACCCACACCTCAAGCTGCGCTGGCCCGGCACCTTCTACGAGGCCCACCTGCAGGCCCCGGGCCTCGAGGTCAGCGGCGCCACCTTCCCGGGCCTGCCCATGGTGGTCATCGGCCAAGGAGCCCACGCGGCGTGGTCCATCACCGTCTCCTACGCCGACACCCAGGATCTCTACCGCCTGCAGCTGGACCCGGAGGATCCCGAGGTCTACATCGTGGACGGCGAGCCGGAGGCCTTCGGGACCTGGACCCAGCGCTTCGAGCTGGGCGACGACGGCGTCCACGAGGAGAGCTACCGGCTCACCCGCTGGGGCCCGGTCTACACCGCCGGCCGCGAGGACCAGCTCGCCCCCGGTGTGACCTACGCCCTGGCCTGGCCGGGCTTCGACACCGCGCCGTTGCCCCTGGTGACCGGCTTCGAGCAGGTGGCCAGCGCCGAGAGCGGCGAGGCCTTCATCCGCGCCATCGAGCAGCTTCCCATCCCCAGCCAGAACTGGATCTTCGCCGTGGACAACGGCGACATCGGCTGGGTGCTGGGGGGCAACCTGGTCAACAGCCGCGCCAGCGGGCTGCCCATCGACGGCTCCCGCAGCCTGACGCCGGATCCGGGGATGAACGACACCAGGCCATCACTGCTCAACCCCGCGTCCGGGATCGTGGTCGCCACCAACCAGCCCATCGGGCCCGACGTGACCGCCACCAGCGTCTACTTCACCGGCCCCTACCGCTCCCTGCGCCTGCACACGGTCCTGGCCCAGCGCGACGACTGGACCCCCCAGGACATGCGGGGTCTTCAGGTGGACCTCGCCAACCTCGAGGCCGCCCGCAGCGTGCCCCTGCTGCTCGAGGGCACCGCGGGGCTGGAGCTCGACCCCACGGCCGCGGCCATGCGCCAGGCCCTCGAGGGCTGGGACTACGCCATGGACGCCGCCAGCCCAGCCCCCCTGGCCTGGGAAGCCTGGCGCGCCGGCCTGCACCACCGCCTCGGGGAGCTGCACATCGCCGATCCCGACGTACGCCACGCCTGGCTCCAGCACCGCCTGAGCGAGGGCGCCATGGAGCGCGCCATGTTCGGCGAGGACCCGGACCGCTGGTGGGACGACCCGGCCACCGACGAGGTCGAGGGCCTCGAAGACGCCATCGCGCTGGCCCTCGAGCGGGGCGCCAACCTGCTGCAGGAGCAGCTCGGCGAGGGCGTGACCGACTGGACCTGGGGCCAGCTGCACCAGCTCCACCTGGCCCACCCCTTCGGCGCCAAGGCCATCCTGCAGCCCTGGTTCGGCCACGAGCCCATCCCGGCTCCCGGCGGCCGCAACACGCTGTGGGCCCTCGAGCATTACGGCGTGACCGGCGACTTCTCGTCGAGCTGGGGCCCGGCCCTGCGGCAGGTGGTGGTCCCGGGCCAGGAGGCGGGCTTCGTCATGCCCGGTGGCAACGCCGGACAGCCCCGTCACCCCCACGCCCACGACCAGACCGACGACTGGTTGGTCAACCGACAGCACCGTGCGGCGGTCTGGCCGGAGGGTGACCAGATCAGCGCGACGCTGGTGCTGGAGCCGGGGGGCTAGACCGCAGGCTCATCCGACTTGGCCCGCAGCCGCGGCAGCTCGTCGTGGAAGGGGAACCAGGGCACCGCCTCCTCGAAGCTCACGTGGCTGTCCGGCGCCCGATCCAGCGGGTCCTCGAGCACCGCCACCGGTACGTACATGGAGCCCGCGGCGCCGCCGAACTCGGCGTGGCTTGGCTCGTAGTAGGTGAACATCACCGTGCCGCAGTGGCGGCAGAAGCAGCGGTAGGCGTCGGGGGATGAGGCGTAGCGGGTGACGGCGGCCTCGCCGGCCACGATCCGGAAGCGGGCATCGGGCACGCCGGTCCAGGTCACAAACGCAGCGGCGTGGCTGCGCCGGCAGCTCTCGCAGTGGCAGTGGGAGGCGAAGAGCGTGGGCGGCTCGAGGGCGACGCGCACGGCGCCGCACAAGCAGCGGCCACGGATGGGGGTGGGCATGGGGAGGCTCCTGGTGAACGGAAGCCTAACGGAAGGACCCGCCGCCCTCCGCTGTTGTCCAAGGCAGCACCGAGCCGCCGCCATGCACACCCGTCCCGTCCTCGTCACCGCGGTCCTGACCGCCTGCGCCCACCGCTCCCTCGAGCCCGTGGCGCCCGCACCCGTCGAGCCCGCCCCAGCGGCGGTGGTGGCGCCGCCCCCACCTGCGGCCACCACAGCGCCCGCAGAGCCTCCCCCGCAACCCGCGGCCCCCCACCCAATCTGCGCTGACCCCTGGGTCCAGGACCTGACCCGAGGCGCCCGACACTGGGCCGTCTCCGACCTGACCCCCTGCGACTTCGGCACCGAGGGCGCGCCGTTGAGCTGCGGTGAAGCCGACAGCTCGAACGACGCCGCTGGGGACCGCCGGAGGTCGGTCCCCAGCCTATTTGATCGCGAGTGGCTCTTCGGGACCTGGATGATGGCCGCCGTCGGGCTGGGCCAACACGCCCTGCTGTGCCCCGAGGACGCCGACGCCGATCTCGTCGCCATGGAGGCCGCCCTCGCCCAGATGCTCTCCGCCGAGGGCCGTGCCTTCGACACCCGGGAATACCGGGGCATCGACATCTCCAAGCGCCTCCACGACGACCGCGGCTCGGTGGCCCTGCTGGGCTACGGCGGGCTGGCGCTGTCCCTGCACCGGGCCCTCGACCCCGACAGCCCCTTCGTCGATGTCGAGCAAGCCTTCGTCGAAGCCCTGGCCCTGCGCATGGCCGGCGGCCTGGTGGAGACCTACCCGGGCCAGGTCTACCCGGTGGACAACGCCGCGGGGGTGGCCGCCCTGAACCTGCACGACCGGACCACAGGCCAGGACCACAGCGCCGCCGTCGCCGCGACCACCGCCGCCATCGCCGCCGCCCGCCACGATCCCACCGGCACCCTCTACCAGCGCACCCGCCTGGACGGTCTGCCCATGGACCGCCCCCGGGCCTCGGGCACCTTCCTGACCGGCTGGTTCCTGCACCGGGCCGACCCAGCGCTGGCCTGCTCCCTCTACGAAGACGGCCTGCATGCCTTCGCGGGCGACGTGATGGGCCTGCCCGCCATGCGCGAGTACCCCGCGGGCCTCGAGGGCGACGGTGACCGGGACTCCGGCCCCCTGGTGATGGGCTACTCCATCTCGGCCACCGGCTTCGCCATCGGGGCGGCCACGGCCTGCGGCGACGAGGCCACCGCCGCCGCCCTGCGGGGCACCGCCCAGCTGGCCGACATGCTGGCGGTGGGCATGGTCCCGGGGCTGGGCACCGCCGACGCCGAGAGCGCCACGGGCTCCCACCTGGGGGACGCGATCCTGCTGGCCATGGTGACCGCCGGGGGGATGCCCTGACGCGAAACCGATGTTTCCGAGCGCCACAACGGACCAAGCCCCCCAGAGGAGATAGGGATGGGGCACCCCGAGCAAGGAGTCCCCATGTCCATCCGCACCCTCGCCATCGCGCTGTCCCTCGTCTGCGGCTGCGGGGGTGAGATCATCTACGACACCGGCCCCGCCACCGACGCGGACGCCGACACGGACGCCGACGCCGACAGCGACACGGACGCCGACGCGGACGCGGATGCCGATGCAGACGCAGACGCGGATGCCGACGCGGATGCCGACGCCGACGCCGACGCCGACACCGACGCCGACACCGACATCATCCCCCTCGAGGGCTACTGGGGCTTCACCGGCACCACGCTGCTGGACACCAACTGCGAGGCCATCGCCGACGAGCTCCCGACCACGAAGGACGAGGGCTTCAACATCAGCGCCGCCAGCGCCAGCAGCTTCGACATGCAGATCGACGGGCTCGACGAGAGCACACAGTGCTCCCTGCGCAACGGCAACTTCGACTGCGATCCCTACACCCACATCGAGGACATGAGCGACTACAGCCTCGAGCTGTGGATGGACATCGAGTCCACGGGGACCTTCTCCACCGAAGACCAGTGCACCGGGAACTACGACATCGAGATCGAGTGCAGCGGCGACGGCTGCGAGCTGGCCGAGCTGCTCTTCAGCATCAGCTTCCCCTGCACCTTCGACCTGGACTACAGCGCAGCCCACCAGCCGTAGCGGTCAGCTCTTCTTCGCGTCCTTCTTCGCCGCCGCCCCCACCAGCTGGGTCCTGAACTCGTTGCCGTCGTGGGTGGCCACGGTGGGCTTGTCGTCGATGCTGGTGAGCAGGTGGACCGGACGCCGCCAGATGCGGAACAGGTTGCCCATGGTCTCCCGGGCCCAGTCGAGCTGGATGTCCACGCCTTCGTGGATGTGGGTCAGCTCGAGCTCACCCCGGTTGGCGTGGTTGCCGTTGGTGACCTGGATGCGGGGCTGGCCGTGGTTGGACAGCATGAACAGCAGCTTCTGCTTGACCGCCATGAAGTCCCGATCGTCGATGACGAACTGCCGGGAGCGTTTGTCGTACTCGTAGGCGAACAGGCCCTGCTGGCGCACGAACTCGGGGGTGAGGAAGCTGTCGATGAAGGTGACGTCGTTGTGGGTGCGGCGGATCTCGAAGATCTTCTCGCGCCCCAGGCCCGCGCCGGTGTCCCAGTTGGCCCGCTCGCGCTCGTCGGTGCAGTCGACCCAGTCCTTGCCGAACTGGCCCTTGTCCCAGCGCTCCTCGATGTGGCGGAACAGCTCGAGCCCCAGCTTGTAGGGGTTGAGGTTGCCTGGACGGGTGGCCATGGTGCCGGCGTGGTGATCGGCGAAGTCGATGATCTCGCTGTCGTCCATGATGTGGCGGGTCATCAGGTGGGAGTGCCAGTAGCTGGCCCAGCCCTCGTTCATGATCTTGGTCTGACCCTGAGGCGCGAAGTAGTACGCCTCTTCGCGCACGATCGCGAGCACGTCGGCCTGCCAGGACGACATGGGCGCATGCCGCAGCAGGAACAGCAGCACGTCCCGCTGGGGGTGCTCGGGGAACTGCAGCTCGGGCACCCGCTCGGCCTCGGCCTTCTCCCGCATCCGCCGCAGGTAGTCCGGCGGGTTGATGTATTTGTCCATGTAGGTCTTGGACGGCAGCTTGCCCGGCCCGTCGATGGCCGGGTCCGTGACGGCCTCGTCGTCCCGCGCGTCCGCGCGCACGATGTGCGGACGCATGGGATCGATAAGGTTGTCGATGGACAGGCAGGCGTCCAGGAAGCCTTCCACAGCCTCGACCCCGTAGCGATCGATGTACCGGCTGATGCGCGCGGCGTGGTTGGCCATCTCGTCCAGCATCTTGCGGTTGGTGTGCTCGAACCACAGGTTCTGCTGGAAGAAGTCCACGTGGCCGAAGACGTGGGCCATCACGAGCTTCTGATCCATGAGGGTGTTGTTGTCCAGCAGGTAGGCGTAGCTGGGCTCGGTGTTGATCACCATCTCGTAGATCTTCTGCAGGCCCCACTCGTACCCGGTCTTCATGCGCAGGTACTCCATGCCGAAGCGCCAGTGCGGGTAGCGGGTGGGGAAGCCCCCGTAGGACGCGATCATGTTGATCTCGTCCCAGTTGCACATCTCGAAGATGGTCTCGCAGAACTCGAGCCCGTGATCGTGGGCCATCTGCTCGATCTCGACTCTGGAAGCCTCGATCTCGGGGGGCAGCCCGCGGCGGGTGAGGCCCTGGCCCAGAGGTGGGGACATGGCGCCTACCTCCCCTTGCCCAGGAGCTCCCGGATGGAGTCCATGATGCCGTCGCGGTCTGGGATGCGGGACAGGATGACCCGCTCGTCGTCCGCGAAGTTCTCCTGCAGGTCGTTGTAGAACTGCCCGGAGCCGTAGTCGGAGTCCACCTGGCCGTAGCCGAACAGGTTGGCCACGGTGAGCATCTTCTCCTGCAACAGCGCCATGCAGCTGCGGGTGTCGGTGCCCGACCAGTTGTCGCCGTCGGAGAAGTGGAACAGGTAGATGTTCCAGTCCTCCATAGGGTAGTCCTCTTCGAGGATCTTGACGGCCAGCTTGTAGGCGGTGGAGATCAGGGTGCCGCCGCTCTCACGGGTGCGGAAGAAGGTGTCGCGGTCCACCTCCTTGGCCGCCGCGTCGTGGATGATGAAGCGGGTCTCGATGTTGCGGTAGTTGTGTCGCAGCCAGGTGTCGATCCAGAAGGTCTCGAGCCGCACGATGTCCTTCTGCTTCTGCCCCATGGAGCCGGACACGTCCATCATGTAGATGATGACCGCCGCCGATGACGGCTCGTGCTCGGTCTCGAAGCTGCGATACCGGCGGTCTTCGCGCACCGGGATGATCACCGGGTTGTCGGGATCGTAGGTGCCGGCCGCGATCTGGCGCTTGAGGGCCTGGCGGTAGGTGCGCTTGGTGTGGCGCAGCGACTCGGGCCCCACCATGGAGATGCCCGTGTACTTGGAGCGGGCCGCCGAGACCTCTTTTTGACCGCGCGGCTCGATGCGCGGCAGCTCCAGCTCCTCGGCCAGAATCTCCGCCAGCTCTTCGAGGGAGATCTCCGCCTCGAGCATGTGCTCGCCCGGCTGGTCGCCGGCCTCGCCGGCACCGGGCACGGCGTCGCCTTCTTCGCCCTCGCCCTGGCCCACGCCGCCCTGCTCGTTCTTGCCGTACTTGAAGCGCGGGATGTGGATCTCGGGGATGGGGATCGAGACGACCTTCTTGCCCTGGCGCCCCAACATCTCGTCGGAGCCCATGTACTTCTTGAGGTCCTTGCGGACCCGACCGCGCACGATCTTCTTGAATCTGTCGAGGTCGTTGTCGATGGGAAGGACCATAGCGGCCCCCTTCTACTTCTCTTCCTTGGTGTCACCGCGGGCGAAGATGGACGCCACGAAGTTCAGCACGTCGGTGGCGCAGACATCGCAGTAGCCGTACTGCTCGATGAGCCGCTGCTTGACGACGTCGATCTTGGCCTGGGTGTCCTTGTCCACCACCTGGCTGACCAGGGTGGTCAGCTTGATGCTGTCCTTCTGGTCCTCGAACATCTTGAGCTCGAGGGCCTTGTGGAGCCGCTCGTTCATGGTGTAGTCGAAGGTCTTGCCGTCCACGGCCAGGGCCCCGATGTAGTTCATGATCTCGCGCCGGAAGTCGTCCTTGCGGGACTCCGGGATGTCGATCTTCTCCTCGATGGAGCGCATCATGCGCTCGTCGGGCTCGTCGTAGGCGCCGGTGAAGGCGTTCTTGACCTTCTCCTTCTGGGTGTAGGCCTTGATGTTGTCGATGTAGTTGGCGCACAGGCGGGTGATGGCGTCGCGGTCGGCCACGATGGCCTTCTGGACCTCGTTCTTCACGATGTCCCGGTACTCGTTCTTCACCTCGGCCAGCAGGGAGATGTACTCCTTGCGGGTCTCTTCGTCGGCCACAAGGCTGTGATGCCGCAGCCCGCCCTCGAGCTCGTTGAGCACCATGAAGGGGTTGATGCAGTTCTGCTCGGCGTCGGCCACCAGGGCGTTCGAGATCTTGTCCTGGATGTAGCGGGGGGAGATGCCCTCCATGCCTTCGCGCTTGGAGGTCTTGCGCAGCTCCTTGACGTTGTCCTCGGTGAAGCCCGGCATGGACTTGCCGTCGTACAGCTTGAGCTTCTGCAGCAGGGTGAGCTTGTACTGCTTGGGCTCTTCGAGCCGGGTGAGGATGGCCCACATGGCGGCCATCTCGACAGTGTGCGGCGCGATGTGCTTGGCCACCCGCTCGTTGTTGAAGTCCTTCTGGTAGATCCGGGCTTCGTTCTTCCAGGTGGTGATGTAGGGCACGTCGATGCGCAGCGTACGATCCCGCAGGGCCTCCATGAACTCGTTGTTCTGGAACTTGCGGTACTCCGGCTCGTTGGTGTGCCCGATGATGACCTCGTCGATGTGGGTCTGGGGGAACTTCTTGGGCTTGATGCTGTGCTCCTGCGACGCCCCGAGCAGGTCGTAGAGGAAGGCCACGTCGAGCTTGAGCACCTCGATGAACTCCACCAGGCCGCGGTTGGCGATGTTGAACTCGCCGTCGAAGTTGAAGGCCCGCGGGTCGGAGTCGGAGCCGTACTCGGCGATCTTGCGGTAGTTGATGTCGCCGGTCAGCTCGGTGGAGTCCTGGTTCTTCTCGTCCTTGGGCTGGAAGGTGCCGATGCCGATGCGGTCGCGCTCGGACAGGATCATGCGCTTGACCACGATGCGGTCGGTCAGCTCGGTCCAGTCGCCGCCGCAGTCCTTCAGGATCTCGCTGTACATGAAGCGGCAGACCGGGCAGAGATCGCCTTCGACCTTGATGGGGTACTTGCCCTTGATCCCGCTGTTGAGCTGGGCGAGCACGGGGTCGCGCAGATCGAGGGGGATCAGGCGCAGCGGGTCTTCGTGCATGGGGCACCACAGCACGGTGCCGTCGTCCTGCTTCCACCCGTAGGTGTACATGGCGCCCTCGAGGGTCTTCGAGTAGTGCTCGAGGCCCTTCTTGAAGAGGCGCACGATGGTGGACTTGGCCGACCCCACCGGGCCGTGCAGCAGGATGACGCGCTTCTGGGTGCCGTAGCCGTGGGCCGCGCCCTTGAGCACGTTCATCAGGCGCTGCAGGTAGACGTCGATGCCGAAGACGGCGTCCTGGCCCTTCTCGAAGGGGTCGTTGAAGAACTCGAAGCGGACGATGCGCTTCTTGCAGTCCACGTACTCATGGGAGCCGTAGTCCATGACCATGTCGTACAGGCGCTGGAACGCGTTGCGGGCGATGGCCGGGCGCTCCTGGACCATGGAGAAGTAGTCGGACAGCGTGCCCTGCCAGTGCTGCTCCTGGAAGGCCTCGAGGTCCTGGAGGTTGGCGACCATCTCGAGGATCGGATTGGACTTCGACTTCTTGGGACTCATGGGCTGCCTCTACCGCCGCGACCCGGGAGGGCCGACGCCGTGACAGGGGTGAACGTGGGAAAAGACGAGAACGGGAGCGGGTGATTCGAAAGGATGTCGAAGGGCGTGCCCCCACTGGGCGATCCGCCCGCTACACCTTTGTCATACCATGGATGTCCGTACGTGCGGGTCTGTGCATGTCAACGGACGTAGCGACCTTCACCCGGGTGCTGAACCGCCTCGAGAAACTGGGAGGCGCGCCAACCGGATAGGGGTTCGAGAGGAGATCGCCCGTGAAGGTCCACCGCCTCGATCGACGTGAGCGCAGGCAGATGCACCGTGCGCTGCGCGCGGGCGAGCCCATCGAGCTCGAGCTGTGGAGCGCCCCGGCGCCCGAGCTGAGGCTCGACGACATCGTCCCCCTCTGTCACACGGTGAAGACCTGGGACCGCCGCCTGACGGCCAGCCTCGAGGCCTTCCTGCCTCCAGGGGCCGCGCCCGGCCACCCCGCCCGGGTCACCGTGATCATCCCCAGCCATCGCAGGGTGCCCTGGGGCCTGGCCGCCCTGGCCGCCCAGGATGTCGAGGTGGAGATCCTGGTGATCGACAACGGGAACGAGCCCCTCGAGGGCGACGACCTGGCCCTGGCCCGGGTCCTGCGCCTGCCCTGGCAGGGCCACGGCCCCACCCGCCAGGCCGCGCTCGAGCACGCCACCGGCGACTACGTGCTCTTCACCGTGGACGACGCCATCCCCTGCGGAGCGGGCTTCCTGCGCACCCTGGTGCAGGCCCTCGAGGACGGCGGCTACGACGCCGTCAGCGCCCGCCAGCTGCCCTGGCCCGACAGCGATCCCGTCACCACCCGCCGGCTGCGGGGCTGGACGCCGCCGGGCCACCGCCACAGGGTGGCTGAGCAGACGGACCACGTCGCCGCCCTGTACCGCCGCCAGACCCTGCTCGATCATCCCCTGCCCGCCGTGCCCATCGCCGAGGACCTGCGCTGGAGCCAGGGCCGCCGCTGCGGCTACGAGCCTCGGGCGGCCGTGGTGCACGCCCACGACCGGCGTCCCGTGGCCCTGTTCCACCGCACCCGCGCCATCCACGGCCAGCACATCGCCGCCGGCGAGCCCCCGCGGGTGCCCGGCCCCATGACCGTGATCGGCGCCGCCCCCAGCCTGCTGCGGCCGGTGCTCGAGGCCGGCCCGGCCGAGCTGCTGAACCACGGCGCCGAGCTGCTGGGCCAGCTGGCCGCGGCCTGGGACGCCCGACGCCGGGGAGAGTGACGGAGACCCATGCTCACCAGCTACCACAACCACAGCCTCCACAGCGACGGGCGCGGCTCCACCCGCTCCATGCTCTCGGCCGCGCAGCAGTGGGGGCTGGACGAGCTGGGGTTGTCCGATCACCTGGTGCTCGACCCCCACGGCGACACCCCGTTCTGGTCCATGGAACCCGAGCACCTGCCCGCCTACCTGGCGGAGCTGGCCGAGGTCCGGGCCCACGCCGTGCCCGCCCTGCGGATCGGCGTCGAGCTGGACTGGCTCCCAGGCCAGCGGGCGGCCATCGCCGCCGTCGTCGATGATCCTCGCTTCGACTACGTGATCGGCTCGGTGCATCAGGTCATGGGCCTGCACGTGGACAGCGCCCCCGAGCGGCTGCGGCGGCTGGGGCCCCAGGCCACCGAGACCCTGCACCAGCGCTACTGGACCCTGGTCCGGGACATGGCCGCGAGCGGCCTGTTCGACATCGCCGCCCACCTGGACTTGCCAAAGAAGCTCCTTGGCCGGCCGCAGGCGGCCAAGGAGCGCCGCCTTACTGCAGACGGCTCCGCCGCAGCACACCGCCGCGATGCCAGGCCGTCCATCGGCGACGCGCCCAACCTGGGCGAGGCCCTCGACGCCATCGCCGAGGCCGGCATGACCGTCGAGCTCAACACGGCGGGCTGGGACATGCCCTGCCGCGAGTGCTACCCCTCGCCCCGCATCCTGGCGGACTGCCACGACCGCGGGATCCCGGTGACCATCGGCGCCGACGCCCACAGCACCCAGCACCTGACCCGACACTTCGGCCGCGCCGTGCGGCTGCTGCGGGACATCGGCTACCGAGAGCTGATGCGCTTCGAGGGCCGCCGGGCCATCCCCCAGCCCCTCGACGCCTTCGCCGCAGCCCTGGAACGCCCATGATCGCCGCCGGCACCCTGGCGCTCGCCCTGCTCGGCACAGCGGCCGCCGATCCCCCGCTGCAGGCGGGCTACCAGCTCGAGGACGCCGGCCACGATCTGGACGCGCCGGTGGCCCTGGTCATCGTCACCCCCGGCATGGACCCCGCGGCCTTCCAGCCCATGGTGCAGGCCCTCGAGGAGCGAGGGCTGGACGCCTGGGCGGTGCGGGTGCGGCTCACCGCGCCCCTGCCCCCCGCCGACGCGGATCTGTGGCTGAGCTCCACCCTGCTGCCCCACGCCGTGGCGACGCTGCGGGAGCGAGAGCCCCAGGCCGAGCGCCTGGCCATCGTGGGTCACGGCCCCGGCGGCACCATGGCCCTGATGCTGGCTCAGCACGTGCAGCCCACCGCGGTGGCCGTGCTCGGCGCCCCCATGGGCCCCGTGGAGACCGCGGCGCTGGCCTGGCTGGCCGGGCGGGAGCTGCCGGAGCTGGGCAGCGTGGACCTCACCATCCCCACCGTCTGGGAGGGGCACGAGCTGGCCGCGCTGCTGCTGGGGGGCCCGGGGGCGCGGGCGGGGGGGGGCGCGGGGGGGGGGGGGGCGGGGGGGGGGGGGCGGGGGGCGG
>CAYZVO010000001.1:49831-51379 GCA_964481655.1 uncultured Enterobacterales bacterium | reverse complement strand
GCCCCCCTGCCCGTGGAGCTGGCCCAGGCCTGGCTGCGCTGGGCCAGCGACGGCCCCCCCGTGGCCTTCGACGCCGTCACCTGCCCGGTGTGGGTCGGCGCCGCGGCGCTGGACCGGCTGGTGCCCGTCGAGTCCATGCGCGTGGCCTCCCAGCAGCTCCCGGACCGCCACTTCGTGCGCTTCGGGCTGCTGCGGCTCGATCCGGAGGACCCCGGCAGCGGCGAGCTGCTCCGGGAACGCCGCTACCTGGACGCGATGGCGGGCTGGGTCGAAGGGCAGCTCGACTGACGGTGCCCGGGACCGGCCTGTCCGCGAGTTGACAGCGCCCACGCGGTGGGGGTGCTATCGTCCGCCCGATGTCACTGACCCACGCTGTGCTCCCGCTGGCCGGCGCTCTCTTGCTCGCGGCCTGCGACCGGACCGACTCTCCCAAGGAGTCGGGGCTGGAGGATGACAGCACCCCGGACGACAGCCAGCCCGACGACAGCGAGCCGGATCCGGACGACTCGGACCCGCCCGGCGAGGCCGCCACCAAGGGCATGGCCACCCGCCTGGCCGTCGTGGTCATGGACGGGGCCAGGCTCGAGGAGACCTTCGCCGACGACGGCGACCCCGGCGGGGGCTGGTCCGACGCCTGGGGCGGCCCGAGCGAGGAGATCCTCCCGATGCTGCGCAGCCAGGTGCTGCCAACGGGGACCCTGATCCGCGACGGCATGGCGGTGGGCATCACGACCACCACCCCGGCCCACGCGGACCTGCTCACAGGCCGCCGCGAGGCCTTCCTCCCTTTGTCGGTGCCCCACGGCATGGGCAGCTACCTGCTGCACTACCCCAGCCTCGCCGAGGCCATGCGCCAGGACCGGGGCTACGACGACGAGAGCACCTGGATCTGTGTCAACGGCTCCCACTTCGAGGCCCTGGTGCACGGCCACTACCCGGGCCTGGGCGCGTCCGTGACCACACGGCTCGAGCTGTTCTACCAGGACGGCGGGTCATCCGACATCTTCGACACCGACGACGCCGTGCCCCTCACCGCCGCCCGGGAACACCTGGAGGACGGGGCCCGCATGGTGCTGGCCAACCTCCACCAGATCGACCGGGCCGGCCACAACCACCCGCAGCTCTACGGCGACACGGTGGCCGCCATCGACGAGCCGGTGGCCGACTTCCACGCCTCCCTGAGCGATGCCAACGACGCAGGCGACGGCGCGCTGATGATCCTGATCGCCGACCATGGGCGCCACCGGCAGGCGGCCGAAGGCGCGGCGTGGACCAACCACGGCGACCACTGCAGCGGGTGTCGGGACGTCCCGATGTTCCTCTGGGGCGCGGGCGTGAAGCAGGGCGCCACCCTCGACGGCCCCGTGGTCCTCGAAGACCTCACCAGCACCGCGGCGTGGCTGCTCGACGTGCCGATGCCCTACTCCACCGGCCTCATCCTGAGCGAGGCCCTGATCGGCGAGCCCGAGGTGGTCCAGCGGCAGGGCGAGGTCCGGGTCGTGCGCGCGGGGGGGCGGGGGGGCCCCCCCCCCGGGGCCCCCGGGGGGG
>CAYZVO010000001.1:0-49821 GCA_964481655.1 uncultured Enterobacterales bacterium | reverse complement strand
TTACGTAGGACGGGGGCCGGGGGTGGGTGGGGGGGGGGGCGGGGCTGGGGGTCGGCGCGCGGTCGGCCGTGGCGGTGGAGGAGCCCGGGGGCGCGGCGAGCGGCGACAGCTCCTACGCCTGCTGGCGCGAGCTGGACGTGCTCAGCGACCCCGACTATCGCCCCTGGCTGCTGCAGTGCGCCGCCCGCACCACCGACGGCGACTGGAACGATCTGGCCTTCCCAACCGAGGTGCTCTGGCCCGAGGTCTCCCCGTCACTGATGGTGGACGACGCCGGGGGCCTGCTGATGGTCTACGAGACCTCGAACCACCCCGAGATCGAGGGCACCGTCACAGCCAACGCCTTCGAGCTCGCCCTGGCCCGCTGGACGGCCGGCGGGGGTTGGGAGCACGCGGAGCTCCGGGAGCTGGGGCTCTACTTCCCCCTCGACCCCACCGTGCTCAGCTTCGGCGACCAGCGCTGGATCGCCTTCGCCGCGAGCGAAGACGAGGTCACGGCTCGCTACACCCGGCAGGTCCACGTCTACGGGCTCGACTGGCCCGAAGGCGGGGAGCCGAGCGTCTCGGCGGGCTACCACGCGGGCAGCACCGACGTGGCTGGCGGCAGCTACGACCGCCAGGAGCACCCGGCCCTGGCGAGCATCGACGACAGCCTCTGGCTGGCCTGGCACGGCTACGACGCCGACGGCGTGCACCTGCTGGTGAGCCGCGCGAGCGACCCCGGTCACCAGGGCAGCTGGCGCGCGCCGCGGGCGGTGGACGGGACCGGCACCGTCTACGGACACATCCAGCCCCTCTGGGACGGGAGCGGTCACCTCCTGTGGGCGCGCCTGAGCGAGCACGGCAGCGCAGAGGTCTGCCGGTTGGACTCGACGACGACCGAGGTCGACTGCCTGGACACCGGCGCCCCCGCCATCGACAGCGTGGCGGTCACAACGGACGGCGCCGTCGCCAGCGTCAGCGCGGGCGACGGCCTCTGGGAGCTGCGAGAGCTCAGCTGGTAGCTAGGCCCAGGTCTCGACCTTCCCCTCGGCGGGTTTCTCGGTCATGGCCTGGCCCTGGGCACCGTAGGCGGTGGTCTGGGGCGCGGGGTCCACGGCCTCGACCGGGGGGGGCTCGGTGGCTTCTTGGACCGGGTCCTGGACGGCCTGCTCGGGCAGGGCGGCCTCGACCTCGGGCTCGTCCTCGGCCTGCTCGGGCTCTTCTGCGGGGGGCTCTTCCTGGGTCGGCACCGCCTGCTGGCGGAAGGCCTGGGAGGCGCGGGACAGGGAGCCCACGATGAAGCTCATGAGCTGGACGCGGTAGCCATCGGAGCCGCCGGCCTCGGCCGGGCGGGAGACGTCCATGGACTCGCCGGTGGCCTGGCTCACGCGGCCGGCCATGGTCTCGAGCATCTCGAGGCTGCGGTTGGCCACCACGGCTCGCTCGACGGTCTGCTGCGCGGCCTGGGCCTCGGGCTTCTGCCGCTGGGCGCTCGCCTCGTGTCCGCCGGACCTGGCTGCGGTGGCCGCTGGGACCGTCGTGGCGCCGATCTTGGGGATGTGCGGGGGTGACATCGTCTTCTTCCGGGAGGGGCTGGTGGGTCGCTTCACCTTCTCCTTCGGACCACAGTGTACAAACTTGCAATCGGAGAGTGGACAAAATCGACAGTTTGGTGGCGGCGTACTGTAGGATGCTCGGTGCCACCCACGGAGCCCCCATGCGTCCCCTCGCCCTGGCCGCCACCTGCGCCATGCTGGTCGCCTGCGAGCACGACATCCCCGACGAGCCGCCGTGCGGGGTGGAGCACTCCGTGTTCCTGGACACCCCCGACGGCGCGGTCATCCACCTGCACCGCCACCAAGCCGACGGCCCGCCGGTGCTGGTGGTCCACGGCATCTCGAGCAACCACTACTGCTGGGACCTGGACGAGCAGCGCAGCGTGGGCAGCTACCTGGCCGCCCACGGCTTCGACGCCTGGCTGCTGGATCTGCGCGGACACGGCGACGCCCGCGAGGCCCCCGGGGGCAAGAACCTGGAGCGCACCTGGACCGCCGACGACTACGGCCTGGGGGACATCCCCACCGCGGTGGCCCACATCCAACAGGAGACGGGCTACGCCAAGCTCGGCTACGTCGGTCACTCCCTGGGGGGCATGGTGGGCGCCATCTACGCCAGCCAGCTGGGAGACGACGACCTGTGGGCGATGGTGGTGGTGGGCAGCCCCGCCGAGTTCACCGATCCCGACCCCATCCTGGCCCTGACCCGCCACACCTTCGGCATCAGCGGCGCCACCCTGCCCTTCATCCTCACCCCGCAGTTGGCGCGGGTGGCCAACGCCTTCAACGACAGCCTGCCCATCGACGTCGAGGCCTACCTCTTCAACGACGCCAACATGGAACCCGACGCCGCCAAGCGCATGATGCACACGGTGGTCAGCCCCCTGTGGCCCGGCGAGATGCTCCAGTTCGCCAGCATGATCGGCGACGGTGCCTTCCAGTCCGGCGACGGCGAGCGCGACTACCGCGACGCCATGGCCGACATCACCGTGCCGGTGCTGGCCATCGCGGGCCGGGCCGACCGGGTGTCCCCGCCCGACCGGGTGCGCGGCTACTACGAGGCCGTGGGCAGCGAGCACAAGCGCTTCGTGGTGGCCGGCCTCGAGAACGGCTTCGGCGCCGACTACGGCCACCTGGACCTCCCCGTCGGGGATCGCGCCCCCACCGAGATCTACCCCCTGATCGAGGGCTGGCTGAGGGAGCATGCGCCCTAGGGGGCTGTCAGCGCTGGTCTTCGTCTACGTCGCGGCCTCGCTCGGGCTGTGCGCCTGGGCGGGGGCGAGGCATCCCCAGGAGCTGTGGGGCCTGGGATCAGCGGCGGCGCTGCCCGACAGGCTGGCGCTGGGGCTGCTCGTCGGGGCGGCAACGATCCTGGTGCTGGCGGCCACAGGAGGGCTGGGCCGCGCGGGCGTCCGGCTCGAACGCTGGTGGCGCCGTCGCCCGATGGTGAGCCTGGTCGTGCTCCTGGCGCTGGTGATGCCGACGCTCTGGGCGCTGCGCTCCACCCAGCACTGGTACGGCACGCCGAACGCCGTGCGGGACCTGGAGCGCCTCTACACCACCAACATCGGCAGCAGCCTGTTCCTCCGCGCCGGGTCGCTGCTGCTGGGGTGGCTGGAGCTGGTCGAGCCGGTCTCCGAGCCCGGGGACGCGCTGGTGGCCACCATCAGCCTGGCCTCGGCCATGCTCTGGATCCCGCTGATGGTCGCCGTGGCAGGACGACTCGGCCGGAGCACCCCGCGCACGGCGACGCTGGCGCTGCTGCTGGCGAGCCCAGGCCTGGCGCTGTTCGCCGGACACCGGGAGATCTACTTCGTGCCGGCCCTGGCGCTGGGTCTGTTCGCGCTCATGGCCCTGCGGGACCTGCAGCACCACGGGCTCCCCTGGCGCAGCGGAACCTGTGCCGGCCTGGCGCTGTCCGCCCACCTGCTCAACGCGGCCGTGCTGCCGGCGGTGATGTTCGTGGCCATCGCACCCTGGATCCGCCTGCCCCGGCGGGCCGCGGGGCGCCTCGGCGCGGCGCTGTTGGCCCTGTCCATCGTCTTCGCCATCCCCTTGCTGTACCGCTGGGCCTTCGTGTGGGACGGCACCATCCCCGGACGGGCCTACGACGTCTGGGGATCGCTGGCGCACCTGCGGCCTGGCGACAGCGGCCTGTTCTGGGCCTTCGAGCCCCACGACCACCCCGGCTTCTGGGCGGGGGTGCACCTGCGGGAAGCAGGGAACGCGCTGCTCTTCCACGCCCCGTGGCTCGGGCTGCTGCCGCTGCTGCTGGCCAGAACCATCCGGGCCAAGTCGTGGCGACCTGAGCTGGGCTTGGCGCTGGTGCTGTGGCTGGGCAGCCTGGCGGTCCTGCTGCTGGACCGCCCCTATGGTGGCCACTTCCTCCAGTGGGCCCACAACGGGGGCTTCTCCCTCTGCTCGGCGCTGCTGCTGGCGGCGCTGTTGCCCGAACCCAACGCGCAACGGCCGAGCCGCTGGCCCGGCGCGCTGCTCGCGTTGATGCTCCACCAGGCCGCCGTGGTGATCCTGCTGGCTCACCTGGGCGTGGTGCAGAGGATCTGACGCCAGCCCTATCGGCCGGAGCGGGTTCCCGAGCTCCGCCCGTCGCGGCCGTTGTCGTCGCTCTCCTGCTCCGGCTCGTCCTGGGGAGCGCTGGAGCCGGTCTCGGTGCCGGCGTAGCTGTCCTGATCGCTGTGGTCCTCATCTCCGAAGGGACCCGGGCCGGTGCCGCTGTCGCCGCCGGGCTCGCCTCCCTCCTCGGAGCCGGACTCCGCCTCGTCCCCGAAGGGGCCGGGGCCGGCGGAGACCTCGTCCACAGGGACATAGTCCGCGTAGTCCAGCATGGGCTGGTCCACCGGCAGGAGCTGGTACTCGTCGTCCACGTACACGGCGGTGAGCGCCGGGGCGTCCTGGCCGTAGTCTTCGGGGAAGTAGGACTCCAGGTCCATGACCATGACCATGGAGCTCGTCTCCTCCGCTGCCAGCGCGAGCTCGACCGCGGTCTCGGGCAGGTAGTGGGCCTCGAAGCCACCGTAGGTCCGCACCGGGACGATGCCCTGGCCCACGAACTGCTGTAGCGTAGAGCCCCCCAGGGTCTGGTGCAGCTCGGTGAAGAGCAGGCCCTCGACGTCGATGCCAGGCAGGGTGAAGCTGCCGCGGTCGACCGTGGCGACGCCCTCGTCCGCCAGCTGCTCGACCACGTCAAGCTGCTCGTTCCAGCTCAGGTCCAGGCTCTCGAGGCCGGGCTCCAGGTCGGTCATCGCGGTCCAGGTCTTCTCGAGGCTGACGATGTAGTCCGTGTCCATGCTGTCCTGGGCAGCCGCGAGCAGGCCGGCGTCCTGGGCGAGGGCCGCGGGTGCCAGCAGGGTCGAGAGGGCGAGGGTGGTGAGGATGCGGGTCATGATGATCTCCGAGGGTGTGGGGTGCCAACCAGACCGGCCGGCGGGTTCGGCCCCGGTTGAAGCAAGGGGCGTGCCCAGCGGGGCGCCAGCCTCCCGATCACCGTCGAAGCTACGCTTTGGCCGCCCCTGGTCCTGCGGTCTCCCCCGGGACCCTCCACCCGAGTGGAGGGTGGAACCCACAGGAGTGCAGCCCACCCACCGGAGGCGCCAATTCCGGATACAGTGGGTCCCCCCAAGGTGATCCATGACCCGCTGCCTCGTCCCCGTCCTCATCCTGCTCTCGGCCTGCTCCGACTACCAGTTCGTGCCCAACGACGGTGTGGACGACAAGCTCGACGACGACACCTGGGTCCCGGACGACAGCGACCCCACCGACGACGACATCTGCGAGGATCCCGGCCGTTCCCAGGGCTCCGTCTCCATCGACGAGGCCTGCAACATCGAGGCGGAGACCGGGACCTTCACCCCGCAGCTGGAGTGGGCGTCCTCGGCCCCCGGCGACACCTACACCACCCCCGCCATCGCCAACCTGACCGACGACAACGGCGACGGGACCATCGATGACGACGACATCCCCGACATCGTGGTGGCCAACGTGTCCGGCACCATGTGGGTCCTGTCCGGCCAAGGGGGCACCGTACACTGGTCCTACGCCATGGGTGGATCGGAGCCCGCCAGCCCCGCCATCGGCGACCTGGACGGAGACGGCGTGCCCGAGGTGGTCGGGGCGAGCAACACCGGCGTCTTCGCCCTGCGCGCCGACGGCTCCCGCTACTGGAGCGCCAACCCCTCGGGGCTGGGCAACATCCCCACCTGCGGTGGTGTGGGCATCTACGACCTCGACGCCGATGGCAACCCCGAGGTCGTCATGGGCAACATCATCCTGGATGGCCGCTCCGGCAGCGAAGTGGGCCGGGGCAGCTACGGCGCCGGGAGCGGCTACGGCACCAGCTGGGGTAGCTCCGTCGCCGCCTTCGGCGTGGCCGCCGACATCGACCGCGACGGGATCCAGGAGGTCGTCACCGGCAACGCCCTGTACCGCAAGAACGGCGACGCCATCTGGTACAACAGCCGCCCCGACGGCTTCGTGGCGGTCGGCAACTTCGACGGCGACGACCAGGGCGAGATCGTCTCCACCTACACCGGCAACGTGGCCCTGATCGACGACGACGGCACCACCCTGTGGTTCGGCAACTACACCGGCACCACCATCGGCCCGCCCACCGTGGCCGACTTCGACGGTGACGGCCTGCCCGAGATCGGCGTGGCCGGCCACGGCGTGTACGTGGTCATCGAAGACGACGGCTCCCTCAAGTGGTCCAACACCACCCAGGACTGGTCCTCGGGCTTCACCGGATCGGCGGTGTTCGACTTCGAGGGCGACGGCCAGGCCGAGGTCGTCTACGCCGACGAGAACGACGTCTGGGTCTACGACGGCGCCACCGGCCGCGTGAAGATGCAGGAGAGCCGCCACTCGAGCGCCACCTGCTCGGAGTACCCGGCCATCGCCGATGTGGACAACGACGGCCACGCCGAGATCATCTACACCTCCGGTCAGTACTCGGGCTCCGAGACCGGCGTGCGGGTCATCGGCGACGCCGACGACTCCTGGATGGCCGGCCGCCCCGTCTGGAACCAGCACGCCTACCACATCACCAACATCGGCACGCGAGGGTCCATCCCCGCGGTGCCCGACGCCAACTGGCTGTCCTACAACAGCTTCCGATCCGGCGACATGAGCGCGGCCGCCGGCGGCGCCTACAGCGACGCCCTGCCCGAGCATGTCGAGATCTGCCTGGACGACTGCGACGACGGCCTGCTGCAGGTGGTGGTCCGGGTCGGCAACGGCGGCGTGGACGACATGCCCTCGAGCCTGCCGGTGTCCCTGTACAGCCTCGAAGGCCCCAACGCCGTGTTCCTCGAGGCCCAGGACACCACCCAGACCGTCCCCGCCGGGGAGACCACCTACGGCATCGTCTACACCATCGACGCATCATCGGTGCCCACCGGCCGCCTGCGGGTGGTCGTGGACGACGAGAACGGGCTCGAGACCCTGCAGGAATGCCACGAGGACAACAACGTCTGGGAGACCGAAGACGCCGTCTGTCCCTGATCCCCCGTGGACTATCGACCCCGCGGTCGATAAACGGTCACCGTGAGGTGTCCGTGCTCGTTCTGCTCATCCCCGTCCTGATCGGCTGCACCCCGGAGTTGGGGATCCCCTACGAAGGGGAGACCCTGACCGCGGTCGACATGCACCTGCACGCCGGCACCTGGGACGGCGTGCCTCCCAGCACCCAGGAGTTCCTGGCGGGCAACTTCCCGTTCCCGTTCAACCTGAACCCCGAGGCCACGGCCAGGAGCACCCTGTCCAGCGAGGGCATCGTCGAGCAGCTGGACCGAGCCGGCCTCGATCGCGGCGTGATCCTGTCGGTCTACGCCCCCCACAGCGTGGGCATCGCCGACAACGAGACCATCGTCCAGCAGGTGGCCGCCGCCCCGGACCGGCTCTGGGGCATGGCCAGCCTGCGGGTGGATCGCTGGGCCACCGACGAGGACATCGAGCTCGACGCCCTGGACGCCACCCTGCGCGAGCCGGGCATGATCGGCGTGAAGCTGGCCCACACCCACATGCACTTCCGCATGGACGACCCCGCCTACTTCGGGATCTACGAGGTCGCCGCCATCCACGACGTGCCGGTCTACACCCACACCGGGCCCAGCCCCTTCCCCGGCACCGAGTCCTCCGCCCCCTACACCGACCCCGCCTACCTCGAGCTCGCCATCCAGTCCTACCCCCAGGTGGACTTCATCCTGGGCCACATCGGCTTCGACTTCCTGAACCGCGAGATCGGGGATCTCGAGGGCTGCATCGAGCTGGCCCTGGCCTACCCCAACGTCTGGCTGGAGCCCTCGGCCATGGGCTCGTCCAGCTCCGACCCCGACGGCGTGCACCTGGCCCACGCCATGCAGCGCTTCCGCGACGAGGGCCTCATCGACCGGGTCATCTACGGATCGGACGGCCCCCAGTTCCCGGGCTTCCTGGCCGACTACGTCGAGCGCACCACCACCGCCATGGAGACCGCCGGCTACAGCGCCGAGGAAGCCCAGCAGGTCCTCGCCGGCAACTTCGAGGTTCTCTACGGGGTGAGCCCATGAGCCTCTCGGCCCTCATCATGGCGGCAGCGCTCCTGGCGCCCTCCGCTCACGCCGCCGAACCCGTGCGCATCGCCACCACCGAGCGCGGCGCATGGAGCGCCCGGGCCCAGGCCGGCTTCCCCTGGAGCGCCGTCAACGGCCAGGTCGGCCTGGGTCCCCGGCTGGGCCTCGAGGCCGACCTGCACACCGCCCTGTTCCGCCGCTGGGACGCGCAGGCCGGCCCCACCCTCACCGTCGTCAGCGCCCCCCGCTTCGAGCTGCAGGCCGCGGTGCTGGCGGGTGCCGTGGTGCAGCCGGGCAACGACACCGGGGGCGCACGCCTCTCCGGCCCACAGCTCGAGGCCGGCCTGCGGGCCGCCGTGCCGGGCCGGGTCACCCCCTGGATCACCCTGGCCAGTCAACACCTGCTGGCTGTGGAGACCACCGTCCGCACCGACGCCGAGGGCTCCACCACCGAGCGCGGCACCACCCACCTGTGGACCCCCTGGCTCGGGCTGGGCGCCGCCCTGCCCATCTCCGAGCGGGTCGCCGTCGAAGCGGGCCTGGACGTCACCCGCACCGACGGCCGCTTCTCCATCCCCGGCGCCCACGCCGCCCTGCGCCTGCGAGGTGCCCCGTGATGCTCCTGATCCCCCTGCTGCTGGGCTGCGCGGTCACCGATCTGTACGTCGTGGACGTGCAGGCCGAGGTGGAGTCCGCGCTCGATGGCCCCGTCTACGCCGAGCTGGCCTACGCCACCTGGGGCACGGGTGAGCTGGAGACCCCCTACCAGCCCATCGTCGAGATCGAGCTGGACGGCCCCGGGAGCTTCGAGCAGACCCTCGAGCTCGATCTGTCCCTGGGCGACGGCGTCGCCCTGTACGCCTGGCAGGACCTGGACGGCGACGGCGAGCACTGCGCCCCGGGCAGCGACGACGAGCCCGCCGGCTTGGTCGTCGCCGAGGACTGGCCCAGCCATGAGCTCGAGCTGATCGTCGAGCTGGACACGCCCTGCGCGGGGCCGGAGAGCCTGATCTGGTAGACGTCGGCTTCAGCGCTTCCGGAACAGGTTGTGGCAGGCCGCTGTGCGCAGATCCAGCTCGCTGATGTCGCGGTGCTCCCCCACCAGCAACTGGCGCGGCAGCCCCGGCTCGGCCTGCAGCGCGACCGCGTCCTCGACGTAGCGGCGGGCAGGGATCACCAGCCGCCGCTGAGCGATGGGCTCGAAGCCCGCCTCCTGGAACATCGCCGCGATCCGGCTGGGGCTGAGCCGGTTGTGGTAGCCCAGGGGGTGCCCCCGCAGCGCCCGGTAGGCAGGCTCCCGCAGGGCCAGATGGGCCAGGAAGGGCAGGCCGCGATCGGCGTGATGCAGGTGATCCCGGTGGTCGACGATGTGGGAGGCCACACCGCCCGGGCGCAGCACCCGGTGGCACTCACGAATGAAGGCCGCCAGCTCATCGGGCTCGAGGTGCTCGAGGGCGCCCCCCGAGTGGGACAGGTCCACGCTGGCGTCGTCGATGGGGATGGCCTCCGGTGCGATCCCCTCGTGCAGGGTGGCGGCCGTGCGCTCGAGCACCGCGTCGCGACGGTCGAGCCAGCGGCAGGCCGAGACCGCCGCCCGCCGCCCGGGGGTGCCCAGCTCCGCCGGGAGCTCCATACCGAGCACCCCCTGCACCGCCCGGGGGATGTGGCGGTCGAGCATGCGCGCGTGGCGGTTGGTGAGCTGCACCGGCCGGCCGGTGAGCAGGTGGCCGGCCAGGGCCCAGAAGGGCGTGCCTCCGGCGTCGTGGACCCACAGATCGAGCCCCTCGAGGCGCAAGCCACAGATCCGATCCCAGGCCTGGCAGTAGCCGGGGGTCACCCGCGCCTGCTTGACGATGTGGCTGGCCTGGGTGCCGAGCAGCTGCCAGGCCGCGTGGTGGTACAGCTCGACCCCGCCCGGCGCCCAGCCGAGGCCCAGGTGCAGCGCGCCCTTGGCGAACGCCCTCAGCACGCCCCCTCCGGCTCGTAGCAGGTGCGGGCCCGGTTGTGGGCCACCTGCTGCTCGAGGATCAGCCCACCGTCGGGGTCGAGGATGCGGCGCACGATGCGGTTCTCGCGCATCCAGCGGCCATCCTCCCGGAAGAAGCGGTGGTCGCGCTCGTCCAGCTCGACCCGGAAGCCCGGGTCCTCCGCGCACAGCAGGCGCCCCACCAGCTGCCCGTCCTCGATGAGCATGCGCAGCAGCACAGGCTGGTCGATGGGGTTGTCGAAGCGCAGATCGGCGGTGCCGTAGAACACCGTGGCCCCGCAGCCGAAGGGCACCGTGCGGGCGCTGTCCGGGAAGAGATCGAGCCCGTGGCGGTGCCGCTCGACCACCCGCATCCCGCCGAGCAGGCACAGCAGGTAGAGCAGGTTCGAGACCTGGCAGCAGCCCCCGCCGATGCCGGCGCTGGGCTCCTCACCGTGCAGCTCGAGCCCGGGGACGAAGCCCCGGAGCCGCGACGGCCGCCCCACCAGGCGGTGGTAGGAGCAGAGCTGACCCGGGGCCACCAGCACGCGGTCCAGGGCGCCGGCGGCGATGGTGACGTTGCGTTCCTTGCCCCGCTGCAGGGTCTCGTCCTTCACCGGGTCACGGCGGAGAGGCGAGCGTCGCTCGGCGAGGGTGTGGCCGAAGCCAGCCAGCCCATCGCGGCCGACCCGCTCGTGGGCGAGGACGTCCCGCTCGAGCCAGCGAGCGGGGGTGCCGCGCAGCCGCACCCACTCCACGCGGAGGGGGAATGGGACGAGGCGACGGGCGAGCTGGCGCATGAGCGTGGGGTTCCGCGGGGAGCACCCACCTATACCCGCGGCCGCCGACCGGGCATCCCTCCGGGTTACGCCTGGCACATCCACGAGGTGACCATGCGCTCTCCCTACCTCATCGCGATGCTTCCCCTGCTGTTCTCCTGCAGCACCGAGCCCGCACCGGACCCCGGCGCTCCCCCCGCCGCACCCGGCACCCCGCCCGCCCAGCCCGAGGCGCCGGGTGTGACCGTGCCCCCGGTGACCGGCCTGCACCTGCAGGCCCTGGTGGCCACATCCGGCGACGGCGTGGAGCGGCTGCTGGACGGCGACCCGACCACCGGCTGGAGCCCCGCCAGCGACGCCGTGGACGAGGGCGTGTTGCTGCGCTTCGAGGAACCCACCCGCGTGCTCGAGGCCAAGCTGCAGCTCTGCCCGGAGTCCACCGCGGCCACCTTCCAGAGCTACGTCAACGGCGCCGAGAACACCCGGGTCCGCGTGAACCCCGGCGGCCCGGTGCTGATCCCCTGGCGGGAGCAGATGGACACCCCGGCGGTCAAGTCGCTCTTCGTGCGCATCCTGGGCTCCGACGGCCCCGTGGACATCTGTGAGATCGCGGTGACCCTGCCCCCCGAGCAGACGCAGGCGGTGGCGCCGCCTCGCGCCGTGCCGGCCACGGTCCAGGCCACCTCGGTGCTCGAGCCCTGCGAGGCCTACCACACCGGCTACCTCTTCGACGGCCGCACCGACTTCGGCTGGGTCGAGGGCGCCGAAGGCCTGGGCGTGGGCGAGAAGCTGATCCTCGACTTCGGCGGCGCCATCGAGATCACCGGCTTCGACATCTGGAACGGCTACCAGCGCTCCCCCGACCACTTCCAGCGCAACGCGCGCCTGGCGAAGCTCGGGCTGTCCGTGGACGGCGCCGAGCCCATGGCCATCGCCGTGGCCGACACCCAAGGCCCCCAGCGCATCGACCTGCCGGCCCCGGTGACCGGCAAGCGCTTCGAGCTCAAGATCGCCGAGGCTGTCGCGGGCACCTCCTACGAGGACCTGGTGATCTCGGAGCTGCGCCTGCGCGACGCCTCGGGCCCCTTCGGCCTGGTGACCGCCGACCTCGAGAAGAAGGAGACCGAGCTGCTCGACAAGCTGGTGGACCACGAGCTCGGCACGGCCGTGAACACCACCTGGGTCGGGCTGTGCAACGAGCTGGACCGCCTCACCCTGCGCTCCAACCACAGCTTCGTCGCCTACACCACCCTCGAGGAAGGCCCGGACGACGAGATCCGCGAGGTCTTCGACGGGGCGTGGGTCCTGCGGGAGCTCGCGGCCCCCAGCACCATCCAGACCTTCGGCCGACGGCACCGCACCCTGTCCACCTGGATGCCCTACGGTGACGACCAGGTGCAGACCACGGTCAAGATCGCGGGCGGCAAGAGCCAGCTGTGGCTGCACGACCACACCGCCCCCGCGCCCGCCGCCGAGCTGCTGAAGGACCAGTCCTTCGCCGCCGAGCACGCCTACTGCCAGCAGGGCACCGCCTGGCTGGAGCAGGACATGGGCGAGCTGCTGTTCATCAAGGGCTCCGCGCTGGCCGGCATCTACCGGCCCTTCTAGGGAGCGCCATGAGCCAACCCCGCTGCCCCGGCCAGGACATGCGCAGCTGGAAGCCCGAGGACATCCTCGAGCTGCTCTGCCCCCACTGCGGCGCAGAGATGGAGCTGTGGAAGGACGAGCCGGTGCTGCCCTGCCGCAGCTGCGGGTTGGACGTGCGCAACCCCAACATCGACCTGGGCTGCGCCGAGTGGTGCGCCTCGGCCGAGCAATGCCTGGGCAACGAGGTCCCGAAGAGCGACGGCTAGCGACCCCTGAGCATGTGCTCCGGCCTCACGGCCCGGGGGTTGCGCCAGTCGGCGAGGCGATCGTGCAGGTCCGGGTCCCCCTCGACCAGCGCGACCTCGAGGAAGGCCTCCCAGAGGTCCTCCCGCACGTAGTGGTAGCCGTGGTCCAGGGGCACGGGCCGCGGGAGGCCGAGGGAGGGGGGCGCGAACGCCAGCCACTCGCCAGCCCGCACCCCGTAGACCACCCGGCCCACGGAGCCGCGATCCAGCGCCGGCTCGGGTGCCCAGGCCATGGCCTCCCGCCCGGTGCGCCAGTCGTAGAGGAAGCTCATGCCCACGTGGGCGATGAGCAGCTCGGGCGCAGGCTCGGGGATGGCGTCCAGCACCTCGACGTAGCGCTCGTAGGGCGGGGCGGTGGCCGGGTCGATGCCCGGCCAGGAGCCCGGGGCCAGGGCGAAGACCACCAGGAGCACCAGCAGCGGCGTGCGCGGTGGCCGGGGCAGGTGCGGAGCGAGCAGCACCAGGCCCAGCGGCATGGCCGCGATGGGCGCGAGCAGAGACAGGCGGTAGCCCAGGTCCAGCTCGTCCACCCGCCAGCCCGGGAAGAGCAGCACCAGCGCGGGCAGGCCCAGGCCCGCGATCCAGGGCCGGAGCTGCGGGCGGGCGAACCAGGCCGGCGCCGCGGCGCTCGGGGCCCGCCACGGCAAGGACAGCTCCACCACCACCCCGAACCCAGTGGGTCGCAGGAGCAACCAGCCCCCCCGTGCGGGCAGGGGCCGCACCCCCCCCCCCGGGGGGGGGCCCGGCGCGCGGGGGCCCCCCCGCCCCCGGCCCCCGGCGCGGGGGGGGGGGGGGCCGCGCCCCCGGCCCCCACGACCGGCGAGCCAGCCCACGCCTGCCCCCACAGCGCCGAGCACCAACAGCGCCGCCCCGGTGCGGTGGGCGCTGGCGGCCAGCAGGCCCAGCACCACCAGCAGGGCGGGGCGCCACCAGCCCTTCCAACCCCGGGGTCGCCACCAGCCGGCGGCGACCAGGGCCAGCAGCACCAGCCCGGGAGCCGCGATCCCCAGGTTCTTGGGAAAGTCCCCGGCCATGTGGGTCAGGGTGGGCGAAGCCGCGGCCCAGGCGGCGAGCACCCAGGCCCCGAGCCGCCCGCCGCCGAGCTGGCGCCCGAGCAGCCATGCGGCGGGCACACACAGGGCCGCCAGCAGCGCCGCCCCCAGCTTGATCCCGACGATGGGGTCCCCGACCACCGCCGCGCAGGCCGCGAGCCAGCCGTGCACCCAGCTGGCGTCGGGGACGTGCAGCGCCCCGTCGTCCAGCAGGCTGCGGACCTGCACCGCGTAGTAGTAGCCGTCGGTCCCCAGGGGGTGGGATGAGCCCAGCAGGCGCCCCAGGCGCACCGCACCGGCCACCGCGGTCAGCAGGGCGAGCAGCCATCCCAGGGCCCAGGCCCCCCGCGGAGCGGCCTCAGCGCTCACGCATCAGCTCGTCGAGCAGATCCGCCTCGTCGTCGCGTTCCTCGACCGCCGCGATCCCGCCCCGCCGCCGCAGCACCACGATGGTCACGCCGGCGAGGAAGACGGGGATGCTCACCAGCTGGCTGGTGGTCAGCGCCCCGAACCAATCCACCCCCCGGATGGTGTCCCCCCGGAGCAGCTCGATGGAGGACCGGGTGAAGGGGTAGATCAGCAACATCCAGGCGAAGACCTGGCCGTCATAGCGACGGTGCTTCCAGCGCCAGGACAGCAGCAGGAACAGCCCCAGGGCGATGGCGGCGGACCACAACTGGGTGGGCAGCAGGGGCACGCCGTTGGTGCCCACACCCGCGGTGGGCTCCGCCGCCAGGAAGGGCGGGGAGCCGAACAGCCACAGGGCCCCACCGGAGAAGCTGTCCGGCAGCAGGTTGACGGCGCCGTCGGGCAGGTCGCAGGCGGCGCCGTGGCAGCAGCCCGCCATGAAGCAGCCCAGCCGCCCCAGGGCCAGCCCGATCATGATGGCGGGGGCGGTCAGATCCGCCAGCTTCCAGACCGGGATGTCGCGCACCCGGGCATAGATCACGCAGCCCAGGATGGCGAGCAGGACCCCGCCGTAGAAGGCGAAGCCGCCCTCCCAGATGCGGAAGTACACCAGGGGGTTCGAGAAGAAGCGGTCGGGCTCGGCCATGGCGAAGTGCAGCAGCCGGGCGCCCGCCAGGCCGCAGACGAAGGCGACCAGGTACAGCCCCACCAGCTTGTCGCCATCGACCCCGCCCCGCTCGGCCCGGCTCTGGGCCACCCAGGACGAGACCAGGAACGCCATGGTGATCATCACGCCCCAGGTGTGGATGGGGACGTCGCCGTAGGGCGTGGGGAGTGTGATGAGGTCGGGGAGCATGGGCGACCCCTGGTATCCGCTCGAGGTCAGGGTGGGCCATCACCAGCCGCGAAGGGGGTCTCGGGCGCCACGCGCGCGGGCAGCAGACCCTGCTCCCGCAGCGAGCACCAGCGGGCCCCGGCCACCACGATGTGGTCCAGCAGCTCGACCCCGACCACGCGACCCGCCCGCTGCAGCCGCAGGCTGACCTCGACGTCGGCCGGCGAGGGGCTGGGATCACCGCTGGGGTGGTTGTGGGCCACGATCACCGCGCCGGCCCGGTGCAGCAGAGCCTCCCGGTAGATCTGGCGGGGATCGACGATGGTGTGGGCGTCGTTGCCGCAGGAGACCACCCGGTAGGCGAGCACGCGGTGCCGCCGGTCGAGCAGCAGGGCGTGCAGCTCTTCGCGGTCCAGGGCCTCGAGCCGCGGACGGAGCCAGGCCAAGGCCTCCTCGGCGGAGCGGACCGGCTCGCCCTCCCGCGGGGTGCACAGGGCGCGCCGCCCCAGGGCGAGCGCCGCGTGCAGCCGCACCGCCCGGGCGGGTCCGAGCCCGGGCACCTCCTGCAGCGCCCCCGGCGGCAGGGTGGGCAGGCCCGCCACCCCACCCGCCAGGCTCAACAGGCTGGCCGCCACGTGCTTGGCCGGCAGCCCGGCACAGCCGGTCCCCAGGGCCAGGGCCAGCAGTTCGTCGTCCCCGAGCTGTTCGGGGCCATGCATCAGGTAGCGCTCTCTCGGTCGCATGGACGCACCTCCGCCAGCTGCAGACGCAAGGGCCGTGCCTGCTCGATACGCGGCGTTCGCCCGTCAGCGGACCGTCGGATCCGTCGACGATCGTCGAACTTTCGACACCCAGTTCGACAGCTCCCTAGGGCTGGTACTGGACCTCGACGGTCACGTGGACCGCGTCCGCGGCGTAGAGCCGGTCCTGATCGGCGTGGACCGTGACCACGCCGCCCATGCTGCGCAGGTAGGGCTCCACGCTCTCGAGTCGGGAGGCGGGGATCTGCAGGACCACCTTCTCGTAGTTGCGCTCGACGGTCAGGATGTAGGGCTCGTGGGGATCGCCGGAGGCGCTGTACGCGCCGCCACCCAGCTTCTCGGCCATGGCCACCAGCTTGCGCAGGGCGTCGGGCTCGGAGGGGGTGAGGCGGTAGGCGAAGGGGCTGGTGGCCAGGCTCCCGGCGCCGGCCTCGGGGGCGGGCTCCTGGGTGGTGGCGTCGGGCTCGATGACGGCGGTGGGGGCCGATTCCTTGTCCCAGTCGGGGATGTAGGTGCCCTGCTCCTTCTCGAGCAGTTCTTCGATGGGCATCGCGCCGGACTTGCTGGTGGAGCCCTTGTAGCTCGAGCCCGTGCCGCGGGTGCCGATCTCCGTGTTCTCCACGCCCTTGGTGGACTGCTCGGCCTTGGCTGAGCCCTTCTCCTGCATCTCGGTCGCGGGCTTCTCCTGGGCGGGCTCGGACGGCTCGCCGCCGTCGTCCCCGCGGCTCTTCTCGGTGGCGTCGCCTTCCGTGGGACCGGGCACCGCGGCTTCGCGGTCCACCTCGCCGGGGGTCTCAGGGCCGCTGGCTTCCATGCCCTCGAGGGTCGGGTCATGCATGAGGGGGCCGCGGAACACGAGCAGCAGCACCGCCGCGGCGACCACCGCCACGCCGAGCCCCTGCACGGGGTAGCGCCCCACGGGGCCCAGCAGGCGCTCGAGCCAGCTGCGACCGCGGGAGAGCCCCTCGACCCGACGCATGACACCCCGGTGGAAGTCCGGAGGAGCCTGGACCGGCCCGTGCTGACGCAGGAGGTCCACCGCCGCCTTCAGCTCGAGGTAGGCCTCGCGCAGCTCGGGCTGCTCCTCGATGGCGCGGGCCACCTCGGCCATCTCGGCGTCGGACAACTCACCGTCGATGTAGGCGGAGAGCCGGTTTCGGGCGAAGAACTCATCCATGGTTACAGCTTGACATCTTCTTTGCCGATCCGGTTCCGAAGAACTCGGGCCAGCTCGGTGCGGGCACGGTGGAGACGGCTCTTGACCGTGCCCCGGGGGAGGTCGAGGATCTCGGCGATCTCGTGGTAGTCCAGGTCCTGGATGTCCCGCAGGACGATGACCTGTCGGTGTTCCTCGCTGATGGCCTGCAGCGCGTCGTGCACCAGCTGCTGGGCTTCGGTGCGCTCGACGCCGGCCTCGGTGCCGCGGCCGCCCGCGGGGAGCTCCCGCGCCGGGCCGTCGTCCCGGGGCTTGCCCTCGAGGGGCTCGTGGCGGTCCCGACGGCGGCGGCTCGAGTAGAGGCGCTTGTTCTTGCAGTGGTTGACGGAGACCCTGTAGATCCAGGTGGACAGGCTGGACTCACCGCGGAAGCGGGCGAGGGAGCGATACAGCGCCACGAAGACGTCCTGGGCGACCTCTTCGGCCAGGGTCCGCTCGCCGAGCCAGCGCAGGCACAGGCCGAAGACCCGGTCCTGGTAGCGGCGCACGATGTGGCTGAAGGCGTGCTGATCCCCATCCTTGAACCGCGCCACCAGCTCGGCATCCGAGAGCTGGCTCAAGACGGCGAGGATGAAGGCCAGCATGGGCGCTATCGGCCGTCCTTGTCCATCACCAGGCGGCGCCCGCTGCGGATGCTGTCCTGGATGCGATCCATGGGCACGCGATCGAGGGGGAAGAGGGTGCGCCGGATCTTGGCCTTGTACAGGATGGCCCCGTCGAGGTTCGCCATGTCGAGATCGGCGTCGTCCAGGTTGGCGTTGGTCAGGTTGGCGTCGCGCATGTCGGCCTGCCACATGGAGGCGCCGCTCAGGTTGGCGCCGCGGAAGGTGCAGCGCACCAGGGTGGCCTCGGCCATCTTGGCGTATGACAGGTCACAGCCATCGAAGCTGATGCCTGAGAGATCGAGCCCGCGCAGGTCGGACTCGACCAGGCTTTCACCGCGGCGCAGGCGATCGAGCACCTGCTTCTTGGTGAGGGAGACCGGCGAGCTGCTCTCGTCGCCGGTGCTGCGATGGGCGGGGGGTGTCATGGTTGCTGGGCCTCGACGTTCGGGGCGGTCCGCTGGGCGTGCTCGCGCTCGAGCTGGGTGACGATGCGCGCGGCCATGTGGGTGCCGTTGAGGGCATCGCCGTAGTGGACGCCGCCGGGGTTGAGCGTGTTGACCTCTACGATGCGGTCGTCGATGACGTCGAGCCCGGCGAGCCAGACGCCGTCACGGAGAAGGAAGGGGGAGATGCTTGCGACGATCTCGTGTTCCTGGGGGGTGATGGCGCAAGCCTGGGGACTCCCTCCTCGGGCCAGGTTGTGCCGGAAGTCCCCTGGAGCACGGCCTCGCAGGTATCCACCGATGACCTCACCGTCCAGCCAGACGAGCCGCTTCTCGCCGTCGGCCGCGCCGGGGAGGTACTCCTGCACGACCACGTAGCCGTCGCCCAGCCGCCGGGCGGCGTCGAAGGCGCCGTCGAAGGTCCGGGCCTGGCGGGGCTGCCGCACCAGGCTCACGCCGCGCCCGCCCGACGAGCGCGCCGGCTTCACCACCACCCCGCAGGGCTGCTCCTCGGCGAAGAGCCTCGCCGTGGCCCGGCTGCGGGTGATCAGCGTGGCCGGCCGCGCCACGCCCTCGAGGGTCGCGAGGTAGCCCTTGTGGCCGGTCAGCATCAGGGTCGTGGGGTCGTTGTGGACCAGCACCCCCGCCAGCTTCGCCAGCTGGGCGAAGGCCAGGACGGCGGGGTCCAGAGGGTTGACCCGCAGCAGCATGATGTCGGCGGGGGTCAGCTCCACGTAGCGCCGCAGGGCTCGACGATTGGCGAGCATTTCGACCAGGGCTTCCCGGGAATCGGGGGCCGTGTCCAGGGCGTGGGCCCGCGTGATCAGGCGGCCGGCGCCATCGATCTCGAAGTCCCACGGCTCCACGATGCGGACAGGGTGCTTGGCCCTCAAGGCCTCGTACGCGATGTGCACCGTCGTGTAGTAGGCCTCGAGGGTCGAGGTGCGGGAGATGGCGATCACCAGACGCATGGCCGATTCCCCTGGGCCGTTGGGGCTAGCCTCGTTTTCGCCAAAGGGCAAGAGCGCAGATGCTTGCCGGTATATGATGGGGCCATGTCCCACGCCCTGGACCAGCTCGCTCTCCTCATCCGCTCCCGCTACGCGCTGCTGTACCTCGTGACCCACGAGGAACAGCGCGTGGAGGCCCACATCCGCATCATGGGAGCCCAGGAGGGCCTCACGGTGTGGCGCTGGCGCTGCACCAACGGCCTGCTCGGCCCGGACGGTGAGCCGGTGCCGGACACCTGCGAAGCGACCGACGCCCTCGCTCACCTGCTGTCGGTGCCCGAGCCCGCCGTCTTCGTGCTGCAGGACTTCCACCACGAGCTGAGCGACCCGCGGGTCGTGCGCTACATGCGCGACCTCGAGCCCATCCTGGCGGCCCGCCGCCAGGCCATGGTGGTGGTCGCGCCCTTGCTGGCGCTCCCGGTGGAGATGGAGAAGGACCTCACCGTCATCGACGTGCCGCTGCCGGACGTCCACGAGACGGGCTTGCTGCTCGACGAGATCACGGGCCGCGCAGGCTTCACCCCCTCATCCGACGCACACACCAAGCTCGTCCGCGCCTCCCTGGGCCTGACCTCCACCGAGATCCGGCGCATGTTCCACCGCATCCACTTGAGCGGCGGGCGCTTCACCGAGGCCGACCTGCCCCGGGTGATCGAGGAAAAGAGCCGCGCCATCCGCGCCAGCCGCTACCTCGAGTTCTGGGATCTGAACGACGACATGCGCTCCGTAGGGGGCATGGACAACCTCAAGGGCTGGCTCGACCAGCGCGCCGCCGCCTTCTCCGAGCGGGCGCGGGAGTTCGGCCTGCCCGCCCCCAAGGGCCTGTTCCTGCTGGGGGTCCAGGGTTGCGGCAAGTCCCTGATGGCCAAGTGCGTCGCCGGATCGTGGCAGATCCCGCTGCTGCGCCTGGACATGGGCGCGGTCTTCTCGGTCCACGACCAGGCCGAGACCGCCCTGCGCCAGACCATGCGCGTCGCCGAGAGCATGGCCCCGGCGGTGCTCTGGATCGACGAGCTCGAGAAGGGATTCTCGTCCCACAACGACGCCAACGCCGGCCGCGCGCTGGGCTCCTTCCTGACCTGGATGCAGGAGAAGACCATGCCGGTCTTCGTCGTGGCGACCGCGAACGAGGTGCGCGCCCTGCCCCCCGAGCTGCTGCGCAAGGGCCGCTTCGACGAGATCTTCTTCGTGGACCTGCCCAACGCTCACGAGCGCCTCGCCATCCTCGACATCCACTGCCGCCGCCGCGGGCGGGACCCCGAGAGCTTCGACCTGACCACCGTGGTCGAGGAGAGCGAGCGCTTCTCGGGTGCCGAGCTCGAGCAGGTGGTGATCTCCGCGCTGTTCAAGGCCTTCGCCGTGGAGCGCGACCTGCGCGAAGAGGACCTGATCGACGCGGTGCGCGAGACCGTCCCGCTGGCCATCACCATGGACGATCGGCTCAAGGAGCTGCGCGAGTGGGCCCGCCCCCGCGCCCGCCGAGCGTCGGAGGACACCCGCCGCGTGGACTTCTTCGGCACCTGGGGCGAGTGACGACGACGAACCCGTAGCGGAAGCCCGCGGGACACCAGGGGGTCCTGGCAGCACAGCCCGTCCCTGGATTAGACGCCGCACCCGGAAGGCAGTAGGTAGAACGCCCTCCCGGTCGCACCCCTCGTCAGAGGCCGCTCCATGAAGAAGCTCATCCCCCTCGCCGCCCTGGCCGCCGTCACCTTCGGCGCCACAACCGCCCACGCCAAGTGCGAGTCGTTGACCAACAGCGTCGACATGCTGGCCGGCGACCAGCTCGTGGCCCGCTACAAGAAGGTGATCGCCTGCGACACCAAGGTCGCCAACCAGGTCTTCCCCAAGTTCATGGTGGCCGCCGGAGACGCCGACACCCTGGTCGCCCTGTCCATGGCGGCTGTCGAAGCCGACATCTGGAACCCCGTCTGGGAGATGGTGGGCAAGCTGTCCTCCTACGAGGCCCGCGACGAGGTCGCTGAGCGCCTGGGCATGGCCTGCGAGTACAACCCCAAGATCGTCGGCTTCCTGCAGGGCGCCTACTTCGGCCTGCGCGACATCGAGTTCTCCCAGTGGGACGACGCCCTGGTCGCCTGCAAGACCCCCGACTTCGACAACTGGCTGTACGAGCAGGTCCGCAACCCGCCCCCCAAGCTCTACGACGAGAAGTGGAACGCCCTGGCCGACGCCACGCTGCGCCGGCTGGGTGTCGACGCCATCCCCATCCTGGCCGAGAGCGCCAAGGTGGCCGCGGGCAACGGCGGGCCCTTCGAGTCCATCCTCATGATGATGGAGACCGCGGTGGCCCCGGATCTGGGTGAAGATATGAACCCGGAGCATCAGGCCAAGCTGGAAGAGGCCCTGGTGTCCATGGCCCAGGACCTGCCCCCGGACCAAGCCCGCGCCATCGCCGACCGCCTCGCCAACGCCGGCTCGGACAACAAGGCCGCCGAGCTGCTCCCCACGGTCTACCCGGGCCGGGACAACGGCGGGTACTACAACTACGGCGGCGTCTCCATCGAGTCGGGCGAGTGCGAGGGCGAGAAGATCGCCGTGCTGCACTACGCCGTCGTGGCCGACCCCGGCATCCGCTGGATCATCACCTCCGCGGTGGAAGGCCCCATGCGCTCCGTCAAGCCGCGCCTGTCCAAGTGCACGGTGGACGCGCCCTGGCCGGTGCTGGTCAGCCCGGAGCCCTTCGAGAGCAAGGGCGACATCGACGACTGGCTCGAGACCATCGTCAACACCTGGACCGAGAAGGGCTACCAGGTCAAGACCCGCTCCGAGAAGGAGATCCGGCTTCCCTAGCCGGACGAAGGGGAGCAGCTCACCTGCTCCCGGCTGCCCCCCAACGCTCCAGGGCGTCCACCGGGAGGGCCGGCGGCTTCAACGCTTGAGCCTGCCGAACAGCTTGCGGATGGCGCGCCGTCCGCGGCCGTCGCCTTGGCCATCTCCGGCGTGGATGCGGCTGCGTTCGCCCAGGGCCCGCAGGGCCTGATGGGCGCGCTCGAGGCCCGGCTTCAGCAGCAGCGCCTCGCGGAAGTGCCGGATGGCCAGGTCCGGGCGCCGCTGCTCGAGGGCGATGCGCCCGAGCTCGAGGTGAGCCTCGGCGCGACGGCCTTCGTCCTGCTCCTCGACCAGCAACGTGTGGAGCTCGGCGACGCGGGGGGTGCGATCCATGGGGTTGACCTCGAGGGTCGAGGTCTCTATCTCGGCAGGTGTCTCGCTGACCGTGAGAGATCTCGCGTCTCCCAGACTGCTTGGCACGCTGCTTGCACAGCAATAGAGCGCCCACCCCCCTCGCGCTCACGCTGAACGCTCTCCCCCGCTGCACGCTGCATCCCCCGCCGGAGTCGATCATGGCCCGCTCCCTCACCGTCAAGCACGACGAAAAGCCCGCTACCTCTTCCCTCCTCAACGTCTTCCTGCTCGTCGCCTTCACCTGCCTCGTGCTCGCGTCCATCTTCGGCGCCGCACCGGCCGAGGGCCTCGAGACCGTGGATGCTGTGCCCGCAGTTTCTACGGATCGCTGATCGATCTACACAATCTATAGATCAACAGCCCCGGCCGACCCCGGCTCGGGGGTTGGGCCGATCGCCCAGGCCAGCGCCGTGCCAGCCTCGACGACGGGGGGACCCAGGGCCTCGGTGAGCAGCGCCTCGGCCCGCTGTGGGGTCCGGGCCCGGTCCCGGTGCAGCACCACCCAGGCGAAGCCCGCGGAGGCGAGGCCATCCACCCCGCGCGCGAGCGCTCCGGGCTGCTTCAGGGGCTCGTCGTCGAGCATCGACTGGGGCGGGAGCTCGTGGGGCGGTCGCGTGGGCCGCACCCCGCAGGCGTGGTCCGCCACCGCGGCGAGGCGGTTCGCGGCGAGGATGGCGTCCCGGCCTTCGTAGTTCTCGGCCACCGCCCGCCCGTGGAAGACCTGCCAGCGGTTGAGCTGGCGCGCCGGGGTCTGAGAGAACGGGATCCGCCCGTTGTCGAAGGGCAGCTCGAGCACCGGCCCGGGCCCAGGCAGGGCCGTGTAGATGGGCGGGAGCTCCGGCGCGTAGACGCTGCGGGGCCAGCGGGTCTGGCCCAGGAACAGCGACTCCGCCAGCAGCAGGCCCACCAGCACGAGCGCCCAGCCTCGCCGACCGGCCACCAACCGCTGAGCCCCCATCGCGGCCAGGATCGCCAGGAAGACCGTCGCGGGGCCCACGGCGCGGTGCCAGTGGGACAGGCCCACCAGCGGAGGGAAGGCCAGCACGAGCCCGCGGACGGGTCCGGGCACGGCGTAGCCAGCCACGGTCAGGACCTCGCCGCCGACCCGCACCCAGTGGCCCAGGGCCAGCAGCACGAAGATCAGGGCAAGCACCACGAACGGCGCGGCCTCCCGCTTGCGCATCCACCAGCCCAGGCCGGCGAGGGCCAACACGCCCAGCCCCAGGTAGACCGACAGGGAGATGGGCGCAGGCTCCACGCTGGGCAGCACGAGGTTGAGCAGGTCGGTGCCGTAGTTGCGCAGCCAGCGCCAGTGATCCAGGTGGGCCCGGGGCACCGAGCCCGGCAGGTGCCAGCGCCCGGCCCACAGGTGGCGCACGGCCAGGAAGCGCAGCAGGGCCGGCAGGACCATCAGCCCGGCCAGGAGCCCCTGCCCCAGCAGGCCCCGCCAGCGGCGGTGCCGGACGGCGAACCACGGCAGCAGCACCACCTGGACCAGCAGACCGAAGAAGGCGTGGTACCAGCCCGACAGCGCGAAGGCACCGAGGCAGAGGCCGGCCAGGACGGCGTCGCGGGCGCGCCCCTGCTCGTCCCGCGCATACCGAACCAGGAAGCCCACGTGGGCCGCGAGGGCCCACAGAGGCCAGGACTCGGTGATGCCGAACTCCATCACACCCGAGAGGAACGGGCTGCAGCCGACGGCCACCATGGCCACCCAGGCGGCCTCGCGCCCCACGAAGCGGCGAGCCAGCCAGTAACCAGCGAGCATCCCGAGCAGGACGTTGCCGAGCACCAGACAGCTGTAGCCGAGCCCCGGGTGCAGCAGGGTGCCGGGCAGGGCCAGGGGCAGGTTGACGGGATCCATCAGAGGGAGCGCGAGCCCCTCGGGCAGGTTCGCGACGGCGCCACCCCCGGTCAGCTGGCGAGCCGCGCGCCAGAACATCCACAGGTGGTTGTCGGTCTCCCCGTGGGGATGGCCGTAGATCCACAGGGGCCGCCACGCCAGCGGCCAGGTGAACAACAGCGCCGCGACCAGGGCGAGCCCCACCGTCCAGCGCGCGGACGCAGGGTCGGACCGGGGTGGATTCACGCAGAGCGCTCCGTTCAGGACAGGGAGAACTCACAGCGTATCGCGGCGTCCCCGACCAGCGGCCCGTCGCCCCGCAGCAACAGCGCCGGGACAGGCTCCCCTGCGGACCCGATGGCCCAGCCGCCCTCGCGCTCACCCCCGCCTCGGACCAGGGTCCAGGTCAAGCGCGGATCCGGACGCACCCGCAGCACCAGGCCGTCCGCCTGCCCCACCAGGGTCTCGCCGTCCCAGCGCAGCCGCCAGGCCGGGCCAAGCTGCCAGCCCACCCGCACCCGGGGGAACCGGGCGTGGCCGTTCAGGCCCCGACGGGGGGCCTCGAAGCGGTCGACCACGACCAGCCGCCCGCCCCGCTGGACGAGCTCACGCGTGTGGCCACCAGCGCCGCGGCCGCAGGTGTGAGCGCGGATCACCAGCTCGCGCTGACCGAGCCGTGCCCCCTCGAGCCGCGCCCCCTCGGGGGGGCCCGACGGGACCAGGTGGGCCACGCTCCCGCCCAGGCCCGACGCCAACCTGGCGGGATGGGGCGCGGCGAGCAGATCGAGGTCGCCCACGGACCAGCACAGGGTGCTGGCCGCACCACCAGCGGGCCCACCGGAGCCCGCCCGCAGCTGGAAGAGCAGGCGCGAGGCCCGCCGGCCCACAGCGCCGTCGGCGATCACCAGGCCGGCGTCGCGGAAGGCCCGCACGCCGCGGTCTCCGCGCAGCGGACCCGCCGGCGCGGTGTCGATGGGCACGCTGCCATACAGGATGTGGCACAGCTCGAGCTGCCCACGGGGCGCCGGTCCCGCGCACCAGCCGCGGGCCGCGCAGGCGGCGACCACCAGGGCCGCAGCGTCACCCGCACCGATGGGCAGCAGGGGCTCCACCAGCAGGTCGCTGGACCCGGGGACCCGACCATCGGGCCGCAGCACCGCCCGCAGCGCGGTCGCGGCCCGCCGCAGCCGGTCCTCGGCCCCGCGGGGCAGGGGCGCGCGGTTGGCGGCCGCGAGCCGGTCGAGCACCAGCCCGTGGGTGAGCAGCTCGGGGACCAGGGGCAGGGCCCCACCGCGGGGCAGGCCGTCGTGATCGAGCAGGGCAGCGAGCGCCCCCGGGAGCGCGGACAGGGCGCGGCCGGCCAGACCCGGAGCCGCAGGGAGCGCCGACCAGCCCAGGCCCGCGCAGGCCAGCCCGATCAGCTGCAGGCTGCGGCGGGGGTCGCCGGGGGCCTCAGCGACGAGGCGGGCCTCGAGGTGCGCGATGTGCTGCGCGGCCGAGCCCGCGAGGCGAGCGCGCAGCCCCGCGTCGGCCTCGGGCCCGAGCAGCGCGAGGGCGATGAGCCAGTGGACGAGCCTCGCCACCAGGTCGGTGGTGTGGACCCAGCCGGCGCCATGACCCGGCCGATCGGAAGCCAACCAGGCGTCCAGGGCAGCCACCGCATCGGCCCGAGCGCGGCTCCCAGGACCGTGGGCCGCGCAGGCCGCGGCCAGCCAGCCGTGGCGATGACGGCCCCGCTGCCGTGGCCCCACCGCTGCGGGGGACAACGCCGTGTAGGGCAGGGTCTCACGACCCGGTTCCATGGATGCCCGCGTTGGAAGCTCACTGCTCGCTTTCAACCCTTCGGTAGATTGAAAGAACGGCAGCCGCCCGAGGCCGCCATCGGCGACCGGGGCTGGGCCTGGAAGGAGGGGGGCACGGCGGGCGAGGCGGCGGTCGAGCCAGCGGAGGCCAGCGGCGGTCAGGGCCATCGGGTGCTCCCGGGCTGGCACCTAGGTGGTGGTAAACTCGAAGTCGATCTCGTCGCCCATCTCCTTGCGGAGGTAGTTCTTGAGGTTGCGACGGATGCGGACCTCGAGCTGCCGGATGCGCTCCTTGCTGACGCCGAAGCGCTGCCCCAGGGCCGACAGCGACAGCGGCTCCTGAGCCACGAGGCGCTCGTGCCAGATGGCCAGCTCGCGCTCGTCGTGCAGCGTCTCGGCGAAGACGTCGAGCTTCTGCTTGACGACGTCCTGCAGCTGTCCGCGCAGCACGTTGGTCTCCGGCCCCGTGGCGTCCTCGTCGGGCATGATGTCGACCAGGGCGCGGCCCTCGCCCTCGGACAGGGGCGCGTCGATGGACATGGCGGGGGCGCGCATGTGGCGGTCCACCGCGATGACCTCTTTTTCGGCGACGTTCAGGCGCTCGGCGATGAGCTTGGTCTTGGGCTGCAGCCCTTCCTTGATGAGCCGCTCGCGCTCCTTGCGCAGCTGGAAGAACAGCTGCCGGGCAGCCCGGGTGCTGCCGAGGCGGACCAGGCGGTAGTTGTCCATCAGGAAGCGCAGGATCATCGCCCGGATCCAGTACTGGGCGTAGCTGGAGAAGCGGATGCCGCGGTAGGGGTCGTAGCGGGAGAGGGCCTGCACCAGGCCGACGTTGCCTTCCTGGATGAGGTCGAGCACGTTGGACCACTGCCGGTGGTACTGGAAGGCCAGCTTCACCACCAGCCGCAGGTTGGCGGTCACCAGGCGCTCGCCGGCGGCCTGATCGCCGTGCTCGTAGTAGGCGATCGCGACCTCTTTCTCTTCCTCGGGGGTGAGCAGCGGGTAGTTGCGCAGCTCGGCGAGGTAGTGGTTGAGCAGGTCGCGGGCCGGCATGGACTGCCGCGGGGTGGACAGGGCCGGCATGTTCCGGGGCACCGGCTTCGGCTTCTTGCCGGAGTCGCCCATGGGATCGAGGTCTTCGAGGTTCTCGCTCTGGAGCTCGGTGGTGTCGCTCGGGTCGCTCATGGAGCACCTCCGGATCGAGGGGGCTGGACCCCCTCGTGAGGCCCCCCATTATCCGGATCGGGGCGCGGGGCACGCGCGGTGCGGACATGCGGTGAGACCCCGGGGCGCAAGGCGGGAGTCCCGCGCGCCCTCGCACCGTGCTACGATCCCCAGGAACAGCGCCCCGGCGCTGCAACCGAACGAGTGCAGAACGTGGCCGCGGCAAAGCTCAAGCTGGTGGGTCGATATCGCACGTGGCGCCCTGGCGTCCGCGAAGGCCGCCTGACCTCCGCCGACGGCACCACCCGTCGGGTCCTGATCCGGCCCCTCCCGGACACCCCCGCCGACCCCGAGGTGCTCCAGGCGCTCCGCCGAGAGGCGAAGATCCTGGCGCGCACCCAACACCAGGACGTCCTCCGCGTCGAGCACGTCACCGCCTTCGGCGGCAAGGCGGCCCTGGTGGTCGAAGCGGTCGAAGGCATCGACCTCACCCACGTGATGAACCTGCTCGAGGAGCGCCACCAGGCCATCCCCCTCAGGGCTATCGTGGAGATCGTCGCGATCGTGGCCGCGGCGTTCGACGCCGCCACCGCACCCATCCCCGGTGAGGACGAGACCGCGGTGATGCACCCGGGCCCCGTGCCCGGCGAGGTGCTCATCGATCAGCTGGGTCGCGTGAAGCTCGCCGGCCTGCGGGTGTACTCCGAAGGCGATCCGCCGCCCCGCTGCCCCGAAGGCTACGCGCCGCCGGAAGGCATCGACCCCAGCCGCCCCAGCGCCTACGGCCTCGCCGCCCTGCTGGTTCACCTGCTCACCGGCGCGCCCCCGCCCCCCGCCGGGCAGGACGCGGATCTGCACGAGCGCACCCTCCGCCGCACCACCACCCGCATCGCGGCCAAGGTCGGCCAGGCTGGCTGGGAAGACCTGGTGCGCATCGTGCGCACCACCCTGGCCTTCGAGCCCCAGGCCCGACTCTCCCCCGCCGACTTCGCCCGGGACCTCCGCTCCCACGCCCTCGAGCAACGCTCTCCTCGCCTCCGCACCTGGGCGCCCGCCGCCATCCCCGGGCTCTGCGCCACCCTCGATCCCGACCGCGCCAAGGCCGGGCTGGACGATCCCTCCCAGGCCATGCCCCCCGCGCTGCCGGACCCCACGCCCGTGGTCATGGGTCCCGGCGCCCCCGCGGGTCGTGACGGCCTCTCCGCCGCCTTCGGGCCCGCGCTGGAGCCGGGCGATGAGCCCTCGGAGGATCTCGCCACCGAGGTCGTCTCACCCGAGCTGCTCGCCCGCATCCGCGCCGCTCCCCTCGTGGATCCAGAAGACCAGGAGAAGACCCTGGTCGCCCGCGCGGTCGCCGTGCGGGTGGACGATCCCGCTGCGCCGGCTCCGGACCCGGGCCCCCCACCCGCGCTGGAGCCGCCACCGGCGCTGCCCCCGCTCGACGAGGCTCCCCTCGAGCCCCACAAGCCCCTCGCCGAGGGCGGCATCCTGCCCCCCCTGCCGATCCCGGACGACGCCCCCACCGTCAAGTGGTCCGTGGGCGACGAGATCCCGGGCATCCCGCCCGCACCGCCGGCGCCTAGCGCACCCGAGCCCGCCCCAGCCGAGCCCCCCACGGAAGAGTCCGCCCGCCTCGCCACCGAGGAAGCCCCCACCGCCGAGCACGCCGAGGCCCCCGCGCCGCCCGCGCCGCCCCCCGCACCGCTCCCGGACCCGGGCGCCATCGCGCCTGAGCCGCCCGACGGCTACGCCGGGGACGACGACGAGCCACTGCCCCACCGCAGGCGCAGCCGAGCCTGGCTGATCCTGCTGCCCCTGGCGGCGGCCCTGCTCCTGGGAGCCTGGACCGCCTGGGTCTTCCTGCCCGGCCTGATCCACACGCTGACCTCGGGCCCCGACGAGCACGCAGAGCTGGTCCCCCCCGAGCAGCCCGAGCCCGAAGACGACGAGCTGCTGAGCGAGCTCCTCACCCCGCCGCCGGACCCCGCAGACGCCCCCGAGGCGCCCGGGCTGGATCTCGCCGAGGCCCTCCTCGAGCAGCCAGAACCGCCGGATCGCACCGAGCCGGTCGAGGCGATCACCGACGATCCCACCGCGGCCCAGGACGACGACCCGGACCAGGGCGATCAGAGCGCCCGGGATCAGGCCGTGGCCGCCATCCGCGACGGCCAGCCCGACGACCCCGAGACGGTCGAGGACCCCGAGCCCACCGCGCCGGACGAGCCCGTCGAGCCCGAGCCCGTGGTCAGCACCGACCCGGACCCGGAGCCCGTCGAGCCCGACCCCGTCGTCACTCCCGAGCCCGTGGACGAACCGGTGGTGGCGGATGTCGCGCCGGATCCGGTGGACGATCCACCGGACGCCGGGGAGCCCGATCCACCACCGCAGCCCGTCGACGCGACCGGCCTGTTCCGGGTGGAGTTCCGGGCCGAGCACCCCGACATCTACGAGCTCGAGGTCAAGTGCCACCAGGGCTCCGCGAAGGGCGCGCCACCGGTGGTGCTCAACGACGCGGGCAAGGGCCCCTGCCGGGTCACGGCGTTCACCAACTCGTCGGGGCGCATGATCGCCTGGATCGGCCTGACAGGACCGGCCACCCTGACCTGCTTCGCCGACGGCCAGCGCGCCTGCAACTAGCCGCCCCAGACCGACTCCGGCCCACCCCGTGCTTGCGCCCGGCCACGACGTGGTAGGATGGCGCCTCGCCTCGAAGGAATCAGGAGCGAACCGTGAAGACCCTGCCCCTGCTGTTCTCGATTCTCTGGGCCGTCGGCTGCGGTACCGAAGACACCCAGCCCGTACCAGAGCCGGAACCCACGGATGTCCAGGTCGAGCCCGAGCCCGAGCCCGAGCCCGAAGTCGACCCCATGGAAGAAGCCATGGGGCTCGTGGAGGCGGGGGATCTCGCCGCCGCGACCGCAGCCATCGAGGCGCTGCTCGGCGAGCACGCCGACGACGCGACCCTCTGGTACGCGCTCGAGCTCTGCGCCCTCGGCTCCGGCAAGCCCGGTGAGCTGCTGGATCGACTCTCGGTCACCGAGGCCATCGGTGGGCAAGACGCGCGCCACCACACCCTGCGCGCGACCCTCGCCCTGGCGGCCGGCCGCCCCCCCCCCGCCGCGGCCGCGCCGGCCGCGCGGCGCGGGTCCGCCCCCGAGGCCTCCGCGGGCTTCGAGGCCGAGGCCATGCGCGCGGGCGCCGAGCTGGCCACCGCCGAGCTCGACCCGGAGCAACCCAGGGACGCCCTGCTGCTCTTGCTCGGAGAGACCAACGCCAAGAAGCGGGAGCCCCTGCAGGCCAAGGCCGCCGAGCTGACCGGCTGGCGCGCCGCGCTGCTGCGGGCGACCTTGCTGACCGAACAGCAGGACGAGGAACTGCTCGACGCCATCAAGGCCGAGCTGGACACCGTCGCTGCCAGCGACGACCCCCGCGCCGTCCTCGCCGCCGCCCAGGCTCGCCTGGCGCTCATCGAGGATCCCGCCGAGGCCGCGCCGGTGGCCATCGCCGCCGCCGAGGCGCTGCTCGCCGCCCACAACACCGTCGCCGCCACCGAGCTGCTGTCCCGCGGCCTGCACCTGATGCTGGTCCAGGGCGAAGGCGACAAGGCCGCCGAGCTGGCCCGCACGCACCTCGGGGCGCTCCCCGAGGGCCCGAGCCCGGTGCGCGCGACCGCGACCACCTTCACCATCGACGCCGTGATCGCGGCCGGCGAGCTGCGCGAAGGCCTCGAGCTGGCCACCGCCGCCCTGGCGCCGGAAGAGCCCGGCGAGGCCGACGCCGCCGTCGCCCAGGCCATGGCCCGCGCCGCCTGGCGCCTGTGCGACCTCGACGCCCTCAGCGCCGCCGCCAGCGAACTCCCCGACGCACAGGCCGCCATCGCCAAGGGCCTGGCCGCTCAGTGCGAGGGCGACCTGGCCACCGCCCGGGAGGCCCTGGCCGCAGCAGATCTCGCCGGCCCGCTGGCCGTGGACGCCAAGCTCGCCCTGTCCTGGGCCTGGTTCGGCCAGGACGAAGCCATCCCCGCTGCGCAGGCCGCCGTGCAGGCCGCCACCGATCTGGGCTGGGCCACCAGCATCATCGAGTCCAACCTGGCGCTGGAGCGCCACGCCCGCGTGGTCCACCAGACCGACGTCTCTGCCGCAGCCATCGAGGCCCTGAGCGGCGACGCGACCGCGCCGCTGCAGGCCGAGCTCGCCATCCGGCGGGGCGCCCTGGGCCAGGCCGTCGCCCTGCCCGAGATGGCGGACGAGCCGGCCACGGTCACCGCATGGCGCGGCCTCTTCGCTCCCGTCGAGCGAGGAACCGAGCCCACCACCGGCATCGCCGCCTGGGCCGAGGCCCGCGAGGCGCTGCGCGCTGGCGCCGCTGGCGAAGCCAAGGGCGCCTACGACCGGGCCATGACCAGCCTGCCGGTGCGCCGACAGGGCCGCTGGTCCCCCGTGCTGGCGCTGGACGGCGCCGACGGCCCCGGGCTCGACCAGGACGTCGACCTGGCCATCGACCTGACCAACAAGGGTGGCGAGGACGCCCTGCTGGCCCTGCACGAGTTCTCCCACTACCGCGACTTCCAGCGCATGGCCGTGTCCGTCGGCTACGACTGGACCATCGGCCTTGACGACGAGACCAAGGGCAGCTTCGCGGACGCCTACAGCCGCGAGCAGGCTCGCACGCTGCTGTGGCTGGCCGGCACCGCGCCGTTCCCCACCGAGGCGCGCGCGGCCACCATCGCCGCCATCCCGGAGCAGGCCTGCTTCGCCACCATGTCCGCCCCCCTGGACGTGGCCGGTGTCCGGACCGAGTTCTCCGAGACCGCCCTGTTCTCCATCCGCCTGGGTACGGACTCCGGCGAGCTGCTCCTGGTCACGCCCTCGATCACCAAGGTCAAGCGCTTCGACAAGCCCGATCGCCTCCGCGACTCGGTCCAGGGCTACCTCGACGCCCTGACGCAGGGCCGCGCCTTCGGCGGCGGCGCCACCGATCCCCGGGACGGTGACCGCTTCCGCCGGGACGTGATCGACGGTGTCGTGGGCGACCTGGTGGGCATCGCCCGCTACCTGGTCGTCGCCGACCCGGACCTGATGCGCCTGCCCTGGGCGGTGCTCCCGGAGCAGATCGAGGGCCGCCGCTACCTGGCCGACATCCGCACCGTGTCGTCCCTGCCCTTCCTGGGCGAAGGCAGACCCGAGAAGACCGAGCCCGAGGGTGGCTACAAGCCGGACTTCCTCGGCATCTCCCGCGAGGAGATGAGCAACCTGGAGGACATGACCCAGGAAGAGCTCGCGGTCACCGACGAGGTCACCCGCACCATGCTCGAGGCCGGCCTCAAGCCCCAGGGTGAGACCTCCTCCATCGCCCGCCTGTTCGGCGGCGGCTACTCCCTCATCAAGCAGGGCTCCGAGGCCGTCCAGTCGTCGTTCGACGACAACCTGGCGACCGCCCGCTACCTCCACCTGGCCGGCATCCCCGCCAGCCCGTCGGGGGGCTTCCTGTGGACCGACGGCGAGACCAAGCTCCCCGAGCTGGCCTGCACCAACACCGACGCGAGGCTGGTGGTGCTCAGCACCGGCCCCAGCCCCGAGGTCCAGCTCGTGCGCGCACAGGCGCTGCGCGAAGCCGGCGCCAACGGCGTCCTGGTGGCCATGTGGAACCCGCCGCCCATCCTGCGCTCCCGCTACCTCACCTCGGTCTACGACGCCCTCAACCGCGATCGGGCACCGGCCCGCGCCCTGGCCGAGGCCCGGGAGACCCTGGTGAACACCCTGGGCGCCGACGGCGGCCAGGCCGACCCGTCCTACTGGGGCGCGTTCCTCTACGTCGGAGCGCCGTGAGGCCATCCTGGCTCGCGCGACCCTGATCGCCTTCGCCGCGCTCGCGCTCAGCGGGCCGGCGCTGGCTCGCCCGACCGCCCTGCTGGGCCCGTCGGGCGCCACCTGGTTCGGCCCCCTGCCGCCGGACGCCGCCAGCCAGCGCACCGAGGACCGAGGCGTGCTGGTGGTCGACCCCCGCACGGGGGCCCCCGGGCTCGAGGTCGTGGATCTGCGGGGCGCGGGCAGCCCGGAGCCCCTGGTGCTGGCGCGGCGGTGGACCGACGGGGGCTGGGCCTGGCGCGGTGACACCCGCCTGCACATCGAGGACCACGGGGTGATCCATCCCGTGAGGGAGCACGGAGAGCGGCTCCCCGCCTTCCCCCCGGCCTTCACGACCCTCGACGAGCGCTACTGCATCGCGGGGAGCGAGCTGGACAACGACGCGGGCGACACCCTGCGCTGCACCCACGACGGCTACGAGTTGACCACGAGCGACGGCCACCTCGAGCGCTACGCGCCGGACGGGCTGCTGCTCGCCCGGGACGAAGACACCCCCGGGGGCCTGCTGCAGACCTGGGGCCAAGACGGGCTGGCGACCATCCAGGCTCCCGATGGGCGCACGATCGAAATCGACGAGGCCCGGGTGATCGGCAGCCGCCGGGATCGCGTGGCCCGGGACCCCAGCGGCGAGACCGTCCGCTACAGCTACGACGACCAGGGCCGCCTGGCCTCGGTGGCCGCGGCCGGAGGGTTGCAGCACCGCTACCTCTACGACAGCGAGGGCCAGCTCGAGGCGCTGCTGTGGTCCGACGGCTCACGGGCGGTGTTGCGCTGGGACGATCGCGGCCGGGTGGTGCGCATCGACGGCCCCGGGACCGCGCGCTGGCGCTTCGACTGGGGCGACGAAGGCCTGCAGCAGGCCGTGGACGCCAGCGGGATGGCCTGGACCATCCAGCGTGGGCACGAGGGCGTGACCGTGCGGGACCCCGCAGGACGCAGCGCGACCCTGCTGCTGGACGGCGGGCGGATCGCGGGCTGGAAGGACCCCGCTGGCTACAGCACCATCCTCGAGCACGACGATCAGGGATCGCTGGTGGCCCTGCGCCCCCCCAACGGCAGCCGCTGGACCATCGAGCTCGACGACAGCGCCCGACTGCAACGCCTGGTGGGGCCGATGGGTGGGCCCTGGCGGCTCGGCTGGGACGACGAGGACGGCCGGGTGACCATCAGCGACCCCGCGGGTCGGGTGCGCGGCTACCGCCTCGACGGCGCCGGTCGCGTCACGGAGCTCTCCGACGGCAGCGGCACGACCGGGCTCCGCTACGACCAGGCGGGCCGTGTGCGGGAGATCGTCCACGGCACCAAGGGCAGCACGCGCATCGAGCGGGACGGCACCGGACGCGTCCAGACCATCATCGACGCCGCGGGCGCCGAGACCCGGCTGTCCGACTGGACCGGGACCACCCCGGGGACCGTCACCATGCCCAGCGGGGGCTCCTGGAAGCTGCTGTTCGACCGCCTCTCCCGGGTCCGCGGGGTCAGCATGCCCGACGGGGTCATGGCGGACTGGGAGCGGAGCCCAGGCGGCGGGCTGACCACCCTGCAGATCGGGCAGGCCAAGATCCGCATGGACCGTCGGACCGACGGCACCATCACCCGGGTGACCGACCCCCTGGGGCGACTCACGGGCTGGAGCCGCGACGCCGTGGGGCGCATCGCCTCCTGGCTGCGACCCGACGGATCGAAGCTCGCCATCAGCCGGGACGCCCGGGGCGACACCCAGCGCTTGCAGCTGGCCGACCGCGGCGTCCAGGTCCAGCGCGACATGCAGGGTCGACCCACAGCCCTGGTCGGAGATGGCGAGTCGAGCCTGGTCGAGTGGGTCCGGGACATGGCTGGCCGGGTCAGCGCCATCCGCTGGCCCACCGGCTCCATCGAGCTGGAGCGGGACGCGGCGGGCCTGGTGCGGCGCGTCGTGCTCGGCGACCGCGACTGGGGCCTGTCCCGGGACCCCGCCGGGCGGCTGCGGGCGATCGCAGAGGGCGCTCAGCGCTGGACGATCCGGCGCGACGACATCGGCCTGGTCAGCGCCCTCGAAGCACCCGGCGCCACCACCACCCTGAAGCGGGATCCCCGGGGGCTCCCCCAGCAGGCCGAGCTGTTCGGGCTCCAGCTGCGCTGGCGACGGGCCTCGGACGGGCGACCCGCCCGCATCGAGGGGCCGGGCGGAGCCGCCCTCGGCATCCAGCGGGACAGCGCCGGCCGCCCCGTGCTCGTGCGCTTCCCCGGCGGCAGCCTGCTGCGCATCGACCAGGATCGCAGCACCCGGCGGAGCCTGCTGCTCGAGGACCCCTCAGGCCGGACGCTGTACGAAGGCAGCGCCAGCTACGACCCCCTCGGACGCCTCTCGGCCCTCACCGACGCCTCCGGCACCCAGCACCATCGCTACGGCCCCAACGACGAGCTGCTGTCCATCGAGGGGGAGACCCAGGCCTGGTCGGTGTTCCCCGGACGCCACGAGGGCCCGCCGGGCACCGTGCTGGTGGAGACCGACAGCGAGGGGCGCCCCCTCCGCGCCGAGATCGACCTGGCCGCGCCGGCGTGGGGTGTGGCGCGGCGGGATCTGGACTTCGAGCTCGACGCGGCCGGCACCGTACAGGCCGCGGTGGGCGACGCAGGCACGGCCCTGCTGGAGCACGACGAGCTGGGGCGGCTGCTGTCCGTGACCATCACCGACGCCGTCGGAGGCGAGCCTGTCGCCAGCTGGCATGTGGCCTGGGACCCCTTCGGGCGCCCCGAGGCCATCCGCACCCACGACGGCGAGACCCTCCTGAGCTTCCTGGACGGCCAGCTGTTGGGGCTGCACGAGCGCGGCCAGGGCGCGGTCCTGCTCGGGGAGCCTGACGTCGGCGTGCTGGCAGGGAGCGAGGGCCAGATCGCCCTGATCACGGGGCTGGGTGGCTACCGAGAGCTGGCCCTGTTCCCCGAGGGTGACCCCTACATGGCCATGTCCACCCCCGGAGGCCTCCGAGACCTGGGCTACCCGGGCCTGCTGGCCGACGGCGGGCGCATCATGCTCTTCCCCGGGGGGCCCTCCCTCGGCCCCGCTGACGCCCGGGAGCCCTTGAGCGGCCTGCCCACCTCCCCGGCGACCCAGCTGTTCCCCTGGCAGACCCTCGGCTGGCCCGCGCCCGACGAGCAGGTGCGCTGGCCCACCATCGACGGCGCCAGCACCACCAGCTGGGACCCCGGCCCCTGGGAGCACGAGGGCCCCTGGACCGACCCCCTCGGCCTGCTGGTGGCCCTGGGAGAGGTCCAGCTCCCCATCACCGACGACTGGTGGTCCCCCCGCGCACAGGCCGCCCCGCTGCCCTGGCTGCCCGCGGGCCTCGAGGGCTCCGTGCCGCCGCTGCTGCCCGCCGCTGGCGCCTTGCCCCTGCGGGAGGATCCCGTGACGGCCCTGCTGCTGGCCGCGGCCATGCCCCCGGCCGCTCCCCTGGACAGCGCCGCGCTGCTCGAGGTCCTGCTCGCAGAAGACCTGGCCGACGTCCCCGTGGGCTGGCCGGGCATCGAGCCGCCGACACAGATTCCGTTGCGCGGCGAATAGCTGGGTAGATCGGTCAGCTTCGCGCGATCAGGCCCCCGCAGGGCGCCCGGAAAGCGATCTCGGGACTTGCGCGTTTCGGCCCGATCCTATAATCCCGCGCGGCCCTGTGGTGGGTGTAGCTCAGCTGGTTAGAGCGCCAGGTTGTGGCCCTGGAGGTCGTGGGTTCAAATCCCATCATTCACCCCATACGTCTTTCAATTTTTTCTCGGTGGGCCAATAGCTCAACTAGGCAGAGCAACGGACTCTTAATCCGCAGGTTCCAGGTTCGATTCCTGGTTGGCCCACCACCCTTTCTCTCCCCCCTTACGGTCTACGGAAGTCCCGAGGGCGGGCAGCATACGGCCCCGGCCGTACAGCAGGCGGCTCTCGCCGCCCACAACGTGGGTTCCGCCCCCCTCGACAGCTTCCCGAAGCCGTAGCCCTCGAGGCGAGAATGGCGGAACTGGTAGACGCGTCGGACTTAGGATCCGGTGGGTGATCCCCGTGGGGGTTCGAGTCCCCCTTCTCGCACCATCTTCCTCCGCCTCACCACACCCTGCCCCACGAGCGTTCCATGAGCTACGACGTCGAACAGGTCGACGCCATCACCCGGCGCATCCGCTTCACCATCCCCTCCGATCGCGTCAACAGCGAACTGTCCCAGGCCTACCGGCAGCTGTCCGGTCGCGTGCGCCTGCCCGGCTTCCGCCGCGGCAAGGTGCCCCGCAAGGTCCTCGAGATGCGCTTCGGCAAGCAGGTCACCGCCGATGTGGCCGGCAAGCTGATCCAGGAAGGCTGGGAGCAGGTCCGCCCCGAGCTCGAGGTGCTGGGCCAGCCCGGCGTCGAGCAGGACGGCGTGGTGCCCGGCTCCGACTTCGCCTTCGCCCTGGTGGTCGAGGTCAAGCCCAGCGTCGAGCTCGGCGAGTACAAGGGCATCGAGGTCCCCTTCCTCGATCTCGACGTGCCCGAAGCCGCCATCGACCAGGCCATGGCCCAGCGGCTCGAGTCCGCCTCCCGCATCGTCGAGATCACCGACGACTCCCACGAGCTCGCCGAAGGCGACATCGCCATCACCGAGCTGGTCCTGACCGACGGTGACGAAGAAGTCGTCAGCGAGGCCGGCACCTCCGTGCAGCTCGGCTCCGAGCGCTACTACCCCGGCGTCGACGCCCTCATGATCGGCATGAAGAAGGGCGACGAGAAGCAGGCCGAGGTCACCATCGCCGACACCACCGAGCTCGAGCAGCTGAAGGACCGCACCCTGCAGGCCGCCATCAAGGTCGTCTCCATCCAGTCCTCGAAGGCGCCGGATGCCAGCGACGAGATCGCCGCCGAGCTCGGCTTCGAGGGTGGCGTCGAGGGCATGCGCGCTGCGCTCGCCCAGCAGATCAAGGAGCCCATGGAAGAGCAGGCCCGCGGCATGGCCCGCTCGGCCCTGCTCGCCAAGCTGGTGGAAGCCCACGACCTGCACGCCCCGCGCGCGCTGGTGGGCAAGCAGCTCGAGATGCTCATCATGGAGCGTCGCGTGATGCACCAGTACCAGGGCGGCGACCCCAACAAGCTCGACCTCGGCCCGGACGTCATGGAGCAGCTCCGTGAGCGCGCCACCTTCGCGGTCAAGGCCGGCCTGCTGCTCGAGGCCGTCGGCGGCGCCGAGGGTCTGGACGTGTCCGACGCCGACCTGGAAGAGACCTACCAGAAGATCGCCGACGAGCGCGGCCAGCGCGTCGAGGCCATCAAGGGCTACCTGATGCAGGAAGAGGGCGCGGTGGACACCCTGCGCTCCCGCCTGCTGGAAGAGAAGGTCCTGGACTGGCTGTTCGAGCAGGCCACCCTGGTCGAGCCTCCGCCCATGCCGGACCTGGCCGAGCTGGCCGAGGCCGCCGAGGGTGCCGACGACGCCCCCGTCGACGAGCCCGCCGAAGAGGCCCCCGCCGCCCCGACCGTAGAGAAGACCTGGAAGGCCTCCATGAAGAAGGCCGAGCTGCTGGCCATCGCCAAGGAGCACGAGCTGGCGGTGAACACCAAGTCCACCAAGGCCCAGATCCTCGAGGCCCTCGAAGGCCTGCTGTAGCTGTCCGCCGTCAGCTGTCAGCCATCAGCTTCCGACCCGGCACCTCGGTGCCGGGTTTGATCGTCCTGCGCCCGCGGACGTCACGCCGAGAACAGCGTGTTGCTTCGGGTGCGTTCGTGTCTACCCTCTACGCTTCGCACCGCCACCGTCATCGATGATGCTGACAGCTGATAGCTGACAGCTGAACGCTCGCGCAGCGAGTTAGGGACGCCTGTACGATCCCCTCACGGAGCCTCCATGTCCGACCATCCCCGCATCCCCGAGCAGCTCAACCGCGTCCTCATCCCCACCGTGGTCGAGCGCACCCACCGAGGCGAGCGCGCCTGGGACATCTACTCCCGGCTGCTCGAAGACCGCATCATCTTCCTGGGCTCGCCCATCTACGACGAAGTGGCCAACGTGGTCATCGCGCAGATGCTCTTCCTCGAGAGCGCCGATCCCGAGAAGGACATCTTCCTGTACATCAACTCCCCCGGCGGCGTCATCTCGGCCGGCTTGGCCATCTACGACACCATGAACTACATCCGCTCCGACGTCTCCACCATCTGCGTGGGCCAGGCGGCGAGCATGGGTGCGGTGCTCATGGCGGCCGGCGCCAAGGGCAAGCGGCGGGCCCTGCCCCACTCGCGGATCATGATCCACCAGCCCCTGGGCGGCTACCGCGGCCAGGCCACGGACATCGAGATCCATGCGAAGGAGATCCTCCGGGTGCGCGCCGAGATCAACCAGATCATGGCCAACCACACCGGCCAGGACATGGAGACCATCAGCCGCGACACCGAGCGCGATCGCTTCATGTCCGCCGCCGAGGCCCTCGAGTACGGGCTCATCGACGAGGTCATCCAGCCCCGCGGCGAAGAGCAGGAGGACTAACCGTGGTCCGAAGGCGCCCCGAGAGCCGGGATCTGTCCTGCTCCTTCTGCGGCAAGTCCCAGAAGGACGTCAAGAAGCTCATCGCAGGGCCGTCGGTCTACATCTGCGACGAGTGCGTCGAGCTCTGCAACGGCATCATCACCGAAGAGTACGAGCGCGAGGACTACTACGCCTCCCGCGCCCTGGTGCCCAAGCCCAAGGAGATCAAGGCCCACCTCGACGAGTACGTGATCGGGCAGGAGACCGCCAAGAGGATCCTCTCGGTGGCCGTGCACAACCACTACAAGCGCATCGACGCCCGCCGCGGCCACGACGAGGTCGAGCTGCAGAAGTCGAACATCCTGATGCTGGGCCCCACCGGCACGGGCAAGACCCTGCTGGCTCAGACCCTGGCCCGCTTCCTCAACGTGCCCTTCACCATCGTCGACGCCACCAGCCTCACGGAAGCCGGGTACGTCGGTGAAGACGTCGAGAACGTGATCCTGTCGCTCTTCCAGGCCGCCGAGTACAACGTCGAGCGGACCATGAAGGGCATCATCTACATCGACGAGATCGACAAGATCGGCCGCAAGTCGGAGAACCCCTCCATCACCCGCGACGTCTCCGGCGAGGGTGTGCAGCAGGCCCTGCTCAAGATCATCGAGGGCACCGTGGCCAACGTGCCCCCCAAGGGCGGCCGCAAGCACCCCCAGCAGGAGTTCCTGCAGATCGACACCACCAACATCCTCTTCGTCTGCGGCGGCGCCTTCGTGGGCCTGGACAAGATCGTCGAGCAGCGCCTGAACAAGTCCGGCGTGGGCTTCGGCGCGGCGGTCAAGGACCAGAAGGAGATGTCCCGGGGCGAGCTGCTGGCCAAGACCGAGCCGGAAGATCTGCTGCGCTTCGGGCTCATCCCCGAGTTCATCGGCCGCCTGCCGGTCACCGCCACCCTCGAGGATCTCGACGAGGACGCCCTGGTGCAGATCCTCGAGAAGCCGCGCAACTCCCTCATCCGCCAGTACCGCAAGCTCTTCGAGCTCGAGGACGTGGACCTGCAGTTCACCGACGGCGCCATGCTCGAGATCGCCCGCGAGGCCATGGCCCGCAAGACCGGCGCCCGAGGCCTGCGCTCCATCCTCGAGGACATCATGCTCGACGTGATGTACGACCTGCCGTCCATCGACGACGTCAAGGAGTGCATCGTCAACGAAGAGACCGTCAAGGCCAAGCAGCGCCCCATCCTGGTCTACGGATCGAGCGGCGAGAGCGCCGCCCACCAGAAGGTGAGCGGCTAGCAGGCCTCCGGAGGCCCCATGATCTTCAAGTCCCGCAAGCGCGTCGACGAGGACGAGACCACGCTCCCGCTGCTCCCGCTGCGGAACCTGGTACTCTTCCCCCACCAGGTCATCCCCCTGATCGTGGGCCGTGAAAAGTCCATCCGGGCCCTGCGCCAAGCCAACAACAACGGCGGGCGCATCTTCCTGGTGGCCCAGCGCGATCCCCGGGTGGCCGAGCCCAACGAAGAGAACCTCCACGAGCTGGGCTGCGTCGGCCAGATCATGCAGGTCCTCAAGCTGCCCGATGGCACCATGAAGGCCCTCATCGAGGGGCAGGAGCGGGGACGCATCAAGCGCTTCGTGGGCACAGACCCCCTGATGACCGTCGAGCTCGAGCTGCCCCGGGCCCCCGAGGCGGACCCCGAGGTGGTCGAGCCGCTGATCCGCTCGGTGCGCGATGCCTTCGACGAGTACCAGAAGCTCAACAAGGCCCTGGCTCCCGAGGCCCTCGTCTCGGTGGGATCCGTGGACGAGCCCGGCCAGCTCTCCGACATGCTCGCCTTCCGGCTGGGCCTCAAGACCGAAGACCAGCAGTCCCTGCTCGAAGAGGTCGACCCCACCGTGCGGCTCAAGCGGCTGCTCGAGTACGTCCAGGCCGAGATCGAGATCCTGCAGGTCGAACGCAAGATCAAGACCCGCGTCAAGAAGCAGGTCGAGCGCTCCCAGAAGGAGTACTACCTGAACGAGCGCATGCAGGCGATCCAGAAGGAGTTGGGGGACAAGGACGAGTTCAAGTCCGAGCTGCAGGAGCTCGAGAGCCGCATCGAGGACGACAAGCTCCCCCCCGAGGGCAAGCAGCGCCTGCGCAAGGAGCTGCGCAAGCTCAAGATGATGTCGCCGATGGCGGCCGAGGCCACCGTCACCCGCAACTACATCGACTGGGTGCTCGACCTGCCGTGGTCCACCTACACCGAAGAGAACCACGACATCGACAAGGCCCAGGACGTCCTCGACGAGGACCACTACGGCCTGCGCAAGGTCAAGAGCCGCATCACCGAGTACCTGGCCGTCTCGAGCCTGGTGAAGCAGCGCGACGACCGCATGCGCGGCCCGATCCTGTGCCTGGTGGGCCCCCCCGGCGTCGGCAAGACCTCCGTGGCCCGCTCCATCGCCCGGGCCACCGGTCGCGAGTACGTGCGCGTGGCCCTGGGCGGCGTGCGCGACGAAGCCGAGATCCGCGGCCACCGCCGGACCTACATCGGCGCCCTGCCCGGCAAGATCATGCAGTCCCTACGGCGGGTGGGCAGCTCGAACCCCGTGTTCCTGCTCGACGAGATCGACAAGATGAGCATGGACTTCCGGGGCGACCCGTCCTCGGCCCTGCTCGAGGTGCTCGACCCCGAGCAGAACCACACCTTCTCGGACCACTACATCGAGCTGGACTACGACCTGTCCCGGGTGATGTTCGTCTGCACCGCCAACACCATCCAGGGCGTGCCCCCCGCGCTCATCGACCGGCTCGAGATCATCGAGCTGACCGGCTACACCGAGCGCGAGAAGCTCGCCATCGCCAAGCGCTTCCTGCTGCCCAAGCAGCTCGAGGCCAACGGCATCGAAGAGTCGAACCTCACCCTCACCCGCGAGGCCTGCCTCGGGGTCGTGCAGCAGTACACCAAGGAAGCCGGCGTCCGGAACCTCGAGCGCGAGATCGCCACCCTGTGCCGCAAGGTGGCCCGCCGGGTGGTCAACCAGGGCCCCGAGTTCCACGCCCGCATCACCACCAAGTCCCTCCGCAAGCTGCTCGGCGTGCCCCGCTACCAGCAGGATCAGGCCGAGGCCCGCGACGAGGTCGGCATGGTCAAGGGCCTGGCCGTCACCCCCTGGGGCGGCGAGATGTTGAGCATCGAGGTCGCCATCGTGCCCGGCTCCGGCAAGCTGCTGCTCACCGGCCGGCTGGGCGACTGGCTCAAGGAGTCCGCCGAGGCCGCCTTCACCTACATCCGCTCACGGGCGGATCGGCTGGGCCTCGACCCCGAGTTCAAGGAGAAGCACGACTTCCACGTGCACTACCCCGGCAACGCCATGCGCACCGACGGCCCCTCCGCCGGCATCGCCATGGCCACCGCCCTGGTCTCCGCGCTCACCGGCATCCCCGTCTCCCGCCACATCGCCATGACCGGCGAGATCACCCTGCGGGGCCGGGTGCTGCCCATCGGCGGGCTCAAGCACAAGACCCTGGCCGCCCTGCGCGGCGGGGCCACCACCGTGCTGATCCCCAAGCGCAACGAGAAGGACCTCCCGGACATCCCCAAGGAGGTCTCCGACGGGCTCGACATCATCTGCGTGGAGCACATGGACGAGGTCCTGCCCCGCGCGCTGGTGCTCGACGAGCCCGACAAGCTCTTCGAGGGCGAGGCGGCGAACCAAGCGCCCGCTTAGAACCCGTTGCTGATCCACTGGGGCCGGACCGACCACGGCACCGACCGGACCGCCACGCGCATGGCCTCGAGCTCGCGCCAGACGGGCTCGTGGGGAGCCACCCGCAAGGCCGCCTGCTTGTTCTCCCAGTAGTCCTCGGTGCCGAAGATGTAGGGGGCGTAGACCAGGCCCTCGAAGTCCGGCGGCGCCACCTCGGCGACGCAGCCGGTGTCCAGCGCGCCCGTCGGGTCGTCCAGGAAGTCGTAGAACAGCCGCTGCCCGCAGTGCTCGGCGCCGTAGTCGTGGGACAGGGGTGAGCCCGAGATCACGTTGTGGGGCGAGTAGGCGAACTGGGTCCAGTGCTGGTGCTCGCCCGTGAAGTGCTCGCCCACGTCCTTGGCGAAGAACAGCGGCGTCGACGGATCGAGCTCGCCCTGCAGCATCAGCATGGGCACGTCGGAGATGGCCCAGGTGTCGTCCAGGGGGTCGCTGTAGCGGGGCCAGCCCAGGTAGTACTCGTTGCGGTCGTAGCCCAGACCCATGGTGAAGGTGCCGTCCTGGTGGACCTCGTCGAGGTAGGCCAGCAGCTCGCTGTTGTCGGCGAACCAGTGGTGCTCCCACAGCTCCGACCAGCCCTCGTTGAAGAACAGCAGGGTGGACATCTCGCGGGGGTCGGAGTCCCCGCCCCACAGGGCGTAGTAGAAGTTGACGATGGCGTCGAAGTCGTCGTCGCTGCAGCGGTCCAGGCGGTAGATCAGGGCCGGGACCATCGCCATGGTCAGGTGGTAGTAGTCCATGGTCCGCACGAAGGAGCGCAGGCTGTCGGCGTCCATGCCCAGATCGCCGCAGTGGCCCTCGTCCATCTTCACCAGCAGCTCCGCCACGGTGGCTTCCGGATCCGGGAGCTTGTCTGCGCAGAAGGGGTCCTCGGTGCACAGCTCGAGCACCCGGTGGGCGATGAGCTCGTCGTACTCGTCCTGGAAGACCAGGCTCTCGTTCGGGGGCACGATGCCCTCGAGGACCACGCCCTCGGCCATGTCGGGGAACAGCTGCAGGAAGCGCTGGGACCAGAAGGTGCCGCCGGAGCCGCCCCAGATGAGCTGGTCCACGCCCTCGAGCTCCGTGGCGGTCATCAGGGCCGCCAGGTCGATGGCCGCGGAGGTGGTGCCGTAGACCTGCAGGCGGTCGCCGTAGTGATCCTCGACGTAGTCCACGCAGGCGGGCAGCTCATCGAGGGTCACCCAGCTGCCCTGGTCGCTCATGTCGGACTGCTGATCGGGGCACTCGAGGAACTCCGAGTACCCCGTGCCGCGGGGGTCGAGGGTGTAGACGTCGAGCTGGGGCATGTCGGCCTGGATCTCGGCCATCCAGCTGGCCAGCCCGATGGTGCCCGCGCCGCCGGGGCCGCCGTGCAGCAGCCAGACCTGGCCATCGGGGGTGCGGCTGTCATCCACCAGGCGCTTGGCGTAGGTGGAGAAGGTCTGCCCGTCGAGATCGTCCCAGAACAAGGGCATGTCCACGGCCGCGCACTCAGCCAGGCCGTCGTCCTCGCCGTCGATCAGCGAGCAGGGCTGCCAGTCCACGACCACGTCGTCGAGGGGGTAGGCGCCGTCCGTCGGCGGGGCCGTGTCGCCGGTGTCCAGGTCCGTGTCCGCGTCGCGGCAGCCGACGGAGAAGAGAAGGGCGAAGCCCAGGATCGCGGCGGGACGCGCGGGGAGGCGGTGGGGCAGGGAGGGCCAGGGAACCGTGAGGGAGGTCATGGGACTCCGGTGGGGATCGCGGGGGTCGATCTGCCAGTGCAAAAAAAGTGGCGCATGTTGACCCGCGGGACCCTTGACACCCGAACACCGTCTGTTAGATGCGATGGCGCTCGCAGCGCTCATGAGCTTGCCTCGATGACGTTGTGGGCGGATAGCTCAGTCGGGAGAGCAGTAGCCTTACACGCTACGGGTCGCAGGTTCGAGCCCTGTTCCGCCCACCCTTCCACCGAGCTGACTCTTTCAAAAACGGGGTGGTAGTTAAGTTGGTTATAACGCCGGCCTGTCACGCCGGAGGCCGCGGGTTCGAGTCCCGTCCACCCCGCCATCTACCAAAAACGCCTTCAGAGTCCGCTCTGGAGGCGTTTTTCGTTGGGGGGCCGCTCGGCGATTCCCGTCCTGTACCAAAACTCAGCCCACGCGCTGATGCCCCCGTCAGCGCCGTCGTAGCCCTGCTGAACGGGGCCGATCTGCGCCCGCCCGACGGCCAGCCAGCACCCTCCGAGCACCGCTGGCCTCTCGATTCCGGACGCTGCCGACCTCCAGGCGCACTCCTGCCTCCCCTCGCAACTCCACCTCCTCCTGCACCCCCATCCGCTCACCGCCGAGCCATCAGGCCGCCTCGCGGTAGTAGAACCGCAGCAGCCCTCCGACCCGCTCCCGACACCGCACCTCCCCATCCAAGGCCGCTGGCCGGTGCGCTCCTTCAATCAGCGCCCCACCGAGCCCCTGGTGCGGGCGCTCCGCGTTGTAGTGGCGGACGTACTCCCTCACGGCCCAGCGCAGATGGGCCTCGCCCAGTGGGATCAGCCGGTCCAGGCACTCGCTCTTGATCGAGAGCACGAAGCGCTCCACGAAGGCGTTGAGGTTGGGGCTCCTTGCGGGAAGGCGCAGCACCTTCACTCCGAAGTCCCCGAGCGTCCTGCGGAACGCCGACGAGTAGAGACGGTCACGGTCGAGGACGATGAAGCGCTTGCCGAGCAGGAACCCGTCCTCGCTGTCGGTGAGCTGACGGGCCACCTGCACCATCCACGGGCCTGTCGGCTCGGGGCTGATGCCCGCGATCTCGACCTTGCGCGTCATGAGGTCCATGACCACCAGCACGTGGTAGCGGACCAGCCCTGTCACCGTCAGCACCTCCACGGTCAGGAAGTCGGCCGCGGCGATGCTACCCCAGTGCGCCTTCAAGAAGGTGTGCCAGGACGTGGTCCGCTTGCGCTCGGGGGCCGGCTCGAAGCCGTGCTCCTGCAGGATGCGCTTCACCGTGCTCCTGCTGATCTCGTGACCGAGCTGGAACAAGCCGTCCCGGATCCGGGTGTAGCCCCAGCCAGGGTTCTCTCGCGCCAGACGCAGCACCAGAGCGACGATGTCCGCCGACTTGGGGGGCCTGCCCGGGTTGCGCCCCGAAGAGCCGTCGTACTTCCTGGCCACGAGCTGCCGGTACCAGCGCAGGATGGTGTCCGCCGTGACGATGCTGGCGACCTCCGCCAGAGCCCTGCGGCCCATAGCCTTGCCCTTCACGGCCAGACGACGCCGCTGGGCATCCGTGAACCGAAGCCGCCGGGGCCCAAGCTGCTCGCGCAGCACCGCGTTCTCGGTCAGGAGGTAGTGGATGGCCCGCTGCTGGCGACGATTGACCCACCCTGCGAACACCAGCAGGAGGTACTGGAGGATCAGGTCAGCGCGCATCGCGGAGCCTCAGGGCCGGGAGAGGCCGCGCGCTCTATCCTCTCTCCCGCGCCATCGTCGCCTAGCTCGCTGCCACTCTCTCGCGGAACCGCTGTAGGACCGCATCCGCGATCCAGGCGTTGTTGGCGACCACGGCCTCACCCAGCTCGAGGGCGGAGTCGGCGTCCAGGGCACCCGCGTCCAGCGCCGCCAGGATCATCTGCAGCCCCCACATCACGTCGACCTCGCCAGCCTCGCACTCCCGGCGGAGGCGACGGTCGTTCGTGACGCAGGTCCACCCGTGGTCACGGGCCAGGATGAAGCAGAGCCGGTCGTAGAAGGAGAGCGCCCCCTGCGAGGCGCCGGCCTCGAGCAACTGCTCGATCGTGCCATCGACCACCAGCAGCCCGAGACGCTCACAGGCTGCCTCGTCCAGGCTGGAGATCTCATCCAACACGTCACGGGGCACATGGACCGGCCCGAGGTGGCGAACAGCCACCGTGAGGAAGGATGCGTCCACCTCGACGAAGTCGATCAGGACATTGGCATCGACGACGAACAGCATCCGTCAACCCCCGCCTCTGCCCAGGACGCCGCTCGCTCCCGCATGTTTTCCAGGCTGATGTCCAGGATCTCCGCAGCCCGGGAGAGGGAAATCGCGCCCTCCTCGAAGGCCCTCCGTACCAGCCACGCCAGCCGATCACGCTTGAAATCGAAGGCATCGAGGCCTGACAGCTCATTGCCCGAGCGGGCGATGATGCGCGGCGCCCCGAAGACCTCGGTGGGGATCCCAGCGGGCTCGGTGAGCTTGAGCAGCGGCCGCCCGGTCCTCTCCCGGTATTCCCACGCGATCCGCATCCACACCCTCTTCCTCTGTTCGGAAGACAGCGGCTCGCAGACCCGGTAGACGACCACCCGCCAGCTCACCCGAAAGATCCGCTTCACCTTGATGACCCGCTCGAGCAGAGGGAGCCCACGCGCCTCACGCCACTCACGCTGAAACGCAGCCTCGGGCATGAGGAAGTGGGAGGCGAAGGCCTCGGCCTCCTTCTCCTGCTCGTCGTCCTCGGCCTCCACGCCGATGTCGTAGGCAGGACGATGGAGCAGCAGGTGCCCCAGCTCATGGACCGCGCTGTAGATCCAGTGCTCCACAGCCAGCCGAGGCCAGTGGTTGACGACGACGGCTGGGCCCCCATCCTCGGAGGCGACAGAGAGGCCCAGGAAAGCAACGCTGGCCACCTCGATGGCGTGGACCTTGACCCCATGAGCATCGAGTAGCCCGCACACGTCGTGGACAGGCTGCTGCGGAGTGAGCCCGAAGTGCTCGCGCGCCATCACGGCCGCTACCAGAGGCCGGTCCTCATCCACGCTGGCCAGCTTCTCCCAGAGGAGCCCGAGGTCATGCTCACAGCGCTCACCAAGGAGATCTTCGAGCTCCCCGAAGTCCTTCAACCATCGGGCGACCTCGACCACGACCTGGTCGCGGCTCTTCAGCTTCTTGAGAGACCGGAAGCGTACGTGCTGGAGACGGGGCACGGGGGTGACCAGCTCGCGCACAGGCACACCGAGGGCACGCGCGATGGCCCGCAGGTTCTCGGTGCGCGGCAGCGACCGACCCTTCTCCACGCTGCGATAGGCAGCCCGGGACAAACCGGAGGCCTCCGCCACCTCGACCTGGGTCTTGCGGCGGTGCTTCCTGATCCTGACCAGGTTCGCTCCGATGACCTGATGTTCCATGGGCTGCTCCCTCCTGCACCCTCATACTACCCATATCCACACGAATCGTAAATATGGATAGTGTCAGATTCTGTCCGGTCCGCGGAGCGTCTCAGATCCCCCGAGCATCATTCATCACCAGCGACGCCACTTGTCCCGGTAGGAAGGCGGGTCGGAGATTGGCGATGTCGGCGGCTCCGCCCTCACCGCCGTGAACGCGCTGCTGTCCCCGTCCTTGATCCTGAGGGTGCCGTGAAGACGACCGTCCTTGCCGAGCCTGGCGCTGCCCGTTCCCGTCATCTGGTCGTACTCCCAGGCGCCACGCCAGCGGAACGATAGCCCCGTCTTGGTGGGCCTCGGGTACACATAGGCGAGCAGGCAGTGCATTCGAAGGCGATCGTCATCGCCGGTGAAGGAGATCAGCGCCGGGCCCAGGATGTCCAACCCGTCGTTCACCCAGGTCTCCGTGTCCACGATGCGCCACCACCCTGTGAGTTCTTCGGGGAGGGAGGAATCGATCATGGTCGCTCCGAGCCGCTCGGGCGGCGAAGGGGATCGGCCTGGATCTATCCCACCTCCACCCACCACCGCGGCAACCCCGCCAGCAGCTCCATCTGCGCCATCACCCCACTCGACAGAGCAAAGAGCAGCGTTCTAGCTGCGTCCACCAGACCGGGTTCTCCGGGACCGAAATCACGGCACCTCCACCCATCCCCGGGGCAACCCCCGCAATAGCTCCATCTGGGCTTTCAAGTCGCTCGACGGCGCCATGAACATAGTTCTAGCTGCGTCCACCAGGGGCCGCCATCAAGACGCCCGTTGCTCACGCAGCGGGCGTTTTCTTTTGTCCGAAGCCCACCGCCTCCGCCACCGCGCCGACGAGGGGCAGCCGGGCCGAGGGACAGATCGCGACCCGCATTGCCCTCTGCGGATCCGCCACGTGTCAAAGGCGTCGTCCCCTCCAGAGGTACTTCAAATGCGCGTGCCCGCCCTCTCCCTCGGCCTGCTGCTGCTCACCGCCTGCGACGACAAGCCCGACACTGCCTCCCCCGACGTCGACGCCGACGCCGACGGCGACGGCTTCATCGAGACCGAGGACTGCGACGACCATGACGCCGCGATCTTCCCTGGCGCGGAAGAGGCCTGCGACAGCGCGGACAATGACTGCGACGGGGAAATCGACGAAGGGGTCACCACCACATGGCACCTGGACGCCGACGGCGACGGCTTCGGCAACCCCGACTGGGGCGAGGACGCCTGCGCCGCCGCGAGCGGATGGGTCGCCGACGCCACCGACTGCGACGACCTGGACCCGACCGTGCATCCCCACGCCGCCGAGGCGTGCAACGACATCGACGACGACTGCGACGGCGACATCGACGAGGACGTGACCGGGCTGTGGTACGCCGACGCCGACGGGGACGGCTACGGGGATCCCGACACCACCAGCGAGACCTGCGACGCCGGCGAGGGCTGGGTGGACGACGACAGCGACTGCGACGACGGCGACGCCGCGATCAACCCCGGCGCCGCCGAGTCCTGCAACGGCATCGACGACGACTCCGATGGCGCCAGCGCCGAC